>LKMK01000186.1 GCA_001563805.1 Natrialbaceae archaeon B1-Br10_E2g2
AGTACCAGTAGAGAAAGGCAACTTGGTAGTGTTTTTACGGGGTCCGGAAAAACGGTACTGTATGAGCTACGATCCGCAGGCGGTCGAGGCCCGGTGGCGCGAGCGCTGGGCCGACGACGGCCAGTACGAATCCGACCCAGACCCGGACGAGGAGGCGACGTTCATCACCGTCCCGTATCCCTACCCCAGCGGCGGAATGCACGTCGGCCACGTTCGTACCTATACCGTCCCAGACGTCTACGCGCGCTACCGGCGCTTGCAGGGCGACAACGTGCTCTTCCCGATCGCCTGGCACGTTACTGGCACCCCGATCGTCGGCGCGGTCGAGCGTCTGAAGAAGGGTGAGGCCGACCAGCTGGACGTCCTGACGAACACCTACAACGTCCCGGAGGAGGAACTGGAGGATCTGGAAACCCCGATGGGCTTTGCCCGCTACTTCATCGAAGGGTTCTACAAGTCCAATATGAAGGACCTCGGGCTCTCGATCGACTGGCGTCGGGAGTTCACCACGAACGACGAGCGCTACTCGAAGTTCATCACCTGGCAGTACGAGACACTCAAAGAGCGCGGATTGCTGGAGAAGGGACTCCACCCCGTCAAGTACTGCACCGAGCAGGAAAACCCCGTCACCACCCACGACCTGCTGGAGGGCGAGGACGTCGAGTACCAGGAGTACACGCTCGTGCAGTTCACGACCGAGGAAGGGACGACCATCCCGATGGCGACGCTCCGGCCCGAAACCGTCCGCGGCGTCACCAACGCCTTCGTCAACCCCGACGCCACCTACGCCGAGGCGCTGGTCGACGGCGAACGGTGGATCGTCTCCGCCGAAGCAACGGAAAAGCTCGCCCTGCAAGACCACGACGTCGAGATCGAGCGGGAGTTCGCCGGTGCGGAGATCGTCGGGACGACCGTCGAGAATCCCGTCACGGGCGACGAGTTACTGATTCTCCCCGCGGGATTCGTTGATCCTGACAGCGCAAGCGGTGTCGTGATGTCCGTGCCTGCACACAGCCCGGACGACTACGTCGCCCTGCAGGAGGCCAAAGCGCGCGCCGACGAACTCGCCGAATACGGCATCGCCCCCGATGACGTCCGTGCCATCGAACCGGTCCCCATTCTCGACGTCGAGGGCTACGGCGACGTCCCCGCGAAAGACGCCGTCGAGTCGGCGGGCATCGAGGACAGCGACGATCCCGAACTGCAGGAGATCACCAAGGAGCTGTACAACCGTGAGTTCCACACTGGACGGCTCCACGAAGAGTACGGCGAGTTCGCAGGCGAACTCATCGAGGACGTCCGCGAGGAGCTGGCCGCCGAGTTCCGCGACCGTGGCGCGTTCGGACAGCTCTATGACTTCCCCGAGCCCGTGATCTCGCGAGCGGGAGGGAAGGTCGTCGTCGCCTACCAGGACACCTGGTTCCTGCGGTACAACGACGCCGAGTGGAAAGCGAAAGCCCACGCCGCGGTCGACGGGCTGGACGCCATCCCGGAGAACACCCGTGAACAGTACGACCACACGATCGACTGGCTCAACGAGTGGCCCTGCATCCGCAACTACGGGCTGGGCACGAAACTGCCGTGGGACGACGACTTCGTCATCGAACCGCTCAGCGACTCGACGATCTACATGTCCTACTACACGATCGCCCACCGGATCGGGGACATCCCCCCCGAGCAGCTCGATCGGGACTTTTTCGACACGTTGTTCTACGGCCCGGAAGCGGTTGAAGCGGACGAGGTGCCACGCACCTCGGATGATTCGAGCGGCGGTGAACCCCGGGAACCCGACGAAACCGCCCTCGAACTCCGCGAGGAGTGGGAGTACTGGTATCCCGTCGACTACCGCTGTTCGGGCAACGACCTGATCTCGAACCACCTGAGCTTCTATCTGTTCCACCACGCCGAACTGTTCGACGAACCGGCGTGGCCCCAGGGGATCACCTCGATGGGAATGGGCCTGCTGGAGGGCAAGAAGATGTCCTCTTCGAGCGGACACGTCGTCCTCCCGTCGAACGCCATCGACGAGTACGGTGCCGACACCGTTCGATTCTTCCTCCTGAACTCCGCCGAGCCGTGGCAGGACTACGACTGGCGCTCCGAGCAGGTCCAGAGCACGCGCGACCAGCTCGAACGGTTCTGGAACCGGGCGACCGAGACTATCGATGCGGACGAGGGCGATCGTGACTTGGCGCACATCGACCACTGGCTGCTCGCCCAGCTTCAGGAGACGATCGAGACTGTCACCGACGCGATGGAGCGGTTCGAGACCCGAACGGCCAGCCAGGCCGCCTTCTACGGCTTCGAGGAGTACCTCAAGTGGTACCGCCGCCGCACCGACCTCGACCGACCAGGTGCGCGCTGGACGCTCCGTCGCGTTCTCGAGACACGTCTTCGTCTGCTCGCGCCCTTCGTTCCGTTCCTGGCGAACGAACTCCACGAACGCCTGACCGGCACGCCCGCCGAGGAGGCCCAGTGGCCGCAGGTCGAGGAGGAACTGATCGACGACCGCACGATTGCCGAAGAACGCCTCGTCGAGAGCCTCCACGAGGACGTCGCCGACATCGTCGACGTCACGGGAACCGACCCCGAGCGGATTCGCGTCTACGTTGGCGCCGACTGGAAACGCGACGTTCTTGATCAGGTCGTCGAGACCGGCCCGGACGTCGGCGCAGTGATGGGCGAGGTCATGAGCGATCCCGACCTTCGCGAGAAAGGCAACGCGGTCAACGATCTCGTTCAGGACCTCGTCGAGTTCGTCCGTGAGCGCGACGAGGAGACGATCGATTCCCTCTCGGCAGTCGACGAACGGGCCGTCTACGAGGAGGCGGCCGGCTTCCTTGCCCACGAGTTCGACGCCGATGTCGTCGTCTACGGTGAGGACGACGAAGGCATCGAGGACCCCGAGGGCAAGGCCTCGGCGGCCATCCCGTTCCGGCCCGCCATCCACATCGAATAAGGCGACTTCGAGGCCGGTACCGTCACTGTATTGTCTCCGCGTTCACGGTCCGGCGTTTATAATCCTGCTCGCTCATAGCAACCTATGAGTAGCGACGACGATCCATCGGTCCCGAAGAAAGTGCTTCGAACGGTAACGCCAGCCCGCAAGGACAGCCGCGACACCGAGATGGACGTCATCGGCTGGGGGATGTTCCTGGGAATCGTCCTCCTTCTGGTGCCGCTGTTGCCGTTTATTATCATCGTCTGGCTCCTGACGAAACTGTTCGATGGTATTGCACGGATGCGCGGGGAATCGTAGCGGGCTCTCCCGGTCACACCAGCTCGAACTCGTAGCCGTCGCCGCGCTCGCGGGCGCGCTCGTAGGTGACGTGGGCGGCGGCAACGTCCTGAATGGCCAGTCCGGTCGAGTCGAAGACCGTCACGCCGTCAGCAGCCGTCCGTCCGTCCAGTTCGCCGACGACGACGTCACCGAGTTCGCCGTACAGATCTTCGGGCCCCAGGACGCCATTGCTCCACGGGACGTTGATCTCACCCGAGTGGGTACACTGCTCGTAGTCGTCGATGACAAGTTTCGCCGCCCGCAGGACGTCGTCTGCGATCTCATGTTTGCCTTCGGCGTCGGCGCCAATCGCGTTGACGTGGGTGTGCTCGCCCAGATCATTCGGTCCAACGATCGGCTCTCGGACGGGCGTCACCGTCGAGAGAACGTCGCAGTGGCCTACCTCCGTGATGGTCCCTTCGCGGACGTCGAATTGGTCCGCAAAGGCGTCGACGAACCGCCGGATTCGTTCGTCGTCGAGGTCGCTCACCACGACCTCCTCGATCGGGCGAACCTCGGCGATCGCTGCCAGTTGCGTGTACGACTGGACGCCTGCCCCGACGAGTCCGAGACTCCGCGCGTCCTTGACGGCGAGGTGGTCGGTCGCGACTGCGGCTGCTGCCCCGGTTCGTTTTTCGGTGATGACGGTCCCATCCATGATCGAGAGGGGATACGCCGTCTCGGGATCGGAGTAGACGAGCGTTCCGAGGACGGTCGGCAGCTCGTGTTCTGCGGGGTTGTCCGGGTGGACGTTGACCCACTTGATGGCGGCGGCGTCCCAGTCGCCGGCGTCCATATAGGCGGGCATCGACCGGAAGTCACCGTTGTACTGGGGCAGGTCGATGTAGGATTTGGCGGGCATCTGGACGTTCCCGCGGGCGTAGGCGGCGAAGGCGTCCTCGACGGCGTCAATCACGTCACCGAGACGGGCGTTGCTGTCGACGTCGTCGCCGTTCAGCAGTAACGTCTCCATGGGCCGAGATTTCGCCGCCGCAACCTAAGTTCTACCCCTCACAGCGCCTTCAGCGCTCGGAGGGCCGCGTAATCGGCGTTGACGTGATGATACCCGCTTTTTACTTTCGGCGTCGGGTCGAGTTTTGTCAGCTCGCCCTCCCGAGTTACCGTCGCGTACCAGGTGCCATACTTCTCGTTTGTCATCGTCGTCAGCAGGTACTCCCACATCCGGTCGTACCACTCCCAGAACCGCTCCTCGCCGGTCGCCTCACCTAGCAACGCGGCCGCACCCAGCCCCTCCGCCAGCGGCCAGAAGTACTTGTCCGTCACCACGAACTCGCCGTCACGGTCGAACGTGTAGACCAGGCCCCCGTACTCGTCGTCCCAGCCGTTCTCGACGGCGGCGTCGAAAAACCGGACCGCGCGGTCGACGTACCAGTCGGCTCCGTGGTGTGCGTCGAGTTCGACCAGCAGTTTTGCCCATTCGAGCAAGTGTCCTGGCTGGTAGCCCCACGGACGGAACAGATCGTCCTTCTCGCCGATGTTGTACGTCCAGTCGTGGTCCCACTCCTCGGTGAAGTGCTCCCAGAGCAACCCGTCTCCGGCGTCTGGAAGCCGTTTTGCGACCGTCTCGGCGACCGTCGCCGCCCGCTCGACGTAGTGGTCCTCGCCGGTCGCCTCGTATGCTGCGAGCAACGCCTCGCAAGCGTGCATGTTGGCGTTCTGGCCGCGGTAGTCCTCGATCGGCTCCCAGTCGGCGTCCAGATCGCTCCGGTATGCGCCGTGGTCGGGTTCCCAGAAGTGCTCGTCGAGTACGTTTGCGGCGGCGCTGAGATCGTCTTCGGCGTCCCCGATTCCGGCGTCGACCGCCGACCCGAACGCGAACAATGCGAACGCGTGGCCATAGGTCGCGTGTCGCGGGTCGTCGATCTCCCGCCCGTCGAACGACCAGGCGTAGCCACCCGTGTCCTCGTTGTACGCCACGTTCCGGAGGAAGGTAAGACCGTGCTCAGCCGCTGGCACACACCATTCCGGCCCGCCGACACGCGCGCCAGTACAGAAATCGAAGACGAATCGGGCCGTCGAGACCAGCCCCTTGCGCCGGGCGTCGTAGACCGTTCCGTCTTCGTCGCTGAGCTGCGCGACGTATCCGCCGTGTGTCGTGTCGATACAGGTCGGATAGTAGAAGTTCAGTACGCTGAGCAGATCACGGCGGATCCACTCCGGATCGCGCACGAGCGCCGAGGATACCATGCGCTATGATCTCACTCGAGTTGTTAAAGACTTACTCTGAGTGGTCTCGAACGTGCGGTGATCAAAAAACAGTCAGATACTGGTCGGCGTGCAGTACCGTAGGTGGCGGTCGGAACGGGGGATGTCTCGAACCTACTTCACATCGCGCCGCCCATACCGCCCATACCGCCCATGCCGCCACCCATGCCGCCCATGCCACCGCCGGGGCCGCCGGGTGCGTCGTCCTCGTCGTCGTCGCTGCCGCCGCCCTTGAGGTCGCCTGCGGCGATCACGTCGTCGATGCGCAGGATCATCACGGCCGCTTCGGTAGCGGACTCGATGGCCTGGGTCTTCACGCGCAGTGGTTCGACGACGCCTTCGGCTTCCATGTCGATGACGTCGCCGGTGTAAGCGTCGAGTCCCGCCGCGCTGTTGCCAGCGTCGTGTTCGCTCCGGAGTTCGACGAGTGAGTCGATGGGGTCGAGACCGGCGTTCTCCGCGAGGGTTCGCGGACCGACTTCGAGCGCGTCGGCGAAGGCCTCGACGGCGAGCTGCTCGCGGCCACCGACGGAGTCGGCGAACTTGCGAAGTTCGAGGGCGAGTTCCGTCTCGGGAGCACCGCCGCCGGGCAGGACCTTGCCGTCCTCCAGCGTGACGCTGACGACGCCGAGGCTGTCCTCGATGGCGCGCTCGACTTCGTCGACGACGTGCTCGGTGCCGCCGCGGAGCAGGAGTGTGACGGACTTTGCGTCCTCGACGTCCTCGACGAGGATCTGCTGGCTGCCCGCGACGTCCTGCTGGGAGACGCTGCCGGCGAAGCCGAGGTCGTCTTCTTCGATGTCTGCGACGTTCGAGACGACACGCGCGCCCGTCGAGCGGGCGAGCTTCTCGGCGTCGGAGGATTTGACTCGTCGTACTGCGAGAATGCCCTCCTGGGCCAGGTAGTGCTGGGCCATGTCGTCGATGCCGCTCTCGACGAAGGCGACGTCGACACCGGCGTCGACGAGGTTGTCGACCATCTCACGCAGCTGGGCTTCCTCCTGATCGAGGAACTCCTGGAGCTGGTCGGGATCGGTGACGTTGACCTCGGCGTCGATTTCGGTTTCTTTCACTTCGAGGGCATCGTCGATGACCGCGACGTTGGCGTCCTCGACGAGGTAGGGCATGTTCTCGTGGACGC
>LKMK01000187.1 GCA_001563805.1 Natrialbaceae archaeon B1-Br10_E2g2
AGATCCGTGACGATGTTGAAAAGCGGCACGAACCGGACCGGCACCGGCAGCATCAGCGTAAAGAGGATCAGCATGAACATCAGGTTCTTGAACGGGAACCGGTAGTAGACGATCGCCAGCGCCGCCAGAAGCGAGATGGCGAGTTTGCCGACGACGATGACGATCGACATGATAAACGAGTTCAGGAGGTAGACGCCGAAGTTGTAGTCGGTCATCACCGTCTCGTAGTTCTCGACCATGTGACTGCCGGGGGCGAGGTCGCCGACGCTGTTGATGACGCCCTGTTCTTGCGTGCTCACGAGCAACGCGACCAGGATCGGAAACGCCATCAGGAACACCGAAACCCCGAGACCGACGTGGACCAGCAGCTGGGTTCGATCCGTGGTCGGCTGCTCGAGCGACTCGGTAACTCGTTCGATCGTCGATGGAGTGTCTGTACTCACGTGTGCTTACCCATAGTGTGCGTATTTATCGGACAGGCGCAACTGGGCGTACATCAGCACGCCAACGACGAGGAACAGGATGACCGACTGTGCCGACGCCAGTCCGTGGTTGTTGAACTCGAATGCGTTGCGATACAGGTCGTAGATCATGATGTTGGTCGCTCCACCCGGACCGCCCTGGGTGAGGATGTCGATGAACGCGAAGGTGTGGAAGAACGCGTAGATCGTGTTCATCACGACGAGGAAGATCAGCGTCGGCGAGATCAGCGGCATGTAGATTCGAACCAGCCGCTGGAAGCGGCCGACGCCATCGAGGTCGGCGACCTCGCCGAGGGCGTCGGGAACGTTGTTCAACGCGGCGATCATGAAGATGACGTTGTAGCCGATCTGTTTCCAGATGACCGCGACGGTCACGACGACGAACGCCTGACCACCCCGGGTGAACCAGTCGATGTTGACGCCGAAGATCGCCTGAATCGGCTGGGTGAGCACGCCGAGACTGGGGTGGATGATGTAGAAGAAGACGATTCCCGCGACTGCCGGCGGCAGGGCGTACGGCCAGATCGCCGCGATCAGGTACGACGACTGGCCGACGCTCACTTCGTAGATCAGATACGAGATGACCAGCGAGATGGCCATCACGCCGACGATGACGATCACCGAGAAGGCGATCGTCACGGCGATGCTGCTGTGATAGTCGCTCGAGGTGAGCAGGAAACTGTAGTTGCCGAGGCCGGTCCAGACCCGCTGAGTGCCGAACTGTAAGGTCTCGTACAGGCTGAGGTTGATCGCCTGTGCGGCCGGGTAGTAGAGGAAGACGGCCGAGACGACGAGCGTCGGCACCAACAGGAGGTAGGCGAGCCACGAGCGGTCGTAAATCTCTCTTGCCATTGATGTGAAACGGTGGAACGTCGGTCTGTGTTACTCGCCTGCGACCCGGGAGTAGCGGTCGAGTTCCGCTTCGACGTCTTCTTTCATGTTCGCCAGCCCCTCCTCGACGTCGACGCTACCGGAGAAGATCTGCTGGGATTCCTCCTGGATCGTCAGCTGGACCTCGCGGGCGGGGCCGACGAGCATCCGGCGGGTCGCCGGCGTCGTCTCGGAGTCGAGTAGCTGTTCGAACGCCGTCGCGTAGTGGGGTTCGTCCTCGAACCAGCCGTCGGCCTCGAGTTCGTCGATGGCCTCCTCGCGGATCGGGTAGTAGCCGCTGCCCTGGTGCCACTCGATCTGGTTCTCGACGGAGCCGAGATAGGCGAGCAGTTCGCCGACTTCCTCCTCGCGCTGGTCGTCCATGTCGCCGCTGACGAACAGCGACGCGCCGCCGATGACGACGCCCGTGCGGTCCTCGGTGGGCGAGGGGTAGAACCCGGTTCCGAGTTCGAAGCCGTCGACGTCGTCTTCGTCGAGGTCCTCCTCGTCCCCGATGTCGCCTTCAGCGCCCGAAACGGTCGCTTCGACCGCAGCCGTCGAATCGAGTTTGATTCCGACTTCCTCGGCGAGGAAGGCGTTTCGCGCCTCGTCCCAGGCCTCGATACCGGGGTTCAGGTAGAGGTCGTCCTCGTAGAGGTCGCGCCACCAGCTCCAGAGGTCTTCGGCGAAGTCGGTCTCGGCGTGCATCGTCGTCGGCGCACCGTCGTGACCGTTCTCGTTGTCGAGGATGAGTTCGTCGGCCAGCGAGTACCAGGTTTCGACGAACCAGACGTGGTTGGGCCACGTGATCCCGTAGTTGACCGCCCCCGAATCGACGAGCGCCTCACTGTGCTCTCTGACCTCCTCGAGCGTCTCGGGGGGCTCTTCGGGGTCGAGGCCGGCCTCCTCGTAGGCGTCTTTGTTGTAGTAGAGGATGCAGTTCGAGTTGTTAAACGGCATCGAGAACAACTCGCCGTCGACGCGGAAGAAGTCCTGGACGGTTTCGACGAGGTCGTCAGTTGGGTAGTCGCCGGGCAACAGCCCTTCGGCCGACTGCATCGCCTCCGTGTCGAGTACCTGCTGGTTGTGCAGGCTGTCGATCATCACGACGTCGGGGATCTGGTCGGCCTCGATCGCGCCGAACAGACTGTTCAGGATGTCCTCGTAACTTCCCTGATACTCCGATTCGCTGTCGGCCCCCTCGAAGCGCTCGACCATATCGTCGAGCAGTTCGCCCGAGCCCCCACCCATCGCGTGCCAGGCTGTCAGCACCTCTTCGTCGACGTCGTCGACGTCAGCGTCTTCGCCCCCGTTGCCCATGCAGCCGGCGAGTCCTGCCGCGGTAACGGCTCCGGTCGCTTTCAGTACATTCCTGCGTGAACGATTATCAGGCATAAATAACCGTTTAGAAATACCCAGTTATATATTTACCGATCAATGAAGTGTTTGCGAAGCCGACCCGCACGTGAAACCAACAGGTGGTGGTTTTGTTTATCGCCATCATGCGATCAGTAATAACGAAATAGCCGGCTCATTTTATATATTGATCGATGGCCGGCGTCGCCGTCTCCGCGTGCGGTTATCCCAGGAGCAACGGCGTCCCGACGAGTACACCGACACCGATCAACACCACGTTCCAGAGCAACACCGGTCGGACCAGCTCTCGAGCGATCGTCGCGGCGAAGACGGTCTTGACGAGGATGCTCGCGGCGGTGCCGGCGAGGACGCCCGCCACTGCCGTCTCGGTCGTGATCTGACCGGTGCTGACGAGCGTGACGGCGGTCGTCGTCGCGGTGCCGCTCGAGACGAGGCCGGCGAAGAACGCCGTCGCGAGGAAACCGGTCGCGCCGAAGGTCCGTTCGGCGCCGACGGAGACGAGCAGCACGAGCAGGAACAGTGCGCCGAACGAGAGGGCGTTGCGGAGACTGAACGGCGAGGTGAGATCCGCCTCGAAGTCCGCCCGCCAGTCGCTCAGTTTGATCGCGATCGCGATGCCGGCGATCGTGATCGCCCCGAGCGGGGCGCCGATCACCAGCGCGGCTTCGGGAACGAACGCGACGACGATGACCGCGTTTCGGAACGCCATTGCCGCATTCGCGAGCAGGATCGCCCCCACGGCGAGGCTGAACATCCCCGTCTGGTTAGTCGCGCGTTTGGCCATCTCGGCGACGACGGCCGTCGAGTTGACCAGGCCGCCGAAGAAGCCGGTGACGGCGACGCCCATCCCCTGATACTTCTTGACCAGCACGTAGTTGACGAAGCCGATCGCGCTGATGGCGATCACGAGCGACCAGATGAGCTGGGGCTGGACCGCTCCCCACGGATCGACCGTCTCTGCGGGGAGCAACGGGTAGATGACGAACGCGAGGATGACGAACTCGACCGCGCTTCGTACCTCCTCCCTCGAGAGCCCCCACGCGAACTGGTGGAGCTCGCGTTTCAGGACGAGCAGCAGCGACGACAGCACGGCGACGGTCACCGACTCGATCAAAAAGCCGCTGGCGACGAGCGCGCCGATGCTGTAGGCGACCAGCATCGACACCGACGTGGTCAGCGACAGCCCGTCGATCTCCTCCTCGATGAAACTCTGGACGGCGAGCAAGATGGCGTGGGCGATGATCAACAGTCCGCCGATCAGCAACAGCCCGTCGTCACCGATGATCGTAAACACCGCCGCGAGCAGGCTGATCAGCGCGAACGTCCGGATGCCCGCCGACTTCTGGGACCACTCCCGTTCGAGGCCGAGGAACATCCCCAGCAGCGTCGCTATCACCAGCTTCGCGACCGTGTCGTCGATGTGTGCGAGCGGTTCGAATTCGATCATGGGCCGATCACGGTGTCGATCGCTCCGAGCGAATCCACGACGTGGTCCGGACGCGTCGTCGATTCCTCGAGCGCCGCACGGTCGGTGACGCCCGACTCGACGAGCACGGTCGTCATGCCCGCCCGATGTCCCATCCGTACGTCGGTCTCGAGTCGGTCGCCGATCATGAGACACCGTTCCGGTGGAACGTCGAGTCGGTTCGTCGCTGTCTCGAGGGCGGTGCGCGAGGGCTTGCCGAGGACGCGGTCGAGTTCGTCCCCGGTCAGGCCCTCGACGGCGCCGATGATCGCCCCGGCGTCCGGAATCTCGCCGTCGGCGACGGGACAGGTCCGGTCGGGGTTCGTCGCGTAAAACGCCGGTCCGTTCTCGAACGCCTCGAGTACGTCCCGCAGGGTATCGTACGTGAACGACCGATCCATCGAGACGAGCACGACTCCCGCGGTCGACGGCCGACCCGTCACGTCCACGTCCGCCCGCTCGAGTTCCGCGACGAGGGGTTCCTCGCCGACGACGTAGACCGGGTCCGAATCGTGGCGTCGTGCGAGGAAGTCGGCCGCGATCGACGCCGAGTTGACGACGTCTTCGAGGTCGACCTCGAGGCCGAACGACGCCAGCCGCTGGCGATGGACGGCTCGGCGCTCGAAGGCCTTGTTCGAGAGGAAGACGACGTCGACTCCCGCCGCTCGGAGTCGTTCGATTCCCGCGACGGCGCCGTCCACTGGCTGGTCGCCGCGGTAGACCGTCCCGTCGAGGTCGACGATCGCACCCGAAATCGCGTCCGCGACTGGTTCACCGTTCATCCGTGATCACCCGGAACGCGTCGCTCGCTCGAGCGTCGATCCGCCGCCCGCCGACCACGCGTCGTGTCTCCGACATACTGTTGCCTCTGTACGCCTATATCTTACTATATATGACTATATATTTTATATAGTTATCGATCGGGTCGACCGCGAAGCACCGCTCGAGCCGTCGTGTAGACCGCGACACCGTTGGTGGCCGCCGCGAGCCGAAGAAAAAAGGGAGTAGCACTCGAGTTCCCGGCGAAGCCTCACCGTCGAACCGGCGCGACCCGTCCGCTCACCGTCGTGATCCGACCGACCGCCCCAGCCCGGGATAGTCGGCGATAATGCCGTCGACGCCCGCCTCGGCCAGTTGCTCGAACTGCAGCCACGTGTCGACGGTCCAGACGTTCACCGTCCGTCCCTCGTCGTGGGCGAGCTCGAGGACGTCGAGTTCGGGTTCGTCGGCCGGAATCGGGCCGTAGGACTCGCGCGCGAGCGCGGTTCCGCGGACCTGGTTCCGTGGCGGGTGGACGGCTTCACAGTCGTACCGACGGGCGATCTCGAGGCCGTCTTCGATCGAGTCGGCGACCAACGCCGCGGCCGGATAGTCGGGGGCGACGTCTCTGGCGGCAGCGAGCGCCCCCTCGTAGAACGACGAAAAGAGGAGCTCGCCACCGAACGCATCGCAGTCCTCGACGACGCGTTCGACGAACGGGGCCCAGTGGTCACGCCGCTCGTCTCGGTCCGTCTCGGAGAGTACCTCCGCAAACCGGAGGTCGGCGCTCCCCGGATTTTTCAACTCGACGTTGACGCCCACGGTTTCGGGAAGCGCCTCGAGCAGCGCCGAGAGCGTCGGGACGGGTTCGTCCGTCCCGAGCACGTGGGTTTCGGCGAGTTTCTCGAGTGAGGCCTCCCAGACGAGTCCCGAGCCGTCGGTCGTCGGTCGCCCGTCTCGCGTGCCGTCCAGTCGATCGTCGTGAAAGACGACCGGCGTGCCACAGCTGGCTGGCTGGACGTCGATCTCGATCATCGTCGTCTCCTCGGAGGCGGCGGCGTCGGTCACGGCACCGATCGTATTCTCGGGGAACAGCCCCGCGAAACCGCGGTGTGCGAGTACCTCGGGCGATGACATCACGTCCCCAGATGGCCGCCGGGGTCTTGAACGCTTCCTCGCTCGAGCACGTTCTCCTGGCTCTAACAACTAAGGGCCGGCCCCGAAATTGCTGTCCTATGGGCGCTCGAGGGAGACGAGACGTTCTGCGCGACGGCACCATTGCGGTCGCCGCCGCACCGGTGCTCGCGCACCTCTCGGTGTCTCGTTCGCGGACAGGCGAGCGAACCGACCCTCGCCTCATCGGCCACCGCGGCTGTGCCGCGGAGTTCCCCGAGAACACGCTTGCCGCGCTCGAGAACGCGTCTGAGACCGTCGACGCGGTCGAAGTCGATCTCCGGCGAGCCGCTACCGGCGAGGTCGTCGTCGTCCACGATGCGACGGTCGACCGGGTGACCGACGGAACCGGCGCCGTCGCCGACCTCACCGCCGCCGAACTCCAGGCGCTCTCCGTGCTCGAGACCGACGACGGGGTGCCGCTGCTCGAGGACGTCTTCGAGGTCGTGCCGCCGACCGTCGACGTCGTCCTCGATCTCAAGGTCTCCGGGCTCGTCGACGACGTTCTCGAGACGGC
>LKMK01000188.1 GCA_001563805.1 Natrialbaceae archaeon B1-Br10_E2g2
GGGGGTGCTCAGGCTCTTCCTCGAGCAGTGTCCGGCCTGTGAGGGATCCGTGGCGCTCTCCCAGGACGTCGTCGAGTCGTGCTGTCGGAGTCGGGACGTCGTCGCCGCGACCTGCCTGGACTGTGACGCCCGGCTGTTCGAGATGGACGTCGACCCCGCGATGCTCGCCGGGGAGTGAGGATCGTCTCCCCACGCTTACCGAGGAGTGACGACCGTCTCCCCACGCTCACCGAGGAGTGACGACCGTCTCCCCACGCTCACCGAGGAGTGGCGGCCCCCTCGCTCACCGAGGAGTGACGGCCCCCTCGCTCACCGAGGAGTGACGGCCCCCTCGCTCAGCCGGCGTCGGGACCCACCGACGCGATCGGATCGCGGGCACGGCGAGTCGAGAGCGATGAACCGAGAGATCGGCTCGCACGGCGTTTCGAGGGGTCGAGATCCTACACTTGTTTTTTCGAATCGTAGAACTTCGAGTTTCGAAGCAACGCTTCGGACACGTCGAGCACAGGAGGAATCGTCGATCCGGCCGACGGAGGGTCGTCGGGAGCCCCGTCGATGGAGGGCCGCGGAAATCCCTCGTGGCCGTCTAGCCCCGTAGCGCGCGGAGCACGTACCAGCGGTTCGACCAGAGCTGGGAGGCGACTGCACCGGCGAACGCCGCCAGCGAGGCGCTGACCCACAGCAGGGGGTCGACCGCGGCCACGACCGGCGCCTCTAGCAGGGCCGCGAGGACGACGAGCAGCGAGCCGATGCCGAGCCCCCGGTAGACCTCACCCCAGCTGAGGCCGTACGGCGTGAACACCGTCAGGTAGCGGTCGACCTCGCGGGCCCCCTCCCGGAGGCGCACGCTCCCGGCGTCGCGGTCGTAGCCGACCACGCCGAGCTCGGCGAGTTTCGGCAGGTGCGTCTGGTGGAGCGAGCCGCGGACGCTCTCGCGGGCGGCCCGCGGCGGCGGCGACTTGCCGGTCTCGCCGGCCGCGATGGCGGTCGCGAGCTCGTCCAGACTCACGACGCCATCGCCGGCCTCGGTCAGCCGGCGGAGCGCCTCGCGGCGACGGCCGTTCGCGAGGATCGCGTATATCTCCCCCTCGGGGAGGCTGTCGGTTCGGAACATGGTTGGAACGCCCCCTCGGCGGAACCGAGAGCGGTTACGTCCCGTTCGTCCGCGAGCGACGTCAGCATGGGGTGCGTACCGTCGGCGGTCCGCCGACCCTGCCGGCGTTCGGGCCGACCCAGCCGACCGGTACGGGTGGCCGACCGTCCGTCGACGGCGACGGTACGCACGGCCGACCGGTTCGGTATGCCCGGCCAGCCGTCCGTCGGACCGACCGAAACGCCCCCCGGCCGAGCCGGTTGCCCGGGCCTGTCACGGCTCTGGCTCGCCCCGAACCACCGGTCCGGGAGGCCTACGGAGCTCGAACGGCCGATTCGTCGCCGACGCCGGTAGCCGATGGTGTCGTTCGGGAGTGACGTGTCCGCTCGTAACTACGTCCCCTGCTGTCCCCTGATGGAAGTAACTGGGCGATCGGCGCCGTCGGTGGCGTCCGCTCAGGAGATAACCACCATGACAGACGACAACAACAACATTGGACTGTCCCGCCGACGCGTACTCGGCGGACTCGGCGCGGTCGGGATCGCCTCCGCGGGCGCGGGACTCGGAACGACGGCGTACTTCAGCGACCAGGAGAGCTTCGTCGGGAACACGCTCACCGCTGGCGAACTCACCCTCTACGTCAACTACCACGCCTACGCGGACCAGGGCGAGTACCTCGGCGAGTACCTGATGGAGGGCGTCACCGGCAACGGTGACAGCGAGGTCGACCACAGCTTCGAGCTCGACGACGTCAAGCCCGGGGACAGCGGGCGCAAGAAGTTCTGCTTCTCGATAGTCGACAACCCATCATACATGTGGGCGTGCGGCATGCTCACCGAGGAGATAGCCGGAACGGGCGGCGGACAGCTCGCCGACCACCTCACGGCGACGCTACGCTACTGTGAAAGCCACGACGAGCGACCCGCCGACGGAGACATCGGCGCCCACGTGGCCGAATCCGACGGCGACGTGATCGCCGAGGGCTCATTCCGCGACGTGCTGGGCGCGCTCACCAACGGCGTCCCCCTGGACGCAGACGGCGACGGCGGCGTAGATGCCGGCGACCGGGCGTGTTTCGACGGCTCCGATAGCCAAGAGGAGTTCCAGGACACCTGTCTCTGTCTCGACTGGGAGTTCCCGATCCGATCGGTCGATCCCGACGCCGAGTTGGACAACAACGACGCCCAGGCGGCGTCGATGGAGTTCGACCTCTCGTTCCACGCCGAGCAGTGCCGCCACAACGACGGCCTGACGAACCCCTGCATCACCACGACAGAGGTCGAGGGCTTCGGCAAGGGCGAGGACGCCGAGAAGCTGTGGTTCTCGAAGGTCCGCAACGGCGGAACTGGCTTCAACCTCCAGGTGGGGGACACGCTCACCGACCAGAGTAACGCCAACTACGACTTCGGCGGGTCCAGCTTCGCCGGGACCGTCTCGTTGGCGTACGACGCGCCGTCCGGGATGGCCGAACTCACCGTGGATAACAGCTCGACGGGAACCGTGAGCTACGACGTCGACGACACGCCCGGAAACGTCCTCTCGATCGTCGCCCGCGGTAACGACTCGGGCCACCGCACCTCGGTCTCGAACGTCCAGGTGAACGGCACCACGCCGACCGGCAGCGACGCGGTCGAATCCGACGGCGACGAGATCGTCTCGCTCAACGTCGAGGGGCTGAACACCGGCTCGAGCTGGGAACTCACCGCCGACCTCGAGTTCGACGGCCTCGACTCCAGCGGCTCCGCCTCCGACGAGAACCCGGCGATGTACGTCGACGTCCTCTCGGTCTGAGACGGCCCGAAACCACCACCCACTCTGGAACACGGCGTCCTCGACACACTCGGGGGCTCGTGACGCGGACCCGATTCGCGAAACGGCGGTTCGACTCCGCCGGTGGGCTTCCCCCGAGGGGGATCAACACCATGACCGACAACAACGACACATTCGGCCTCTCCCGCAGGAAGATCCTCGCCGGCATCGGTGCCGTCGGGGCCGCCTCCGCGGGTGCGGGACTCGGCACGACCGCCTACTTCAGCGACAGCGAGTCGTTCACGGACAACACGCTCACCGCCGGTGAGCTCGACCTCAAAATGGACTACCGGATAACCTACGACGGTGGTCCCGGTCGTCTCGAGGAACTACAGGTGCTCTACGACGACGACCCGAACTACAACGACGACGTTCAAGTGATGGAGTTCCCGGAGGGATCCGGAAACTACGTTCTCGATCAAGTTCCACGCCGGGGCGGTTTCCCCGACCCGGTCGAATGGATCGAGGCTGCTAACGTCGGCATCGATGACGACGGTGATTTCGCCGGCTTCGAGCGCGAGGAGCTCACGGACGCCGGATTCCCCCTGTTCAAGCTGGAGGACGTCAAACCCGGCGACTACGGTGAGGCGACGATCAGCTTCCACCTCTTTGACAATCCCGCGTACATGTGGATGGGCGGTAGCCTCAACCGGAACGCCAACAACGGCGTCAACAGTCCGGAACAGGCGGCGCTGGACGCCGCGGGCTACGAGGAGACGTCGTCAGATGATCCCGACGACTTCGCCGCGTGGGCCGACGATCCGGACGCGCTGTACTACAACGTCGACGGCGACTGGGGCGGCCAGCTCGCCGATGCGATCGAGGCTCGCGTCTGGTACGACGACAACTGCAACAACATCTACGAGGACGGTAGCGAGGGTGAACCAGTCGATATCGCTCTCGTCGTCGACGTCTCCGGCTCGATGACCTACGAGATCGGGAACCCGGACAATACGATCGGTCAAGGACCGGGATCTCGGATCGCCGCCGCCCGCGAGGCAGCCATCGAACTCGCGAACAACCTCCGACAGGACGTCGGCGGGAGCGGCATCGACGACCGACTCGGCGTGGTGACGTTCGGCGGCATCGACGAGGAGGAATTCGGTCTCTCCTCGAACGTGAGTCAGATCGTCAGCGATCTAGACGATCTCGAGTCCTACGAGGTCGGGCAAGACGACCCACCGGACGCGCCGTTCGGGATCTCCGGGACGAACATCGGTGCCGGCCTCTACGGCGGTCGGTTCATGCTCGACGATCAGGGATCGAGCGACCGCCGTCCCGTGATGATCGTCCTCGGTGATGGCGCACCGACGTGGTCGTACGAATCGGGACAGGTGAGCGGAAGCGCCGAAACCGGATTCCCGAGCTACACCGAGTGGCAATCGTGGAGCCGTAACGACAAGCTCGACGCGATGAACGACACGGGCGTCTCACAGGCACAGAGCGATACCTTCGACGTCGCCGACGAAATCAAAGCCGATACCGACTACGAGATCATCACCATCGGATTCGGTCTCGAGGAGGTCTCGAACACCGGTGCTGCCCGAGTGACGCTCGTGGAGATCGCATCACCGGGTGCCGGCGACGACGGCGTGAAGCTGTTCTTCGAATCGCCAGCGAACGTAGACTTGGTCTCGATCTTCGCACAGATCGCTCAGATAATCTTCGGCGAGAGAGTCATCGCCGAGGGGTCGCTGCGTGACGTGCTGGAGACACTCTCCGGTGGGGTCGCGCTCGATTCGAACCCGTTCACCGAGGGACAGGAGTGTTACCCGGCGCTTCTCACTCGCTGTGTCGGTTTCGAGTGGTGGCTCCCGACGGACGTTGGCAACGAAGTCCAGACGGACTCCGTGGAGTTCGACATCGACTTCTACGCCGAGCAGTGCCGCCACAACGAGAATCCGCAGAACCCGTTCGAACAGCAGACCGCGTAGACGACCGAGACGATAACAACGGTCCCGAGACGGGGCGACCGGTCGTTACGCTCGTTTCATTCGAAGCCCCGCGTGGGGCGGTCGACGACGGTGGTTCGACTCCACCGGTGGGATTCCCCCGAGGGGGGTATACATCATGACGGACAACAACGACACACTCGGACTCTCCCGCAGGAGGGTCCTCGCCGGCATCGGCGCCGTCGGGGTTGCCTCCGCGGGTGCGGGACTCGGGACGACCGCCTACTTCAGCGACAGCGAATCATTCGAGGGCAACACCATCACCGCCGGCGAGCTCGATCTGAGCGTCACCTGGCAGCAGCTGTACTACGGCGCACCGCAGTCCACGCGACCCGGTGACTACGGGAGCGCCGAGCGCCCGTTCGTCAACGCATACCCCGACAGCGACGGCAACGGGCTGCAGTCGTTCGAGCGCGAGGACGGCACTCACGAGTACGTCGATCGCGACGAGTACGACGACCCCGAGACGGCGGCGAAGGAGGGCCGGAACCTCGAGTTCGCCTGCGATGAGATCGCGACGTTCGAGGACCCGTCGTTCGCGCCAAACGACGAGAGCCTCATCGAACTCGACGACGTCAAGCCAGGCGATTGCGGTGAGGTCACCTTCGGGCTCAAGCTCTGTGACAACCCCGGCTACATCTGGCTCCAGGGCGAGCTGGCGAGTGAATCCGACGGGGGCCATCCGGAGAGCGACGGGCCGGAACTCGCTGACGAGATCTTGGCAAGCGCGTGGTACGACCTCGACGGTGACAACGTCTACGACGAGGGCGAACCCCAGATCGTCGCCGGCACGCTGCGTGACGTCCTCGAAGCGCTGAACGACGGGGAGTTGCTCACGTATCTACCCGAGGAAGGGACGCCGGGGCCACAGGTGAGCGCGTCGGACGTCTCCGTCGTCGACGAGTGCATCGAGCTGACGAAGATCGACGACGACAACATCGGCGAGTACGTTCCCGGGCTCGACGATCCCAACGACCTCGAGGGTGGTGAAGAGTTCGTCTTCTCGGGTGACGGCCCCGACGGAGACGACGTCGTACTCGCCATCGAAGACGTGATCCTCGAGGACGGCGACGTGATCGGTTTCCACTGGTCGAGCAACGTCGGGATCTGTCAGCTCGACATGAAAGGGGGGAACGACTCCCTCACGACCACGTACGTCTGTGATACGTCCGGTACCGCGTTCACCCCGGAAAACGACAGGAACCCCAACCGTCTACGGTTCGGACTGAGCAACTTCACGTTCTACCGCTGTGACGTGGCAGATGGCGACGGAAACGACGTCCCGGTCGAGGAGAACGGCGACGTCTGCTTCCAGCCGTCGAACACCCGGTTCATCGGCTTCGAGTGGTGTTTGCCGACCTCGGTCGGCAACGAGGTGCAGGGCGATTCGCTGTCGTTCGATCTGTCCTTCTACACCGAACAGTGCCGGCACAACCCCGATCCGGAGAACCCGTTCGGGCAGGAGTGATCGACCGGACGATCACCCAACCGGCGGCGAACGACGGAAGCACGGACCGTCCGCCGGAGCCCAACGGTAACTGCGAATCGTCGGTGAACCCGTCGGTCGAACGGTTCCGGCGGGCCGACACCGACGGTAGGACGGCCCTGCCGTGGTCCCGGCGGTCGGTATCGGTCATCCTGCTGGGGCGGTATGGCGGTCATTCATATCCCCGCCGGGAACCCAGTATCGTCGACTGACCGACCGCCGACGCGGCGGCCTCCCGGCCGTCGGCCGGGGGTACCCATCAGAGGACAGACAGTGACACTCCAGACA
>LKMK01000189.1 GCA_001563805.1 Natrialbaceae archaeon B1-Br10_E2g2
CAGCGCCGACACGGCCGACGACGCTCCGAACTCGCCGTGCTCGAGGGCTACGCCGACCGTGCCGCCTTCTCGCCGGGAGTGGACCGGGTACAGCGGACCGACGCCGAGGTGACCTCGAGCGTCGCGACCGGCGCGTCGGCGTCGGTCTCGGTCGGGACCGGGGGCACGAATTCGGTGCGGGCGACGCCGCCGGGGGTGGGCACCGTGAGCTCGTACGGCTCGCTGCGTTCGAACGGCGAGGCCACCACGGTTCGCTCGCCGGGCGCGAGGTCGAGGTCGTAGACGACCCGGTCCGTGCCGCCGTTTTGCGGCGCGATTCGAAGCTGTGTACGGAGGCGTTCGTCGTCGGCGTTGACGACCGCCAGTTCGCGCTCGTCACCGCGGAAGACGTAGCCGGGAAACGAGCCCACGAGGACGACGACGCCGAGGATGCCCACCGCAGTCGCCGCCAGGAGGCCATAGCTGTCCGACGCGGAGACCGAAATCGCCACGCCGACGAGGAGAAGCCCCAGCATGAGGCCGGCTCCCCGCAACTCGTCCGAGAGCCGGTTCCGGCCGGTCGCCGTCCACCGTGTGTCTCGAGTCGACGGGAGGCTGGCGTCGGACCGGTCGCGGCTCATCGTTCACTGTCGAACGTCGGTCGGTCAGGTCATAAGTGTTGGTCGGCCCCTGTGCGACCCCCCGCCGAATCGAGCGGGACGAATCGATTCCCGCAGAGGGGCGAGGCCGGCTCAGACCCGTACGCAGTGTCGCTCGACCTCGAGTTCGAGCCTCGAGGCGGCGTCGAGCCGGTAGGTCCGGGCCTGGCGTTTCGTGAGGCGAGTGTCGGGGTGGCGACGCGCGAGCGGCTGGTAGGCCGACGGCGTCAGTCCGACACGACGGAGGTAGCGCCGTACGCCGGCGTCCGCGAGCCCCCGGTGGATCGCGGCGTCGGTGGCCGCCTCGACCTCGTCGAACGGCGGGAGCCTGACGGGCCCCTCCTGCTCGTGACCGACGGCTCGTCTGCCGCCGTCGGCGGCGAGCGACGGGGGCTCGACGACGGTCCCCTGGGCGTCGGCCCGTTCGACGATCGAGTACACCTCCTCGGCGAGCTGGAGTATCTGACTCGGCAGCGCCGTATCGGGCGAGCGCCACTCGACCGTCGGCATCGCCGCCCGCAGCCGGACCGGCGTCCAGACGGCGTCGTAGGGAGCGAATTCCGCGTCGAAGGCGTCGGGGTCCACGCCGCGCTCGAGCGCACGCTCCCGGAACCCCTCGTAGGCGGACTCGAGCCGGGCCTCCCACTCGTCGACGCTGTCGACGTAGGGCCACAGCTGGCCCTGGTCGGGGCACGCGGCGTAACACGAGCGCCGGTAGAGGTACGGCCGAGCACACGGGAGGATCGGCTCACCGCGGTAGTGTGAGGAGCTGGTCACGAGCGCGAACGCGGGATCGATCGCGGTCAGCGCGTTCAGCTGATCGACGACGTTCGACTGTTCGAAGTGCAGGTGCGTCCCCGCACAGAACCGGGCGTCGTCGAACGCCGGGCCGACGGTCCTGCGCTGGACGTCGGTGCCTCGCTTCTCGCGATAGGGAAGCTCCGACGGCGCGGCACACAGCGGCGTCGCGAGGGGGACGAGTCGTCTGTTGCGCTCGTGGGCGGCCTCGACGACGTCCGCGAGAAGTGAGTGAAACTCCGAACGGAGCTCGGTCGGCGAGGAACACGGGGTCGTCTTCAGCTCGAGCATCGGTTCGACGAACTCCGGGTCGATCCGGTCGGATACGTCGAGCAGTGTGTCGGGGGCGACCAGGTCGCCGTCGTCGTCGACGACCCAGTACTCTACCTCGAGGCTGGTTTTCATGGATGTCTCCGTTGGACTGGGGTTCACGTTGGCCCTCGAACCGCTGTCACCGGGCCAGGAGTGTCGGACAGCGTCGACGCCGACGCGACGTTGGCGTCGGTGTGCCCGTATTCCGCTCCCGTCCTGTGATCGCGTCCTACAGGGCATTCGGCTGAAGCCGTTGAGCTTGCACGTGCCAGCCGAAAGACTGACACTATCTAGCACGTCGCCCCGACGTCAGCGCTGCCGCGAGACGGACAGCCGCGTGCTCTCACGCACCCTGATAACCCCGATGTCACGTGGTTGTGTCGAGGTTGCTGGCGTATTCATTGCCTTGCGGTAACAAAATGAAACTACAATGAGCACGACTGAAGATGGACCACAGACTGATCCGACCGTGATCGTCGTCGGCGGGGGTCCCGCCGGCCTGAGCGCAGCCCTGTTCACCGCGAAGAACGGCCTCGAGACGACGGTCTTCGACACCGACGCGACCTGGATGCACAAGGCACACCTGTTCAACTACCTCGGGATCGGCTCGGTCGGCGGCAGCGAGTTCATGGCGACCGCCCGACATCAGGTCGACGACTTCGGCGTGGATCGCCGACAGGACGAACCCGTCACCGCGGTCGAGGAGGCAGACGACGGATTCGCCGTCGAGACCGACGACGGCACGTACGAGGCCGACTACGTGATCCTCGCGACCGGCGCGAACCGCGACCTCGCCGCGGCCCTCGACTGTGCGTTCACCGACGAGGAGGTCGTCGACGTCGGCGTCGACATGGAGACCAGCGTCGACGGCGTCTACGCGACGGGCGCGATGGTCCGCCCCGAGGAGTGGCAGGCCGCCATCGCCGTCGGCGACGGCGCCGCCGCAGCACTCAATATCCTCTCGACCGTCCGTGGCGAGTACTACCACGACTTCGACGTCCCCGACGACGCCACGCGCGTCTTCGGCGAACTGATCGCGGAGTAAGCGACCGACGACCCACTACACCCAATGGCAGACGATTCCCACCCCGTTACGCCCGAGCCGCCGGACAGCCCCGTCCACACGACCGGAACCGACCACGTCACCATCTGGGGGAGCAACGCCGAGGAGACGATCGCGTTCTACCGCGACCTCCTCGGGATGCCCCTCGTGCTCCGCCAGCCGAACCTGGACGACCCCTCCCAGACCCACCTCTTCTTCGACACCGGTGACGGCCGCATCCTCACCTTCTTCGTCGGCGACCGCCCCTCCGCAAAGGGCCAGCGCGGCGGCGTCGGCGCCGTCCACCACCTCTGTTTCAGCATCGCCCCCGACGAGTACGAAGACACCATGCGAGCGCTCGAGGACGCTGGCCACCACTACAACGTCTTCGATCGGGGGATCTTCCACTCGATCTACACCCGGGACAACAACGGGCTGGTGATCGAACTCTCGACGGACAAATACGAGATCCCCGACGACCGCCGGGGCGAGGTCCTGGCGAAAGCCCAGGAGCTCCGTGAGGCCGACGGCGCCGAGTACGCCAAAGACGAGCACCTCCGCGGCGCGATCGACGCACTCGGCCTCGAGGTCGTCGAGCACGACCTGCCCGACGCCAGCGCGGGCGTCGGTGGTCTCGAGTGAGCGACGACACAGCGAGCACGGAGTTCCCGATAGCCGACGTCGACGGCCCCCACCAGGGCCAGCCGCTCGAGTCCGCTGGCACGCCGCTCTCGGAGGCCGAGGCCGCGGTCGTCCTCACCCACGGGCGGGGCGCGACGGCCCGGAGCATCCTCGGGATGGGTAAAGAGGTCCACCGCGAAGGCGTCGCCCTGCTCGCCCCGCAGGCGAACCGGAACACCTGGTACCCGAACTCGTTTCTCGCCCCCGTCGAGGCGAACGAACCCGGCCGAACGTCGGGGCTGCGTGCCGTCGCGGACGCCGTCGAGACCGCGACCGCGGCCGGCGTGGCGACCGACCGCGTCCTGCTGGTCGGCTTCTCGCAAGGCGCCTGCCTCGCCAGCGAGTTCGTCGCACGCAACCCACGCCGGTACGGCGGCCTGGCGGCCCTGAGCGGCGGGCTCATCGGCGAGGCCGTCGAGGAAGCCGACTACCTCGCAGTCGACGGCGGGCTCGAGGACACCCCCGTCTTCCTCGGCTGTAGCGACGTCGACCCCCACATCCCCGAAGCGCGGGTCCACGAGACGGCGGCCGTGCTCGAGGCCCTCGGCGCCGCCGTCACCACCCGCATCTACGAGGGGATGGGCCACGGCGTCAATCAGGACGAACTCGAGGCCGTCTCGGGGATGGTCGCGGCTCTCGTCGCCGAGTGAGATCGGTCAGCGGCCGAGATGGTCCGATCACGGTGACCCACGGCTTTTGCCGCTGTCGGCCGTACCGAGAGCCGATGGACTCACGCGGAATCGACAGGCGAACGCTCTTGGCCGGCGGCGCTACGCTCGCGGCCGTCGCCCTCGCTGGCTGTCTCGAGGACGACGGCGACGATGTGGAGCCCGAGCCGGTCGTCGACGCCGCGGAGTCGGTCGAGGGCGAGACCGACCCGGACGCCTGGCGCGAGGTCGAGACGATCCGCTTCGACGGCTGGGTCGGCGGCTGGGTCGGGGTCGAACCCGACGCCATCGACCGCGTCGAGAATCCGACGCTCGTCCTCGTCGAGGGTCGGGAGTACGAACTGACCTGGGAGAACATGGACGGCGTCCACCACAACGTCGCCTTCTGGGACGCCGACCGCGAGGTCGTCCGTGACTACGCGACCGAGGGCAACGAGGCGGAAGGGAAAACCGAGACCCTCGTCTTCGAGGCGACGCCCGAGATGGCGACCTACCGCTGTGAGTACCAGCAGGAGGGGCAGGTCGGCGACGTCGAGATTCTCGAGAATGCCACCGATTCGGACATTTGAGCGGCTGAGGCAGGCCAAAGCCCCGATGTGCTTTTCGTTGCAGACGGCGTAAATGTGTGTGCGATGGAACCACTACTCACAGACCACGTGGCAGTCATCACGGGTGCATCGAGCGGGAACGGCCGCGCGATCGCCCGGCGATTCGCAGCCGAGGGGGCGGACGTCGTCGTCGCGGACCTCCAGGAAGAACCACGAGAGGGCGGCGATCCAACCCACGAGGTAATCGAGGCGGAAACCGACGCCCGCGCGACGTTCGTCGAGTGTGACGTGACGTCAGTGTCGGACCTCGAGAACGCCGTCGAGGCCGCCGAGGAGTTCGGCGGCGTGACCGTGATGGTCAACAACGCCGGGATCTTCCACGGCGAGGAGTTCCTCGAGGTCGACGAGGAATCGTTCGATCGGATGATGGACGTCAACGTCAAAGGCGTCTACTTCGGCGCGCAGGCGGCCGCGAAACGGATGGTCGAGGGCGACGGCGGCTCGATCATCAACCTCTCGTCGGTCGCCGGCCTCGAGGGCTCCGGCGAGTTCGTCACCTACTGCGGGACGAAAGGCGCCGTACGACTCCTCACCTACTCGATGGCCGGCCGACTCGGCCCCGACGGCGTCCGCGTCAACGCGATCCACCCCGGGCTGATCGAGACGACGATGACCACCGAGGACTACGCTATCATCGGCACCGACGCCGAGGAGGCCTTCCTCGAGTCGATTCCCTCCCGTCGGGCAGGCCAGCCCGACGACGTCGCCGACGCGGCGGTCTACCTCGCGAGCGACCTCTCGGACTACGTCAACGGCGAGTCGCTCGTCGTCGACGGCGGGATGTCGAACACCCAGTAGCGAGGACGACCGAACCAGCGTCGGCGCCCAAAAATGCGTGCCGGCACGAGAAGTCGGCGTCCCGTTCAGCGGACGACCGTCACCGGAACGGGCGATCGCCGGACGACCTTTTCGGCGACGCTCCCGAGCAGGACGCGGGAGACGCCGGCCCGCCCGTGGTTGCCGATGACGATGTGCTCGATATCGTTCTCCTCGGCGAAGCTGGCGATCTCGCGTGCGGGATTCCCGACGGCGATCTCCGTTCGGTAGTCGACCTCCTCGCTCGCGAAGTCGGCGACCTCCTCGACCAGTTTCTCGGAGGCGTTCTCCCGGCGCTCCGCGAGGTACTCTTTCGCGAGTTCGATCCCCGCGCCCGTCGAGCCATCGGCCGCCTCGACGACGCGCAACAGGACGAGTTCCTCGTCCGGATACCGTTCGAACGCGTGTTTGGCCGCCTTCCGTGCCGGCGCCGAACCGTCGTACGCGACGAGTATTGCCATACTCGAGCGTTCTCGTGCGGAGGCTTAAACCCAGCCGAGACTGCAGGCGGGCGGGAACGTCGAATCGGCTGCACGGGTCGCTTCGCCCCCCGTTCGCAGTTTCGAGGCCTTCCCTTCGGTCAGTCCTCGCTCTCTCCACGGTTCGCACTGCTCGCCATTACGACTCGAGAGCTTCGCTTCGCTCAGCTCTCGCTTTCCCGCTCACGGGTCGCTACGCTCCCCGTTCGCATTCTCGCGGTTCTCGCTCGCTTCGCTCGCTCCGAACCGCGTTTTTCACGGGTCGCTACGCTCCCCGTTCGCATTTTCGAGGCCTTCCCTTCGGTCAGTCCTCGCTTTCCTCAAACACAAACGTCCCATCCTCCTGCACGCGCTCGCCATCGACCTCGATGAACGAGTCCTCGCTCATGTCGACGATCATGTCGACGTGGACGGCCGAATCGTTCTGTTCGTTGCCCTCGCCGACAGTATCGTCGTAGGCCCGGCCGACGGCCATGTGGACGGTGTCGCCCATCTTCTCGTCGAAGAGCATGTTGTAGGTGAACCGGTCGATGTCGCGGTTCATCC
>LKMK01000190.1 GCA_001563805.1 Natrialbaceae archaeon B1-Br10_E2g2
ACGCAGCCTACCTGGACCGGGGCTCCGCGAAACCGTCTCGACGTGTGTCGTCTACGATCTCAAGCGTGCTGTGTACCAGGTGAATCCACCGCCGTATGGCGATTCATTATGGCCAATAATTTTATATTTCGTTCATAATAACTAGGCAACATGAGTGGGTTGAGACGAACCGTTCGACGACAGCCGATCCCCCGTGTCGATCGACCGATCGACTGCTGCTCTCTCCAGCCGTGACCCGCCCCCGAGGGGAGCCACCCCGGTCATCGTCACGAACCTTCGGGGCATACAAACGGTTGCTGTGGTGGACGATGGACCTGTTCGGCTTTCGGGATAGCATCACCTGGAAGTTCCTGTTTGCGGTCACCGTCCAGGCGTTGCTGGTGTTGCTCTTCGTCACGTTGGCGGTGGTCTTTCTCGGGCCGGAGCTCGTGCTGGGGTCGATCACTGGCACGCAGTTTGCGATCGTCGGAGCCGTGTTCGTGCTCGCGTGTCTGGCGTTCGCCAACACGGTTCTCGTGGCCCGCCGAGACATCCTCGACCCGGTCGTGGAGATGCGAGCGATCGCCGACGAGATCGCACGGGGGAACCTCGAGGCCCGACCGACGAGACCGTTTCAGGTCGACGAGACCGGCGATCTCGAGCGGGCGTTTCTCGACCTCCACGAGTATCTCACCGCCGTCGCCGCACAGGCCGCCGCGCTCAGGAACGAACGGTTCGACGACGACGCGTTCGACGAGTCCATTCCCGGCGAACTCGGGGTCGCACTCGAGGAGATGCGCGCCAGCCTTCGGGACGCGATCCGGGAACGCGACCGTGAACTCGCCCGCAACGAACGGGCCCTGTGTCAGTTTCAGCGGGTGGCGTCCGATGCCGACCGGGATTTCGACGAAAAACTCTCCGAGCTGCTCGCGATCGGGCGAGAACGTCTCGGCGTCGGTTACGGGTACGTCGCGGCCGTCGACCTGGAGGCGGGACACCAGCGGGTGGTGGCGATGGATGGGGCCCACGAACGGCTGTCCGAAGGCGACGTCATCCCGCTCGAGCGGGCGTACTGTCGGCGAACGGTCGACGCCGAGGGGCTGGTCGCGTTCGAACGGCCCGCAGACTGGCCGTCCGATCCGGGCCACGAGGCCGTCGGATTCGGCTGTTACATCGGGCAGGCGATCTACCCCACGGCGGACTCCGAGGAGGGAACCGTGCGGACGATCTGTTTCGGCGACGACGATCCGCGCGAGTTCACCGAGGCGGAGCGCCGGTTTATCGAACTGCTGGCGCTGTGGGCGAGCCACGAACGCCAGCGCGAAACGCGAATCAGTAACCTCCGGACGTTCAAAAAGGCCGTCGAACGCGCCGGGAATCCGATCTACTGGACCGACGCCGACGAGCGGATCCAGTACGTCAATCCCGCGTTCGAGGCGACGACGGGGTACGACGCGGAGACCGTCCGGGATCGGACGCCCCGCCTCTTGCAGTCGGGCGAACACGACGAGGAGTTCTACGCGAACCTCTGGGAGACGATCCTCTCGGGGGAGGACTGGCAGGCCGAAATGATCAACGAGCGACGGGACGGCGACCGCTTCGTGGTCGACCAGACGATCACACCGGTGGTCGACGAAACCGGAACGGTCGAACACTTCGTGGCCGTGTCGACCGAGATGACCGACCGGAAAAAGCGCGAGCAGGCCCTTCGCGAACGGCGTCGTGAACTCGAGATCCTTCGTCAGGTGCTGATCCGCGTGTTGCGACACAACGTCCGTACCGAACTGAACGTCATCAAAGGAACTGCCGAGCGAATCGACGCGCCGACCGACGACCTCGAGGGGATCGCCGCCACGATCGCGGAGTCGGCCGACAACCTCGAGCGAGTCACCGAAAACGCCTACGCGATCGCGACGCTGACCGAGCGCAATGAGGCTGCCCGTCGCTACGACCTCGCGTCCACCGTTCGAGACGCCGTCGATTCGATCGAATCTCGTGCCCCAGAGACGACCGTCCGAACCGACCTCCCGGAGGAGTGTGTCGTCGACGGGGCGGACGGACTCGACCTCGCCATCTACAACCTCGTGGAAAACGCCGTCGAGCACAATACGGCGCCCGATCCCGAAGTTCGAGTTACTATCGAGCGGACCGACGGCGTTCGGCTCGTCGTCGAAGACAACGGGCCGGGGATCCCCGACCAGGAGGTCGACGTCCTCAGGGCTGGCGAGGAGACGCAACTCCGACACGGCAGCGGTGCTGGGCTGTGGCTGGCCAAGTGGGTCGTCGAGTACTCCGGCGGGAGGCTTCAGTTCCCGGAAACCGACGACGGAACTCGGGTTCGAATCGACCTTCCGAATGAGGGGACTGCAGACGGGTACTCTCGCCCACGCCGGGACTCGTAGTCTCTCGAGGTTGTCATACCCACACGGTATCTATCATTGTACGCGTCTCTCCGAAACGGTGTGCGTCAACAGGACGGAACTGGCCGGTCGAAAATAACCGCGAGTCGGATACCAGCGCCCTCTCACAGACTGTATTGTGCAACATGCACAACGGCAATACGCGAGGCGACCCGCTCGAGCGGCCGACTCGTGGCACATACGACGGCCGAGTTTCTCTACAAGAGAGGGTGTGAGAGGCGACTGACGCGTACTGAGGCCCCTCACCGGACTCGAGAAAGCTGTTCTCGTATACTGGTCGGACACGAGACTGGTGACGGCCACCACGAACCCGCGCGGGGTCACCTGCGTAGCGACGATACAGCACCCCTCATCGGCACTCAGTGGCCTCGCCTGCGGGGATCGCGGTTCCAACCCCGTCAGCGGGGAGTACGCCCCGCCGCCGGTCGCGGTCGTCTCGGTCGACTGGGCGGGGTAACTGGGTGGACTGACCTGTTTCGAGGCTGTTTGCTTAGAATTGGGAAGACAACACAATACTTTTGTACTCGCCGGAATAAGGAGATACTGTATGTCAACAGAAACCTCGAGTACACTGGCGTTCGACTACGATTGGGACTACTCCCCGAGAGTGTCGACCCTGTTCGGGACGTTCACGGTCGTTGCAATAATGGGCTGGATGATAACGGTCGTTCTCACGGCGATCCACCTGTTCGCGCTCCCGGCGATTCCCCCGGACGCGCCGGTCGAGGGGAGTATCGAAGTGATCACGAGTCCGTGGGCGTACGTCTTCGGCGTCCCCCTCGCGACGCTGGGTGGGTTTTACTACCTGACGACGATCGGGCTCGCCCTCTGGTGGTTCGACACGCGCCACCCGCTGATCATCAAGATCCTGACGCCGATTACGGCGAGCGGCGTGGTTTTCTCGACGTACTTCGTCTACCTGCAGCTGGGCGTCATCGGTGAGATCTGTCCGTTCTGTATGATGTCGGCGGGCGCGACGGTGATCCTGTTCGCCCTCGAGCTGGTGATCCTGCGCAAGAGCGTGACGCCGTCGCTGTCGAGTATGACCGGCGACCTGGGACGCGTCGTTGGAACGACGAACTTCGCGGTCATCGTCTTCCCCGTGCTCGTCGGCCTGGTCACCCTCGCCGGCCTGTTCATGGTGCTGATCCTCCCGCTGCCCGACGCGGTCCCGTTCGTCTGAGCACGGCTTCACAGACGCCTCCGATCGGAACGGAACCGGTTCAGGGTTTTCGCGGTGTTTTCTGGTGTCACCAGCCGAGTGTAACACCCACGACGGCCGTCTTCGATGCCGCTGCGAACCAGAACCCTTTCCACCGCGCCCACGAGAGCACCGCCGTGCACGAAGAGCGTGTTGAACGGCCCGACGGTCGCCGAAGCTGGCTCGTTGCGGCCGTCGGCGCCGTCGCGATGGTCTTCACCTTCGGGACGCCGCTATCGTACGGGATCTTTCGCGACCCGTTCAGCGAGGCGTTCGGTATCTCGCCGCTTGCCCTCTCGGGCGTGTTCGCGGTCATGCTCTTTACGTTCTTCATCGGGTCCGGCTTCGTCGGCGTCTTCGGCGCCCGGTTTCCCGCTCGAGCGGTGTTGCTCGGCTGTACCATTGCGACGGGCCTACTCGCCCCATCGCTGTACGTCCTCGACTCGCTGGCCGGGCTGACCGTCGTCTTCGCCGTCCTCGGCCTCGCGCTGGGGACGGTGTTCGTCCTCGTCGCGTCGGTCGTCCCCCGGTGGTTCGACCGCCGACGCGGCGCGGCGACGGGCCTCATCTTCGTGGGAAACGGCCTCGGGCTCGCCGTTCTCCCGCCGGTCTGGCAGGTCACGATCGCGACGGTCGGCGTTCGGCAGGGCTTCCTGTTCATCCTGTCGGTGACCACGGCCGCGTTCCTCCTCGCAGGACTCGTCTGTCGCCGGCCGCAGTGGGCGAGTCACTCGAGTGCGACCGCCGGTGAACTGCTCGAGTGGCTGGCCCGACTCGGCGGGACGCGGACCTTCCAGCTGTTGTTCGTGGGGATGGCCCTCTCGTTTGCGTGGTACCAGTTGCTCGCGGCCTACGCCGTGGACCTCTTCGCCCACCGCGGACTGACGGCGGCCGGCGCCTCCGCGGCGTTCGGCCTGATTGGCGGCGTCAGCATCGTCTCGCGGATCGGGAGCGGCTACCTGGCGGACGCGATGGGCTCCCGTCGTGCGTATCTCGCCTCGCTCACCTGTGCGGCCGCGGGGATCGCCTTGCTGTCTGTCCCATTCACAGCGGCGCTCCCGGTCGCAATCGGCCTCATCGGGCTCGGACTCGGTGGCACCGCGACGCTCTACATCCCGCTTCTCATGACCGTCTACTCACCCGAGAAGGACACCGCGATCGTCGGCCTCTTCAACGTCGCGATCGGCGTCGCCGCGCTGGCGATGCCGCCGCTGGGCACGGCCAGCGTCACGTACACCGGCAGCTTCACCGTCGCAGTGTTCCTGACGTTCGCCGCGAGCGTCGGTGGGATCTGGACCATCGCCGCAGGAACCGCCACGTGAGTGGCGCGAGATCCGACCTCCGGTTCGAGCCGGGCACGGAACTCGAGCAGATCCCGTTCGAAAGGCCCTGTACTGCCGTCTCGACACGCATCGAGACCGAGCCTGCTGACGTCTCTCCGCTAGCTCACGAACTCCACCGTCCCAGCCCGGTCGACGTTCCTGATTCACAACCTTCATGCCCTGAACCAGTAACTTCTCACTAGTGTCACCGTTACCTGTGGACGTTCTCTCGATTCTGACCCGCGAGGCGAAAGGACTCTGGAGCGACGGTCGAGGACCGATTCTGGTCGCGATCGCTGGGGGCTGGTTCCTCTCGATCGGTGTCCGGATGATCTACCCGATTTTGCTCCCGCACCTTCGAACCGCCTACGGGCTCGACCTCACCACGGCCGGGCTCCTGTTGACCGTCCTGTTCGTCGCCTACGGCCTCGGTCAGTTCCCGGGTGGGATGCTGGCCGACCGGTTCGGCGAGAAGGCGATCTTGATACTGAGTTCGGTGATCTCCGTGGGCACGCTCGTGCTGATCGTGACCGCGCGGTCGACCGCCGTGCTCTTCGCCGTTACGGCCCTGTTCGGGCTCGGCGTCGCCCTGTACGCCGTCGCCCGATACACCATCCTCGCCGACCTCTATCCGGAACGCGTCGGCGCGGCGAACGGCGTCGTCTCCGGTGCCGCCGACGCCGGCCAGTCGATCCTCCCGCCGATTGCGGGATTCCTCGCCGCCGGCGTGGTGTGGCAGCTCGGGTTCGGCTTCGCTATTCCGCTGTTCGCACTCGCCGCGGTCGCCCTCTGGCTCGCAGTCCCGTCACCCCAGCCCGACCCCGCCCGACAAACAGCGCTCCCCTCGCTCGAGTCCGCTCGAGTCGTGCTTTCCGGACTGAACACCCCTTCGGTCGTCTACGGCACTGGACTGCTGTTGCTCGGTGTGACGGTCTGGCAGGCGTTTACCGGATTCTATCCGACGTACCTGATCGACGAGAAAGGACTCTCGGCGACCCTCGCCGGTGTCCTCTTCGGGCTCTTCTTCGCGCTCGGCGTCGTCGTTCAGCCGCTCTCGGGCGCAGCCTACGATCGAATCGGCATCGCACGATCGCTGGTATTCGTGATGGGGGTCGCAGCCGTCGGCCTCGTGGTTCTCACGCGACTCGAGAGCTTCTGGCCACTCGCCGGCGTGACGGTCCTGTTGAGTACCTTGCTCGGTTTCGCGACGGTCACCCAGACGCACCTGATTCTCGCACTCCCCGACGACATCCAGGGAACCGGGTTCGGCATCCTCCGGACGATCTCGTTTACCATCGGGGCGATCAGCCCGGTGCTCGTGGGGTGGGCGGCCGATCGCGGCTTCTTCGACGAGGCGTTCCTGGCGCTTGCGGCGCTGGCCGGACTGACAGTCCTCCTCGGACTGGTGACGCCCGCCGCTGGCGGCCAGGGCTCGAGATGAGCCAATCCTTACAACCGGTGATTAATATCAACCGTACTGGCGTCTGCGAAATGTTGCCCGTGACGCAGAATGATGGGCGCTGCAGGCCTTGGTCACGCGGCGTGACAATCCTTACTTTTGGCCGATTCAGGCGTTGTAGCCGTAGGTTCGTGATTGGCGGTTACCGGGACTCAGAAGATTCGCTTAAAAGGAGACAACCAATCATGAGTCTCGAACCAATC
>LKMK01000191.1 GCA_001563805.1 Natrialbaceae archaeon B1-Br10_E2g2
GATACTCCATTTTGCGGGTTGGTGATCTAGTCCGGTTATGATACCTCCTTCACACGGAGGAAGTCGGCAGTTCAAATCTGCCCCAACCCATACGAACTACGTACGGATCGTAACCGACTTTTTTCCACTGAATCGACCAGATCGGTTTCTGGGTAGCGGGTCAGGGCTGTTGAACCCACTCAGTCGTTGTACGGAGGTGGCTTCCGTTCAAAAATTCAGGGACGGCAGCGACTTCGAGGGTCGGAGTATCCGTCTCGGCTGTCGATGACTCACACCAGAGGAGCCAACTCTTCGTGAGCACGGGGAGCTGAAACTGCCGTTCGGCTCAGTCGGTGAATTTATTTAACCATACTTGTATCGAACGTTGTGAACAAACAGCAGGCCTTCTTGTTGCTACTCATCGGGGCCTCGGCAGCACTGAGCCTGTTGATCCTCGTCCCGTTCCTGGAATACGTCCTCGGAGCGGTGATTCTCGCGTATATGCTCCATCCGGCGCATCTCAGGCTCAAGCCCCACCTCGGCGAGCGGTTGAGCCCGGTCGTGTTGATCCTCGCGTCGGCCGTAATCGTCGTCCTGCCACTGATCTACATTCTTCTGGCGTTCTGGCGGGATCTCAACCAGCTCGCCAGCGGGACCCGTGATCTGCCGTTCGATGTCGCCGAGACCGAGGCGCGGCTGTCCGAACTGCTCGATACGGACGTCGACCTCGGCCAGGAAACGGGAACGCTGCTGGAAGAACTCGCCGATATCCTCTTCGGGAGCGTCAGCGAGGCGTTCGCGATGCTCCTCGAGGTTTCGATCGGGTTCGCACTCGTGTTGTTCCTCGTGTACTACATTTTGCTCGACGGCGACGGGTTCGTTGCCTGGTCGGTGTCGGTCGCGCCGATGCCAGATCCGGTGGCCGAGCGCCTGGTCGAACAGATCGACCACACGATTTGGGGCGTGATCTCCGGCCACATCTTCGTGGCAGTGCTCCAGGGGATCGTCGCCGGGGTGGGGCTGGCGGCCGCGGGCGTTCCGAATTACGTCTTCTGGACGTTCGTGATGATCGTCCTCTCGCTGTTGCCCCTGATCGGCGCGTTTCTCGTCTGGGCTCCCGCATCCGTCTACCTCTTCGCGATCGACCAGCCCGAGTGGGGGGTCTTTCTCGCGGTGTACGGGATCACGGTCGTCAGCCTCATCGACAACTACGCCCGACCGATCGTAATCGATCGCGAGGCCAACCTCAATCCGGGAATCGTTCTCATCGGCGTCTTCGGGGGAGTCTACACCATCGGCTTCACCGGGCTATTCGTCGGGCCGATCGTCCTCGGGGTGCTCGCCGCGACACTGACTGCGTTCCGTGAGGAGTACGACAGGATGGGAACGACCGAGTCGGATCCGAACGCCCTGCCGTCTACGGGGGCGGTCGAAGATCCTGGAGAGCCCCAGAGCGACGATCGGTCGATAAATCCGGAGTTGGGTTCCTGACGATTCCCGCGCCGAACCGATCGCCGTGTGTTTCAGACGCTCACAGTCCGGGTAAACGTAACCCCAGTTCGGCCATCGAAGGCCTTTTCAGGGCGTCAGTCGACCGGTTCGCTCGAGAACCACGAGCACCAGCACGGTGGTGGCGAGGAACACGGCGGCGATCCGAAACACCAGGTCGTAGGAGTAGCCGGCTTCGACGAACAGGCCCAGTACGAACGAGCCGAGTGCCTGGGTGAGCATCCACGTGGAACTGAAGACGGCGTAGGCGCTGCCACGCGTCGAATCCGGCAGCGTGTCGAGAAGGTAGGTATCCGTGGCCGGAAACAGCGCGTGGATGACGAAGCCAACGGCGGCCGAGAGGACGAACACGCCGACGAGCCCTTCGACGGTCGTCAACACGAGCAGACAGAGCGAGAAGACGCCGACGATGCCGAGCAGGTACGGCACGTGTGGCAGTCGATCGGCCAGGTCGCCGCCGAAGTAGAACGCGGGGATGCCGGCGGCGAAGACGACGGTGAGCATCAGACTCGAGGCCTGCGTCGAGAGGCCTTTCGACTGCATGTACAGTTCGTAGAAGTTGAACACGCCCTGCCAGACGAACGACGCGGCACCGACGATCACGAGCGCGGTGACGATGATCCGCCACTCCGAGAGCGCGCCGGCGACGAAATTTTTGTCCGCAGCCCCCGCCCGCGGCAACGGGGTCGCCCTGGCAGCGAGGGCAGTGTATCCCGTGACGACTGCGGCCCCGACGGCGATCGCCCACAGCGAGAGTCGCCAGTCGACGAGGAGGGTCAGCGCAACGAGCGGCGCGGCGATCACCGCAGCGATCTGGCTTGCAGCCCCGTGAATCCCCATGATGCGGCCGACCCGGTCGGGAAACAACTCGCTCAGGAATGGGTTCGCCGAGACGAAGTAGACGCCGGAGGCGATCCCCATCAGGAAGGCGCCGATCATGAGGTGGCGGACGGTCGTCGCGGTCGCGGCAAATCCGGACGCAACCGCGAGGATCGTCCCCGATCCGATCACAACGTAGTGTCTCGGGACTTTCGTAAGCAGCCACCCGGTCGGTAATCGGGGTGACGCACTCCCGACCCACGCGAGCGTCACGAGCAATCCGGCCGTCGCCTCGCCGATCGAAAACTCGGCGATGATCACGTCCAAAAGCGGCGCAAAGATGATTCTGGCGAGGTTGAGGAGGAAGACGAGCCCACAGAGGGAGGCGAACAGTCGGGTGCGGCTCACGAGGGCTCTTTTCATCACGCCATCTCAAACGTTCCGAAAGCGGAATGGTCCGTAGAGAGAACAACTCGAGCGGGCGTCGACAGGACGGTCGGGAGCCGGAATCGGGAGCCCGAACCGGTCCCACGAACCGGGAACGCGAGGTACTCTTAGGGCCACGGCCGTCGAAGGGCTGGTATGGCCACCTCCACAGATCACCAGTCAGGACTTCCGCGGCCATCGAAAACGTTCGTCGACCACGAGGGCCGGCGCGTAACCATCCGCGAGTACGCTGGTGATGCGGCGCCACTTTCGGAGATGTACGGCCACTTCGATACCGACTCGCGGTCACAGGGACTGCCACCCAGAGGCGAGTCTCGAGTACGCGAGTGGGTCACCGACCTGCTCGAGAACGGCCTGAACGTCGTCGCACGACACGATGGCGACGTCGTCGGCCACGCCGTCCTCGTCCCCTACGAGGAGACGTCGGAACTCGCGATTTTCGTTCGGCCGTCGTATCAATCGGCGGGGATCGGAACGCACCTCATTCGCTGTCTCCTGGGCCACGGACAGGCCAACGGGTTGGATCACGTCTGGCTCTCTGTCTCCCGGGACAACCGGATCGCGATGAACCTCTACCGATCGGCGGGGTTCGAGATTCGCCTCCGCGATCGAGGCGAATACGAGATGGAGCGGGACCTCTAGGGATTCGGCTGGCGGTCGCCGTCGAGAGCGAACTCGAGACCCGATCCTGGCTCGAGTGAGGACTGAACGCTATCGGGAGAAGAGTAGCTTGAGGCGACCGAGAACGCCGACGGAGTCGTCCGAATCGGCAGAGTCGGCAGGCGCTGGACCGTCGGTGTCGATAGTTCCAGCGAGCGGGCCCGCATCGTCGGGACCGGCCGGGTCGTCCGGTGAGGCCCCGGACGGGTCCCCGGAGGCGGATTCGCCGTCCAGCTCCGCGGCGGTCCGCTCGAGGTCGTCCAGCGAAATGTCGAGGTCGCCGACGTCGGGTGTTGACTCGCGGCCGACGCCGGATTCGGCGGCGCGAACGTCCGCTCCAGTAATTTCGTTGTGTGCCCGGTTGAGGCGGAGCTCGTCGATAGACGGACGCCCATCGGCGTCGGAAGCCGGACTCCCACCGGTGTGGTCACCGACGTCAGCGGTGTCGGCGTTGCCACCGTCGCTAGCGGTGTTGGTGGTGTCACCATCGCTGGCGTCGATATCGTGGCCAGCGTCGTCGCTGGCACCGTCGCCGACGTCGTGCTCGTGGCTGGTGTCGTCGGAGTCGGCATCCTCGGCGGGAGCGGTGCCATCTCTGGGTTGGTGGCCGCCATCACCGCTGGACCCGCTCGTAGACGGGGGCTCGGAATCCGGCCGCTCGGTCGCCCTGGATCGCACCGTCGTGGACTGCGGCGTCGGGTCGGTCGACGCGGTCGTCTCCTCGAGCGACGCCAGGATGTCGTCGACGCTCTGGTCGGAAACGACGCGACGCGGGCCGCCAGTTGGCTCGAGGCCGTCGGGAGTGGCGTCGGTGGCCTCGTTGTCGCCACCGCTGGGATTGTCTGAGTGCTCGTCGGCCATTGTGCGGGACTGTCTGTCCCGGGAGCATAGCCTTTTCCCCGACGATCCGACTCGATAATTGAACTGATCGACGGTTCGGGACGATCTGGTGACAGGTCGGCCGCTCGGAATCGATCATTCGGCGAGCCGCGGCCTCGAGAGGACGACGTTGAGGACGGCGCCGATGAGGATGATAATGCCGGCGAAGTAGAGCCAGGTAACGAACAGCAAGACGGCACCGACGGCGCCGTAGGCCTCGTACTGGGCGGCGTTCGCGGCGTACAGCTGGAAGCCGGCCTGGAGGATCACCCAGCCGACGGCGGCGAACGCGACCCCGGGGAGGATCTCGCGTGCAGTGACGGAAATCGGCGGCAAGACGTAGTAGATCGGCAGGAAAACGAGGACGAGCCCGAACAACAGGACGAGCCAGCCCAGTGCGCCTGCGAAGGGGATGGTACCGGCGACGAGTCCCAGAACGGCACCGACGACGATCATCAACGCGAGCGCGCCTGCCCCCGCGAGGACGACGGTGAGTCCGTCGCGGATCTCGTCGACAAGCGAGTCCTCGGCGACCTCGTCGTACACTTTGTCGAACGCGAGGCTGAGCCCTCGAAAGACCTTCAGGGCACCCCACGTCGCGACGGCGAGTGCGACGACGGTCGCCTCCGCTCGGCCGGCTTCGGTGGTCAACGCCGCGACGACGAGGTCCTCGCCCGCCTCCGGCAAGAAGTCACCCGCCAGCAGGATCAGCCGCTGGGCACCCTCTTCGCCGCCGACAATCGAACCGACGACGAGCGCAAGCAGGACGAGCGGAATCAGTGAGACGAACGCGTAGTAGGCGAACCCGGCCGCCAGAAACGTGATATCTCGATCTGTCGCCGTCCGATAGACCGAGGAGAGCGTGGTCGTAACGTCCATACTGAACGTACGGACTGTCGAACCAAGAACCTGTAAACGGTTCGCACTCGGTGAGTGCCGCGTCGACGTGTCGGTCCCGCCTGTGGCTCTATCCCTCCTCGCTCACATCTATGTCCCTTGCGTCTTCCTCGGTCCTGTCCGTGTCTCCCACGCCCTCGTCGGTCCTGTCCGTGTCTCCTACGCCTTCGTCGGTCCTGATCGTATCCCCCACGGTCTGGACAGCCGATCGGTCACCACACAGTACAGAAGTTGTGAGTGGCGTACACCCCACCGTCGTCGGCGAGATAGACGCCGATCCCGCCGCGATCCCAGGCTGGCCCGCCGTGTTCCTCGAGGATCGCCTTGCGGTGCTCGGTGGAGTTCATCCACTGGTCGACGAGGCCCTCGGCGAGGCCTTCGGCGGTCTGGTAGGTGGTGGCCTCGTCGTTGCCGGGGCGATCGACGGGGCTGTCCAGCCAGGTCAGCGCGATGTTCTCGCCGTAGGCTCGACAGTAGTCGTCGACAGCACTGAATCGGTCGAACGGATCGTCGCCGTCCGGGTTCGTGTGCGCGAAGTAGTCACGGTCGGCCATGTCGTGACTGTGCGCCCGGGAGACGGAGGCGACGGTCCCGTCCCACTGGAGGGGCTCGAGGTCGTGGTCGGCGCGGCGATCGTTCACCTCGGCGTGGACGAAGTCCTCCACGGCGTCGGAGGTGACGGTCTCGACGTCGGTCTCGTAGCTCGACTCGCCGGGATCTGCCGGGTCGGTGACGTCGGGGTCGCGCTCACCCGCGGGGGGTGGGTCGGCGCTTGGCGCGGGCCGGTCGACGATCTCGACGTCCTCGAGCGAGTCGAAGTCCTCGAGAACGATCGGCGCGAGTGTGACGGTAGCGACGAGTAGCGCGGCGACGAGCAGCGCGAAGACGAGCAGCCGCACGAGCGACCTGAGGACCGCCGGCTCCCGGCGGTCGGTGCCGCGGTGGTCCGTTCGATCGTCCGGTCGACGGTCCCGACCCATTGACTGATCGAGATGGGACCGCACCACATGAGGGTCGTGGTCGGTTGCAGCGGGTGATACTCGGCGGAGTCAGCCGCGACGATCCGCGGAGCGATCGGCCGTCGAGTCGTCGCCGAAGATCGTCTCGTGGACGCCGAGGACGAGCCCCGGGACGACGGCCATGAAGAGGTGCTCCTCGAGCGGGATGCCGGCGACGTCGACGCCGGTCCGGAGCCGGATGTCGAAGACGCCGATCGCCAGCGTGTAGCGGTCCCAGACGTAGGCGATGGGGTACAGTGCGAGGATCGTCACGGCGGCTTTTCGGAGCGCACCGGCGCGTCTCAGGAGGACGAACGCGATCGCCCCCCAGAACAGTTCGGTCGCGAGGTAGGTGTACCGACCGAGCA
>LKMK01000030.1 GCA_001563805.1 Natrialbaceae archaeon B1-Br10_E2g2
CGTCGCGCTCGTAGGCGTAGACGAACGGATCGACGTCGTGACCCCCGAAAACGCGTCGTCGCCACCATCGCTCGTCGCGCTCGAGCGCCAGCGCGTACCGGTCCCGGTGGCACTCGTAGACCGCCTCGAGTTCGGTGTACTCGTCGGCTGCGAGTCGGCGAAACCGGCCGTCGTCGTGATCGGCGTGCTCGCGGGCGAACGCGAAGACCTCGGGCGCACACTCGTAGGTCGCCAGCCGATTGGCCGTCTCCCAGCCGAACTGCCGGTAGAAGGCGTAGTTGAACGGCCAGAGAACGGCGAACCGGATCCCGCGTTCGCGGTACTCCGCGAGCGAGCCCTCGAGGAGTCGGCCGACGTGGCCCTGGCGGCGGTACTCCGGCGGGGTCGCGACCGACGCCACGCCGCCCGTCGGGTGGTCCGCGCCGCGAACTCGGGCCTCGAGCCAGTAGTGTCGACAGACACAGCGCGGACGGTCGTCGTCGCCGTCGGCGAAAATGCCGCGTCGAGCGCCGAGGAGCGCCCGCGGCGTGTCGTGGTCGTCCGGATCGTACGCCGGCAGGCCCTCCTCGGGCCTGAACGCGTATCTTCGATACTCGTAGAACACCTCGCGTGCGTCCGGGATCGGACGGTACTCGACCATACTGACCGAACCGAGGGCGAGCGAAAAAGCGTTGCTCTCTCGCCGTCTTCACTCCCTGTCGTGGACTCAGGCGTGTTCTTCGACGAACGCCTCGATCCGGGTCATGGCCTCGCGCAGTTCGGGTAAGCCCGTCGCGTACGACACCCGGAGGTGTCCGTCGCCGCCCGCGCCGAAGACGGTGCCGGGGACGACGGCGACGCCCTGCTCGCGCAACACGTCCTCGGCGAACTCCTCGGCGGTGAAGCCCTCGGGCACCTCGGGGAAGCAGTAGAACGCCCCCCTGGCCTCGAAGACGTCCATTCCGATCTCACGAAAGCGCGAGAGAACGAATCGACGGCGGCGGTCGTACTGGTCGATCATCTCCCGGACCTCGTCGTCACAGGAGTCGAGCGCCTCGAGGGCGGCGTACTGTGCCGTCGTCGGCGCCGAGAGCATCGTGTACTGGTGGATCTTGTTCATCGCGCCGATGGCGTCGGCCGGCCCGAGCGCGTAGCCGAGTCGGAGCCCGGTCATCGCGTGGGCCTTCGAGAAGCCGTTGAAGACGATCGTGCGCTCGCGCATTCCCGGCAGCGTCGCGATCGAGGTGTGCTCGCCCTCGTAGGTGAGTTCGGCGTAGATCTCGTCGGCGAGGACGATCAGGTCGTGCTCGCGGGCGAATTCCGCGATCGGCTCGAGGTGTTCCTCGCGCATGATCGCCCCCGTCGGGTTGTTCGGGTAACAGAGCACGAGCATTTCGGCGTCCGCGGCACCCGCGGTCTCGAGTGCGTCGACGGTGAGTCGGAACTCGTCTTCCTCTCGCGTCGGCACGGACAGGGGCTCACCGCCGGCGAAGATGACGCCGGGTTCGTAGGAGATGTACGACGGCTGAGCGATCGCCACCGTGTCGCCGGGATCGACGAACGCCCGGAACGCGAGGTCGACGGCCTCGCTCGCGCCGGCGGTGACGATGATCTCCTCGTCGGGGTCGTAGCCCAGGTCGAATCGGTCGGCGACGTAGTCGGCGATCGCGTCCCGGAGCTCGCGCATCCCCCGGTTTGCCGTATAGGAGGTCTTGCCCTGCTCGAGCGAGGCGATCGCGGCGTCGCGGGCCGCCCACGGCGTCGAAAAGTCGGGTTCGCCGACGCCCAGCGAGATGACCTCGTCGCGTTCCTCGGCGATCTCGAAAAAGCGCCGGATGCCCGACGGCGGCACCGTCTGCACCCGATCTGCGAGTTCGAACGTCATGGTCACGGCGAGAACGAGAGGCGGTCGTCCTCGTCGCCGTCGCCGAGTTCGATCCCCTGTTCCTTGTAGGAGGTCATCACGTAGTGGGTGACCGTCTGGGTGATCTCCGGCACCGGCGCGACCTTCTCGCTGACGAACATCGACACCTCGCGGATCGAGTCACCCTCGACCTCCATGTCGAAGTCGTAGTCACCGCTGACCAGCCGCAGGGCTTTCACCTGCGGGAACCGTGCGAGGCGCTCTGCGATGTCGCCGTAGCCCGTCTCGCGGTCGAGTTCGACGTTCAACTCGACTTCGGCGCGGACCGTCTCGTCTTCGAGTTTGTCCCAGTCGACGACCGCCTTGTAGCCGCGGACGACGCCTGCGCTCTCGAGTTCCCCGATCACCGCCTCGACCTCTGACTCCTCGAGGTCGGTCATTCGCGCGATGTCGGCCGTGGAGTATCGCGCGTTCTCCCGGAGCAACTCGAGCACCTCGCGTTCACTCATACCTCCGGAAAGCGCGAGCGCGAGTAAAAACGTTGTTCTTCCGTCTCGTTTCGCGCGAATCGGGCGTTCGTGACACGGCCGCCGAGTCTGCTCGCGCTCGAGCGGGCCGGTCGCCGATCACCGGTAGTTCTTGAACAGCAACGCCCTGACGTCGTCTTTCGTCTGGACGTCTTCGGTCGAGCCGTCGGGGAGGGTGACGGTGTAGCGGTAATCCGACGAGGAGGACTCCTCCCACTTGTCCTCGTGTGTCTCGAGCAGGCTCATCATCTCGTCGAGCATGTCGTCGTCGTCTGCGGCGCCGCTGTCCTCGCCCATCGAATCGGCGTCGTCCGCGACAGCGTCCTGTGTCTCCTCGGCGTCCCCGATGTCCTCAACGTCCTCGACGTCCGAAACGTCGCTCTCCGACGGCTCGCCCTCGGAATCCGCCGTCGAGTCGGTCCCGCCCTCCTCCGCGGTGCGCTCGTCGTACGACACCGTCTCGAGTTCGTGTGGGTCGTCCTCGCCCTCGATCGCGGCGCCGACGGAGGCGGCAACGTCGTCGGTGGCCGAGAAGTCGACCTCGTCGTCGATTCCGACGTCCTCATCTATGTTGTCGATCAGAAACTGCACCGCGTCCCGCTCTCGAACGAAGCCGTACTTGCCGACGACGTCGGTCGAGATCTCTTCCCGGAGCCGCTGGATGAACGCGTACTGTTCGTCCGTGACCTCGAGGGTTTGCATACGTCATGGATCTCACGGGGGGTACAAATAGGTGGGCCACCCGTCGACCCCGGACCCGTACGGAACGCTGTACCAGGTACCAGCACATCCGGGACCTGCCCGTCGGGTGTCCGGAGCTCATCCGGCACGACGTTTAAGCCCCTTACGCTGAAAGCACCGACTATGGTCGCGAAAGAGTCCGACACCGACCTCGAGGCCGGCGACGAAGCCCCCGAGTTCGAACTCGGGGGAACCGACGGCGGGACGTACACGCTCGAGTCGTTCGCCGACGCCCAGGCGCTATTGCTGGTCTTTACGTGCAACCACTGTCCGTACGCGAAAGCGAAGTTCGACCTGCTGAACGAGCTCGCCGCGGCGTACGACGAGGTTGCCGTCGTCGGGATCAACCCCAACGACGCCACGGAGTACCCCGACGATTCGTTCGAGGCGATGTGCGACCGCGTCGAGGACGGGACGATCCGGTACGACGCCTATCTTCGGGACGAAACCCAGGACGTCGCCCGCGAGTACGGTGCGGTCTGTACGCCCGATCCGTTCCTCTTCGCGAACGAGGACGGGGCGTTCCGGCTGCGTTATCAGGGACGGCTGGACGACGCGCTGAACCCGGACGACGAGCCGACGCGGGTTCACGTTCGCGAGGCGATCGACGCCGTCCTCGCGGGTGAGCCGGTCGATCTCGAGTGGCAGCCCTCCCGGGGCTGTTCGATCAAGTGGCGCGAGGACTGACGGACAGCCGGCGTCCACACTCAGTCGGCAGAAAATAGCGTGAAGCGTGAGCCCGCGAGGGTTGGCGTCCAGCGGTCGCAGTGGTCGGGCCGACCCGGGCGACCGGTTCGTGGCTGACTCTGCGAGTGCGGGCCGAGGGTCCTCGTGGGCTACTCGACGACGATGTCGGCGATCATCGTGGTGTCGTGGGGCTCGCAGACGTACTCGGCCATCTCCGCGTTCGCGGTGAACTCGAGGAACTGGTCGTCGTCGGGATCGGCGGTGAGGTCGGTCTGGAGGTCGTCGACGACCTCGCCGGCGTCGTCCCAGATCTCGATGTTGTGCTGGGAGCCGTCGCCGTCCGTCCAGCCCATCGTGTACGCTTCGTCCTCTTCGAGGACGAGCGTCGGATTCTCTTCGCCGTCGATCGCCGACGGCTCGAGCCCCACCCAGCCCTGGGTGAGTCCGTCGAAGACGATCTCCGTGCCGGGGTCGATCTCGAACCCGTCGGCGCCGCCGTCATCGTCCCCGTCGTCGTCTCCGGTGTCGTCACCGGCAGCCGCGTCGCCGGTGTCGCCGTCGCCGAGACATCCCGCGACGGCGACGGCCAGCGTCGATGCGCCAGCAGCGTGCAGAATCGTTCGTCTGTTGTAATCGGTCATGAGCGTCGTCAGCGCGTGGTTCCAGTCGATATGGGTTGAAAAGTGAGTCAGGTTCTCACCGGACGGGACGGCCGACGATGATGTTCGGGGATACGCTTAGCGAGGCGGGCTCTACCGGTCGGTCACCGACGATTCGAGCCCGGCTTTCAGTCCAAACTGAGCCCGAACATCCATCGGTGCGCTCGCGCGCCCGACGTCCGCACCGGGTCCACGAGTGCGCCGGGTCCACGAGTGCGCCGGGTCCACGAGTTACGACTGTGTGAGGACGGTCGGGAGCAGGGCTACCGGACGCCCCGACGGTACTGAACGGGCCATCGAGCGGACGGCTCCTCCTCGAGGCGACCGGCCGCGTGCAGCCCGAAGTACGGATCCCGGAGGAACTCTCGGCCGACGAGGACCAGGTCGGCACGCCCGTTGTGGACCAGCGCGTCGGCCTGCTCCGGTTCGGTGATGCCACCGACGGCGCCGACGGCGACGTCCGCCCCGTCGCCGACTGCTTCCGCCAGCGGGACCTGGAAGTTCGGCCCGGCGGGCGGGTCCTGGTCGGGGTGGACGCCACCCGAACTCACGTCGACCAGGTCGACGCCGAGGGCCGCCAACTCGGTTGCGAGCCGTACCGACTGCTCGACGTCCCACGACTCCCGGTCGGGGAGCCAGTCCGTCCCGGAGATGCGGACGAACACCGGTTTCCCGTCCGGCCAGACGTCGCGGACGGCGTCGGTCACCTCCCGAAGCAGCCGGGTCCGGTTCTCGAAACTCCCGCCGTAGGCGTCCTCGCGGCGGTTCGTCACGGGCGAGAGGAACTCGTGGAGCAGGTAGCCGTGTGCCGCGTGGATCTCTGCGACCTCGAATCCCGCCTCGAGCGAGCGCTCCGCGGCGGTCCGGTAGGCCTCGATCACCCCTGCGATGTCCTCGGGCGTCGCTTCGGTCATCGCAGGGCGGTCGCCGTCGAACGGCGGGTACGCCTCCGGCGACGGCGAGAGTACCTCCCAGCCTCCGTCCGCGGGCGACAGCGGCACGTTCCCATCCCAGGGTCGGGTCTTGCTCGCTTTGTGTCCCGCGTGGGCGAGCTGGATTCCCGGCACCGCACCCTGGTCGCGGACGAACTCGGCGATCGGCTCGAGTGCGGCCGCGTGGTCGTCGCTCCAGATGCCGAGGTCGTGGGGCGTGATCCGTCCGCGGGGCTCGACGGCCGTCGCTTCGGTCATGACGATTCCAGCGCCGCCGACGGCCCGACTTCCCAGGTGGACCCGGTGCCACTCCGTCGGCAGTCCGTCGGGGTCACAGGAGTACTGGCACATCGGCGAGACGGCGATCCGGTTTGGAACCTCGAGGTCACGCAGTGAGAGCGGCGAAAACAGTGCTGACATACCCGACCGTTGTGAGAGCACGGGCAAAATCACCGTGAACGGGGAGGCGTTTGCCGGCTCACCGGGGAGGCCGTCGGGTGACTCGGGAACTTATATCGCTCGCCCCGACACGGTCTGTATGACCGCACGCGGCGATACTGCGCTCCTGGAACGGCTCGGAACGGATCGACCGGTGATCGGCATGGTCCATCTCCCTGCACTCCCGGGCTCGCCGTCTTCTGACGGGGACCGAGACGCGATCCGGCGACGGGCCGTCGCGGACGCCCGCAGCCTCGAGTCCGGCGGCGTCGACGCCGTCCTCGTCGAGAACTTCGGCGACGCGCCGTTTTACCCCGACGACGTCCCGAAACACGTGGTCAGCGAGATGACGGCCCTCGCCGGTGCCGTCTCCGACGCCGTCGATGTGCCAATCGGGATCAACGTCCTTCGAAACGACGCGGCCGCGGCGCTCTCCATCGCGGCCGCCGCCGACGCCACGTTCATCCGCGTCAACGTCCACGTCGGGGCCGCCGCGACCGACCAGGGGGTCCTCGAGGGCCGGGCCCACGAGACGCTTCGACTGCGCGATCGCATCGACGCCGACGTGGCGATCCTCGCCGACGTCCACGTCAAACACGCCACACCGGTCGGCGAGGCCGACCTCGAGCGGGCCGCCCTCGAGACGGTCGAGCGCGGGCGCGCGGACGGCGTGATCGTCTCCGGGCCGGGAACCGGCGTCGAGACCGCGCTCGAGGACGTCAGGCGGGTCAGGAACGCCCTCTCGGCGCACGACCGGGAGGTGCCGGTGATCGTCGGGAGCGGCGTCACGCCCGAGACGGTCGGCGACTGTTTCGACGCGGGCGCGGACGGCGTGATCGTCGGGACTGCGTTGAAACGCGGTAGAGAGACCACGAACCCGGTCGCTGAGGAGCACGTGGCGACGCTCGTGGGCGCCACGGCGCCGGACGGAAGCGACCGCTAACGGCGCTCTTCGAGGGTGCATCAAAGCCCGAGCATCAGTGGCCCGATCAACACTCCCATCAAATGTACCCGACGGGCACGCAGCCGAACGGGGACCATTCCGACGGCAGCCGCGGCCGCGAAGACGACGATGCCGAGCGGACCGGTGAAGAGATACGAGAGGACCCCCAGGAGACCGAGCACGACGGCCGAGATCTTCCAGTACGTGACGTGGCCCACGAGCTCGAGATAGGCGTCCCCGACGAGGATGACGAGCGCGAACCCGATCGCTCCCGCGACGAGGACGCCGCCGACAAGCACCGGGAGCTCGAGGGGAACCCCGGCGTCGTCGAACGCCACCATCACCCCGGTTCTTGGCTGGCCGATGGCGACCAGCGCGAACAGCGCGAAGATGGTGTTGGCAGTGTCGACGCCGCTCGTCGCGACGATGTAGCCTCGATCACCCGACCCACCCGGAACCAACACGAGGACGGCGACCGCAGCGATCGCCGCCGAGATCCCGGGAATGTACCCGACGACCGCGCCCGCGAGGGCCCCGGCGATCGCCGTCCCGACGAGCAGCGGCCGGGAGAGTCGGATCCCCTCGCCTCGCTGTGGTGGGATCCCGCTGCCGAATATCGCGTCGATCAGGACTGGCGCACCGAAGAGGCCGGCGAACAGCGGGGCGAGCATCCCGCCCGCCTCGAGCGGTGACTCCGGCGAGACGTCGAGCGTGAGCATACCGAGGACAGTGGCTAGGCCGAACGAGAGTGCGCCACCGAGCCGAGCGGTCCAGTCATGTTCCGACGCGAGCAGGGCGACCACGACGGTCGCCAGGATCAGCGGAAGGTTCGCCCGAACCGTCGGATACACTGCCGTCACTGCCCACGTGATCGGAACCGCGAGCGGAACGGCAGCGAGGACGGCGAGCAGACTGCCGACCGCCGACAGCCGGATGGCCTCGTAGCCGCGGCCGTCGAGTACCATCCGGTGGCCGGGGAGCGCCGTCACGGCCATCTCCGCGTCGGGCACGCCGAGTGCCATTGCCGGGACGGCGTTGAGGAACGTGTGGACCACTCCCGCGGCGAGCATCGCACAGCCGACGAACAGCGGCGGCCCCGGAACCGAGCCGGCGACGCCGGCCAGCAAGAGCGCGAAGTTGTTCGCGTGGAGGCCCGGAATCAGCCCGCTCAGACTGCCGAGCGCCGCCCCGCCGAGAATCCAGCCCAGCAGCTGCAGCGTCGTAGTGGGGTCGGCGACGACCTCGACTCCGGGCGCAGCCATCGACGGATCTGGCTGCCTCATCGGATTTAAATCTGAAACACACCTGGAACGCGATTGCGAGGGCGAACCTGGGCGAGTACGAGCCCGAACACACCTACTGGAGGCAGGGCCGGCGGCGAGGCGGACTTCCGGTCGAAACGCCGGCTCGGGCCAAACAGGTCGAGAGAGGTCATTCCGGTCGAAACGCCGGCTTGGAGCAGCCCGCTCGAGACAGCTCACTCCGGTCGTGGAGTTCGGTCGAGCGGCGCCGATCAAAAATTACGACCAGGACCAGCGATCCGTCGTTCCAACTGCATGCACGATCGAGACGGGCAGACCGGGCTCGTTCTGGAAGGATCGGCGTAAGTGTAGCGACACCGGGTCCGTTTTCGCTCCCACGACCGAGGGCGGATTGCACTCGCTCCACTGTTCGTTTTTCCGGCCGGTCGTATTGACTGCCCATGGGCAGGGGAGCCGACAACATAGTTAGGTGTGAGTAGCTTACACACGAAGTCCGTACGTGTGGTACGTGACTTCGTTCCAGGGTATTGGCGAAGGGATCGATGATCGTCCACACAGCCACGATTCGACGGGGGTCGATCCGTGACGACCGGACTCAACCGTGATCTCGGCCTGCCGGCGACGATGGCCATCGCGATCGGTGCGATGGTCGGATCCGGCATCTTCATTCTTCCCGGTGTCGCTTACGTCACGGTCGGTGGACCGGCCGTCGTCGGTGCCTTCCTCATCGCAGGCATCCTCGTCCTGCCCGCAGCACTCAGCGCCTCCGAGATGGCGACGGCCATGCCGGAAGACGGCGGATCGTACGTCTACGTCGAGCGCGGAATGGGGCCGCTGCTGGGAACGATCGCGGGGGTCGGCAACTGGTTCATGCTCTCGTTTAAAGGCGCGCTCGCACTCATCGGCGGCGTCCCGTATCTCGTCTTCGTCGCGCCGGAACTGGGCAACTACATCCTCCCGCTTGCGGTGGGACTCGCCGTGTTTTTCACCGCCATCAACGTCGTCAGTACGAAGAGCACCGGCAGCTTGCAGTTCGTCATCGTCGGCGTGATGCTGCTCGTGATGGCCTGGTTCGTCGTGAGTGGTGCCGGTGACGTCGCCCCCGAGCGAACCGCCGGCTCGTTCGACGTCGGAAGCAGTGGGTTTCTCGCTGCGACCGCACTCGTGTTCATCTCCTATGCGGGCGTAATCAAAATCGCTGCCGTCGCCGAAGAGGTCAAAGACCCCGGGAAAACGATTCCGCGAGCGATGATCGGCTCGCTCGCGATTACGACCGTCCTCTACGTACTCATCGTCTACGTCGCGATCGGTATCGTCGACGTCAGCGGCGCGGTCGAGGCCGGCCAGCTCGAGAGCGACGGGGAGGGCCCGATCATGGCACTGGCCGCCGAGGCGACGCTCGGGACGATCGGGGTGACCGCCGTCGTCGTCGCTGCGCTGTTGGCCCTCGCGTCGACGGCGAACGCCGGACTGCTCTCTGCCTCGCGCTTTCCGTTTGCGATGGCACGGGACGGACTCGCGCCGCCGCAGTTCGAGCGGATCAGCAACCGTTTCAATACGCCAGCACTCGCGGTCTCGGTGTCCGGCGCAGTAGTCATCGTGATGATCACGTTCCTGCCGATCGAGCAGGTCGCCAAGTTCGGCAGCGCGTTCCAGATCATCGTGTTCATTCTGGTGAACCTCACTGTGATCGGCTTTCGAGAGGGTGCTGTCGACGACTACGACCCCGTCTTCGTCTGCCCGTGGTATCCCTGGGTACAGCTGTTCGGGATGGCAAGTGGGGTCGTGGTCCTCACGCAAGTGGGGACGGTCCCGCTCGCCGGGGCGGTCTTCATCACCGTCGTCTCGATCGCCTACTACGTCCTCTATGCTCGCCACCACGTGGACCGCGAAGGGGCCGCTCGTGACGCCGTTCGACGGAACATCGGTGCCTCCGCGGTCGAGCGAACGCGAGAACTGTTCGAGAGCAACGCCGAGTACGACGTCCTCGTCGCCATCACCGAGGAGACCTCCACCGAGGCCAAACGAGATATGCTCCGCATGGCGACGGATCTGGGCCGAGTCCGGACCACTGCGGTCTCCGTCGTCGAGTTTGTCGATGTCCCACACCGGGTCTTCGCCGAGCGACATCCCGAGGTCGTCGACCAGGACCTCCCCGAGTGGATCCCGTCGAATCCCGAGGACGCTCCGTCGTGGTTCCCAACGGACGGACTCGACGCACCCGCTCGCACGTCCGGCGGCGTCGACCTCCCGCCCTCGGAGACCGACGTGCCCCTCGAGCTGCCACCCGCGCGCATCGAGTACCGCGAAATCGACAGCGAAGATCACCGACGCGCGATCGTCGACTTCGCCACCTACGAGAACATCGACCTCCTCGTCCTCGAGCGAAACGTCGCCGAGTTCCACAGTCGTCTCTTCGGCGGCGAGACCGAGTGGATTCTCGAGAACGCTCCCTGTGACGTGCTGTTGGTCGAAGACGACGACTTCGACGGCGCCGACGAGATCGCCGTCGTCGCGAACCGCGGCCCGTACGACCCGCTGAAACTGCTCCTGGCCGACGCCATCGCCGAGGAGACGGGTGCCGAGATCAACCTCATGCAAGCGATCCCCGCCGATCCGCCGGACAAACAGCGACGGACCATGGCGGAGTACCACGACGAACTGATCTCGATCTGTACCGTCCCCGCGCGATCGACGGTCATCGAAGCCGACGACGCGGTTGCCGGACTGGCACGGTTCGCCCAGTCTGCCGATCTGCTCGTCACCGGCGCCGATCGGACGGGACTCAGCGGCCGCCTCCTCGGTCGCCCGGCGAACCAGTTGATCGACTCCGTCGACTGTACGGCGGTGATGGTCCAGACCCACGATGGCCGACAGGACGGACTCCTCAAGCGGCTTGTCATGGAGTATCTGTTCCGCTAGCCGCTGATTCGTGACGTTTCGGAGCGGCCTGAACGCGGTTTTCGGATTCGAAACTCGACAGCGGTCGCTACGAGCGCTGTGTCAAAAAAATCGGACTTGCTCGATATCGTCGCGTCGCGAGTTAGCCGAAGAGCTCGCCGAGGCCCTCGCCACCGGCGTCGTCGTCTTCGTCCTCGTCTTCGTCTTCGTCCTCGTCCGTGGTGTCCGGAACGTCGGACTCCTCTTCGGCATCGTCTGCAGCGGCCGCACCGCCAGCAGCGCCAGCTGCGGCGGGAACGGCGGCGGCTTCCTCGACGGCTTCGTCGATGTCGACGTCCTCGAGCGCGGCGACGAGCGCCTTGACACGGGACTCTTCGACGTCGACGCCGGCGGCGTCGAGCACGTCAGTGAGGTTGTCTTCGTTGATCTCTTCGTCCGTTTCGTTCAGGATGAGTGCAGCGTATACGTATTCCATTGGTGTATCCTCCGTTAGTTAGCCGAACATCGCGCCGAGTCCTTCCGCGCCGTCGCCGTCGTCATCGTCGTCGTCGTCGTCGTCGGCGCCGTCGTCTTCGGCCTCGGCGTCGTCTTGGTCGTCAGCCGGTTCGTCCTCGCCCTCGTCGGGGACCGCCGCAGGGGCGGGCGCCTCGACGCCCTGCAGTTCCTCAGGCAGGGCCTCCTCGTCGTCGATCTGAGCCGCGAGCGCACGGAGCTGTGCGTCGGCCTTGCTGACGAGGTCGGGCATGAGCGCTTCGTCCTCGATCGCCGCGTGCAGACCGAGGCTCTTGGCCTCGCCCGTCGCCTTGGCGATGAGCGTCGGCGCCGTCGTCTCGGTCGGGAACACCGCGTTGACCGAGAGGTTCTGCGCGTACGCAGCGGCGGTCTTGACGTCGCTCTCGTAGGCGTCGATATCGATGTCGAGATCCTCGGGACTGAACAGTACGCCGTCTGCGACGACGGCACGCAGGTCGAGACCGACCTCCTTGGGCTCGATCCCGAGCTCGTTGAGGACGTTCGCCAGGTCCGCAGAGACCTCTTCGCCGGCCTCGAGGACCGTCGAGTCCTCCATGACCTGGATCGAACCCTCTTCGATCCGTGCGTTCGCACCGATGCTCTGGAGCTCACCGACGAACGGCCCCGGGTCGACGCCCGTGTCCCCTTCGGGGATCACGATGTCGTTCGGGGCGACTTCGCCTTCGTTGATCGGCGCGGGCGTCTTCGACGCCTCGAGCTCCTTGTACAGCGAGAACGGGTTCTCGTTCGTCCCGATGACACCGACCTGCCCGTCGACGTGTTCGACGAGATCGTCGAGGTCGACCTCTTCGAGGGCCCGAACCTGCAGCGTGTTGCGACTGACGCGGAGCTGGGCCGTGCCGTACAGGTCGCGGCGCATGTCCTGGAGCTGTTTGCTCGGAATGCCCGCGATGCCGACGATACCGACGCTCTCGTAGTCGTCGATAAGCGCCGCGAGATCGTCGACTTCCTCTTTCTTCCACTGTGGAAGGTTCTCGGTTTTGCGTTCAGCGTCTGCGCTCACGTTAGACCACCTCTACGGACGGGCCCATGGTCGTCTTCACGTAGACGCCGTCGATGTTCTGGGGGCCCTTCTCGAGGTCGGCGTGCAGGCGACGCAGGATGACGTCGATGTTGTCGGCAATCTCCTCGGCGTCCATATCTTCGGCACCGACGCGCGTGTGGAACGTGCGGCGGTCGCCGGAGCGAAGCTGCACGGTGTTTTTGAGTCGGTTGACGGTCTCGACGACGTCCTGGTCGGGCGAGAGCGGGTCTGGCATCTTCCCTCGGGGACCGAGAATGGTACCCAGATAGCGGGCGATGTCTTGCATCATCGCCTCTTCGGCGATGAAGAAGTCCGTCTCGTCGGCCAGGTCTTTGGCGTCGTCGTCTTCGAGATCTGCCACGTCGTCTTTCGAGAGGACCTCGTCCGCGACCTCTTCGGCGCGGACGGCGGTTTCTCCCTCGGCAATGACGACGATCTTCGTCTCCTGTCCGGTTCCGGACGGGAGGACGACGGACTCGTCAACACGGTTCGACGGTTCGTTCAGGTCAAGGTCGCGCAAGTTTATCGCGAGGTCTACCGTCTCGGTAAAGTTCCGATCCGGCGACTCCTCGAGTGCGCGAGCCACTGCGGTTGTAATATCCGTATCTGCCATCGTTCACCTCCGTAGTACGCAGGAGTGCTCCTACGGGTCAGTGAAACAGGCTACGCCTGTCTCTGTTGAACGAAGTGTCATGGGAAACTTAAACCCGTCGAACTGGAATCCACCAGCCGTCCGCTACACGTCACCGGCCCTCCTCTCGCGGGTTTCCGGACCGACTCGACCGGGCCGAGAGTCGCTGCCGTCAGTACCGTATCGACGGCTCGATCGAAAATATTATTGCAAGTGACAGTGTAGAAATTCGCTATGTGGCCGGTAAATTTATACGTGTCTATCGAACGAAGCGTCCTCGAGGGTGCCCTCGTTCTCACCCACAGTGGATGGATCGACGCGTATCAGTCGCTTGCACCGGTCGAACGTGCAGCCGGGCAGTTCGTCGGGACGCTGCTCTTTGCCGCCGTCGTGATCGGGATGACCCAGGACTACGGAACGGGAGCAGTTATCAAGTCCCGTCGGAGTCCGATCATCTCGATCTGTATCGGTCTCCCGATCGTTCTTATCGTGGGTGCACTCGCGAGTACCGGGTATCTCATCCTCGGCTCGAGTCTCGGAACCTTCTTCGGAATGCTGTTTATCATCCTCGGCGTGACCGTCCTGCCGGCTGGCACCGTCGTCGGCGCCGTCGCGATCGGACAGTCAGTCGCGACACGATTCGGCAGACCGCAGCTGTGGGTTGGCGTCCTGACGGGAAGTCTCGTCGTCGGCCTTGCCGGCGTCTCGGTCCCCGCAACGGTCGCTCTCGCCAGTCTCGCCGTGACGCTCGGTACGGGCGCCATCGTTCGCGTCCTGTTCGGGTTCGGCGGGATCTCCACCCCTGACGACCGGACGATTCCACCGGCGAACAAGATCTGAATTCGGAACCGCTTGCCGGAGCCACGTCTCGTCGAAAACGGTTTGTTCTCCGTCGGTGCGGTCACGTCCACGGTCGGCGACGGTCGGCACGGACTCGAGACGTTGACGCCGGTCTACTGGCTCGCGATCGCGTTCCCGTTCGTTACGAGTGACGACGCGGCCGCCGATCGGTCCCGGTGAGCGGGAGTGCCGATGTCCGTCGACCCGATCGAGTCGGTCGCGCTCGACGACCGACTCGCAGACGCGTATTTCACCGTCATTTTCGGGGGCTCTCGAACGCATCTCGTCTGTTCAACCCTTCGGAGACGGGTGTACGATCGCGTCTCCGGCAGTTTACACACGCGAGGGGGGTGACCGCCGTCCACGTTGACGTTCGGCGACCCTCTCCGCCCAAAACACCGACGCAACGGCAAGAATTTCGTCGCCGGGAGAACGTTTACGGGATCGATTCGCGAACGCTAACGTATGGGTCAGCGAGCACACCCGGAACTCGAGTCGTCGAACAGCCCCCATCTCTGCCGCGGAGCGGCCTGAATCATGGACGTCGGACTCGTCGTAGCCGGCTCGATCGAGCAAACCTCGGGTGGCTACCGGTACGACCGCGAACTGGTCTCTCACCTCGAGCGCCACGGCGACGACGTAACAGTGATTTCGGTCCCTCCGGAGCCACCGGAGAGTGGAGAGCCGCTGGCGATCCGCGAGCGCCTCGACCGACCGTTCGACGTGCTCCTCCAGGACGAACTCTGCTATCCGACACTGGTCGAACACAATCCACACCTCGACGGCCCGAGCGAGATCGTCGCGCTCGTTCATTTACTCGAGTCGGCCCGGCCCGAGGAGAGAGACGCGCCCGACGGAAGCCGAACGCGAAACCGAACGCGAGAACGAGAGCGTCGCTACCTCGAGACCGTCGACGCGGCGATCGCGACGAGCGAGTACACGGCGAGCAGAACGACGGAGCTCGTGACGCTCCCGACGCTCGTCGCGCCACCCGCTGGCAGACGGGAGGGGGCTGCGGTGTCGCCGACGGCGGTCGACCGCCGAGCCCGGGCGACTCCGTTTCGGCTCGTATTCGTGGGAAACGTCGTCGACCGGAAGAACCTCCCGACGCTCCTCGAGGCCCTCGCCCGGGTCGACCGAGCATGCGAGTGGGACGCGACCGTCGTCGGAGACACGAACGCTGATCCGGCCGCCGCTCGGGTCGCACGCGCTCGTGCAGCTGCCCTCCAAATAGACGATCGGATCTCGTTCGCCGGGAGGGTCGACGACGCCACGCTCGAGTCGATCCTCGAGCGGACGCACGTACTCGCCGTCCCGTCCACGTACGAGGGGTTCGGCATGGTCTACCTCGAGGCCATGGAGTACGGCGTCGTCCCCATCGCGAGCGCCGTCGGCGGGGCGTCCGAGTTCGTCGACGACGGACACAACGGATTCGTGGTCGACCCCGACGACGTCGACCGGATCACGTCCGTGCTCGAAACCCTCGTGACGGATCGCGACCGTCTCTCGGCGATCGGCCGGCGAGCGCTCGAGACGGCCGACGCTCACCCGACGTGGGGTGAGACGACGGACTCCGTTCGAGCGTTCCTGCAGACGCGTCTCGAGGGGGATTCAGGACGCTCGAGTAACTAACGAGGTAGTGAGACGAACCGCGCGCGACGTGTCTCGGACCAGTCAGGCTACCGCTATGGGCACGCCTCCTCGTCGCAGTCGCCGAAAAACTCGCTTCGATTGGGGTCGCGTTGCGACGTCGGTTACTCGAGTAACACGTCGTCGTAGTCGCCGTCGTCGACCTTATTCTTGAACTCCCGCGCGTCGTCGCCTTCGATGGTAACGCCCATCGAGGCACAGGTCCCGACGACTTCCTTCGCGGCGTTTTTGGTGTCGTACGCGAGCAGGTCGGGATGTTTCTGCTCGGCGATGGTCTTGACCTGTTCGATCGAGAGGTCGGCGACGAAGTCCTTCTGAGGTTCGCCGCTGCCGGTCTCGAAGCCGGCTTCGTCTTTGACCAGTGCGGCCGTCGGTGGGACACCGACGTCGATATCGAACGAGCCGTCGTCGTCGTACTCGACGGTTACGGGGACTTCGGTGCCGTCGAACGCTGCCGTCTGATCGTTGATCTCTTGGACGACCGCCTGTACGTCGACGGGCGTCGGTCCGAGCTCGGGACCGAGCGGTGGGCCAGGGTTGGCCTGGCCACCCGGAACGAGCACTTCGATGGTTCCAGCCATACCCGTCACAACCCGCGGGCGAGTTTTAAGGGTTGCTTTTTCGGGTAGTCGGCCCCTGTGACGGGCTAACGCAGGTCGCGACCGGCCGTCGGATGCATAGTCGGCACTTCAATGGGAATCACTCGACGCTCTCTGCACGCCACTCGGCGAACGACTCGAGGACGTGGCTCTCGTCGAACCGCTCGATACACGGCACCTCGTGGGGGTGAAGCTCGAGCACGCGGTCCTTGAGCGCCTCGTATGCCCTGTTAGTCGTCTTCGCGAGCAACACGACCTCGTCGTCGTGGTGAATCTCGCCGTCCCACCGGTACGTGGAGCTCGTCGACACTCGATTGACACAGGCGGCGAGGCGTTCCTCGACGAGCGTTTCGGCGATTTCGTCGGCGGACTCCGGGGGGACCGTCACGTAAGCAGTCGGCATCGCCTCGTGCTACGTGCGGCCGGTCAAAAAAGGATACGCAGGCGGCGTCGACTGTGACCGCGTCGAACGACGTCACTCGGACGCGGCGTCGACGGGCGGGTACCTCACTTGACGACGGGGTTGAACGTGCCGTTGATATCCCACTCGTGGAGACAGTGTGGGCTCCCAACCTGTTTTTCACCGTCCTCACGAGTTATCTGCCACGCATCGAGTTCTTCGTTCCAGTATTCGGCTCGTCCACAGCGCTCGCAGATGCGAGCGGTCGGTGCACGTACGTGTGCGCTCATTACTCGGCCGTGGGAACCGGACGCATATAACAGTATTCTTGTTCGGCAAGCCCGGCTGTGAGAATCGTCAGTCGTGACGATCGACCGGAACGTACCGGCAGCAGCCGGTTTCCGAGTCCGACCTCGCCGCTCGAGTCAGCGAGTTCTGCTCGAGGACGTGTCAGGAACGGAGCCGTGACCGGTGGCGCCGATCACCCCGTCAGCAGGGAGATGACAGGGTCGTCGTCATCGTCGTCGGGGTCATCATCGACTGGCTCCTCATCGGTGGGTTCCTCGTCGATTGGCTCCTCTACGGGCACGTCGACGTCGTGAACCACGTAGATGGTTGCCTGCTCGACCGTCACGGTGAGCGCTTCGCCATCCATCGGCTCTTCGTCGACGGGTTCCTCATCGACTGGTTCCTCGTGGGCGGGCATCTCGTCGACGGGTGCAACCACGTCGAGGACGACGAAGACGGTCGCCTCCTCGATAGTGACGTGAAGCTCCTCCGCTTCTGTCGGCTCTTCGTCAACCGGCTCTTCGTCAACTGGTTCTTCGTCAACCGGCTCTTCGTCAACTGGTTCTTTGTCAACTGGTTCTTCGTCAACCGGCACCTCATCAACCGGTTCATCGAAGATGGGGACGAACTGGGCGCTATCGATGGTCACCTCGACCGTGGCCTGGTGGACGGCAACTGGCTCGTCTACTCGGTCGATAGCGACGTCGTCGACGTCGGGTTCGTCCTCGACATCCGGTTCGTCCGCATCGTCTCCGACGGCGTCATCGTCGGTGGGTTCCTCGTCGAGCTGCTCGTCGACTGCGTCGGCGAGTTCGTCGACGTGCACGAAGATAGTGGCTTGCTGGATCGTGACGTCACGGTCTTCGTCGACCGGTTCGTTCTCGTCATCGATCGCGTCTTCCTCGTCCTCGACGTCAGGTTCGTCCTCGACATCGGGTTCGTCCGCTACGGGCGCTTCGTCCGTCGGCTCGTCCATCGGGGCGTCGATTTCGTCGATGACGACGAGGACGTTGGCGTGGCCGAGAGCGATGTCGGCGTCGTCGACGGGGTCGTCCTCGAGGGCATCGTCTTCGACATCCTCCTCGAGCGCGTCGTCTTCTGGAGCATCTTCGTCGGCACCGTCGGCTTCGTCCGTGTCGACCGGCTCCTCAGGCTCGAGTTCGTCGTCCGCGACGACGACGATGGCCGCCTGTTCGATCGTGACCTGCCACTCGTCGTCGATCGGTTCGTCGTCCTGTACGGTCGTACTCGCTGCTGAGGCTGCGCCCGCGGCCCCGCCCGCTGCCAGCATCATCAGCGCAACGAGTACGACGAGTTTGGGTGATACACTCATGTCCCGGCGTGGGTACGCACACCCCTGCTCTTAAACCGGTGCTGCAATTCCAGTGATTAATGGCAGGGTGGATCCGGGAAATTTCCTGCTAGAGGATGGGGTGTGTTCGGGAACAGACTCGAGTCTCGAGCGCAAACTCGTATTACGTCGCGCCCGGCCGTTGTACTCCGTCTGGACGTCCGCGTCTCGAGCAGACGGCCTCCCCTTCTGTCGCTGAACTCGTGTTGAGAATTCGTCCGAACGACTGAGCCGAGCAGCGGAGAGCCGACCGGACGGTCGCCCACTGCCGCTCGAATGGATCGCTCCAAGCGTCGGTTACTCGGATCCCCTGTGTCGTCTGTCGGGTCCGGGAGCATTTCGAAATATCGACGAGAATCGACCGACTGCGAACGTGTTCTGGGTGGAAAACGGCGTGGTCAGTAGACGGCGTCTGTGATCTCCTCGCGCAGATCGTCGAACTGCTCGAGGTAC
>LKMK01000192.1 GCA_001563805.1 Natrialbaceae archaeon B1-Br10_E2g2
GCCCAGCCAGACCGAATCGTAGCCCAGTCCCTCGGCGTCGACGGCGAGATCGGTCGGGTCGTGCGAGCCGGTTCGTGGAACGACTAATCCGAGATGCATGGCTAGCGCTTCGGCATTCTTGCTGATAAATCATCCTGCTCTAGGCCCCTGCGTCGCTCCCCTCACAGGCCGGCGGATCGGTGCCGAGATGAGCCGCGCTCGGGGGGTCTCCCCGATCCTATCGGCCGACGAACTCGGGGTCGTCGTCGCCGAAGAAGGCGGCCAGTCCCCGCTGGTAGTCTTCGGTGTGTGCAGCGGCGGCGATGGCGTCTGTTTCTGCGGCGAGCTGGGACTCGAGGCCGCGATCGTAGCTCTCGGTCAGGAGTCGACTCGCGGTGCCGAGGGCGTGTGTCGGACCGGCCGCCAGGTCGCTCGCGAGGGTCTGGAGGCGGTCGTCGAACTCCGCTGTCGGCACCGACTCGCTGGCCAGACCGAGTTCCACCGCTTCGTCGGGACTGATCGGCTCGTCCCGCAGGACGATGTCTTTCGCGGTCCGCAGGCCGACCAGCCGCGGGAGGAAGAACGTCGAGCCGCCGTCGCCGGTCAGGCCGACGCCGGGATAGGCGAACTTCAGCGTCGCGTCCTCGCCGAGCACCAGGAGATCAGGCATCAGCGCGAGGCTGAACCCGATTCCGGCGGCGATCCCGTTGACCCCGCCCACGACGGGCGTCTCCGACTGGTGGAACTGGACGATCGCTTCGTGCGCCCGGCCGGCGAGCTGTCGAAGCTTCGGGGCGTCAGTCTCGTCCCCGGACAGTTGCGCGAGGTCCGCCCCAGCACCGAAGAAGGTCCCCTCGTGTGTGAGGACGATACATCGCGTGTCAGGGTCTTCTCCCAGGGTCGTCGCGACGTCGACCAGTTCGTTCGCGAAGTCCATGTGCAAGGCGTTTCGGCCGGCGGTGCTGTCGAACGTCACCGTCGCGACTGCGTCGTCGTGCTCGACGGTCAGGTTCTCGTATTCGACCATGCCGGTCGTCGATTCACGTCGGGGTCGGTTAATGCTATCGTCGGCCATCCGTCCCGAACTGTCGTCGGCTCGTGGGGACACGAACGAGTGTGAAATAGCTGAAAGCGGCGTTTTCGGGCCGAAGCGAGTAGCGCGTCGCGGACCGATTCAGTTGACCGCGTCGGTGAGGTCGAGCGGCTCGGCGTCGAAGAGTCGCGGATCCATCTCGGCGACGTCGTCCGCGACGGCCGGCACACACTCGAGTTTCTCGAGGACGTCGGCCTCGAGGTCGACGCCGGGGGCGACTTCGGTCAGCGTCAGCCCCTCCTCGCGCAGTTCGAAGACCGCACGTTCGGTGACGTACGTGACCGGCTGGTCGATCCGGCGGGCGTACTCGCCGCTGAAGGTGATCTGCTCGACGGACTCGCGGAACTTCGGCTGGTCGCCGTCGCGCTCGATCACCAGTTCGCCCTTGCCCGCCGAGATGTCGAAGTCGCCGGTCGTGAGCGTCCCACAGAAGACGACCTGCTCGGCGTTCTGGGTGATGTTGATGAAGCCACCGCAGCCGGGCAGTTGCGAGCCGAAGCGACTGACGTTGACGTTCCCCTCGGCGTCGATCTGGGCCATCCCGAGGAAGCCGAAGTCGAGGCCGCCGCCGTCGTAGAAGTCGAACTGCTGGGTCGACGCGACCAGGGCCTCGTGTCCCGTCGCCGTCCCGAAGCTGATTCCGCCGGAGGCGGAGCCGCCGACCGGACCGGACTCGACTGTCTGGGTGATCTCGTCGCTGATGCCGCCTTCGGCCGCGACCTGGGGGATCCGTTCGGGGACGCCGACGCCCAGGTTGATCACCGAATCGGCGGCGAGTTCCATCGCTGCACGGCGGGCGATGACCGTGCGGACGTCCAGTTCGGTGGCCCCGCTCGAGCCGTCGTCGACCGGCGGTCGGATCTCGCCCGAGTACGCGGGGCTGTACGGTTCGGCGTACGTCTGCGGGTGGTGGGAGGCTGGCGCTTCGACGACGGCGTCGACGAGCACGCCGGGGATCACGACCGCTTTGGGGTCGAGCGTTCCCGTCTCGGTGACGCGTTCCACCTGGACGATGACGCTCCCGCCGGAGTTGTGGGCGGCCTGGGCCATCGCGAGGACGTTCGACTCGAGGGCCTCACGCTCCATCGTAATGTTGCCGTTCTCGTCGGCCGTCGTGCCACGCAGGATCGCGACGTCGATCGGCACCGAGTGATAGAAGAGGTACTCCTCGCCGTCGAGCGTGACGAGTTCGACGATGTCCTCCTCGGTCACGTCGTTGGCTTTCGCGCCCTCCTGGCGTGGGTCGGCGAAGGTACCGAGGCCGACGTGTGTGATCGTCCCCGGTTTACCCGCGGCCGTATCGCGCAACAGGTGATCCATGACGCCGAACGGGAGGTTGTACGCCTCGATCTCCCCGTCGACGATCCACTCCATCAGATCCGGGGTGAACCCCCAGTGGCTGGCGATCGTCCGCTCGAGCATCCCGTCCTGGACGAGATGTGAGAGGCCACGACCCTGGCGGTCTCCCTCGGCAGCGGGGTGATACAGCGTCAGCTCGCCCGGCGAGCCACGCTCGGCGTACCGTTCGCCGAGTCCCTCGAGGAGGTATTCGGGGATCCCGACGGCGACGAAGCCGCCGATACCGACGGTGTCGCCGTCGTCGATACGATCGAGAGCCGCGTCTCTGGACTGGACGACTGTCATACATGCTCACCTCTCGGCAACGGCCATATGTAGCTATCGTTCGTGATTGGATTCGAGCACCACCGGACGTGAGCGAATCGCACGCTTTAGTAGCCCGCCTGCGAATGCGTTCGTATGGAGCTTACGAGCGAGCAGGAACTCATCCGTGACACCTTACGGCAGTTCGTCGAGAACGAAGTGACCGAGGACGTCCGCGAAGCCGACGACGCACAGTCGTTCCCGGAAGACGTCTGGGACGGATTGGCCGAACTCGACTTCACCGGGATGACCGTTCCCGAGGAGTACGGCGGTCTCGACGTCGACGAAGTCACCTACAGCATCGTCAACGAGGAGCTCGCGGCCGGCCACCTCGCCGTCGCCACCGCGCTGTCGGTCCACTGTCTGGCGACTTCCTGTATTCGCCAGTTCGGCACCGAGGAACACAAAGAACAGTGGCTCCCCGAGATGGCACGGGGCCGTCCCGTCGGCGCGTTCGCGCTCTCCGAGCCCCACGCCGGCTCGAACCCTGCCGAGATGTCCGCCGAGGCCCGACTCGAGGGCGACGAGTACGTCATCAACGGCAAGAAACAGTGGATCACCAACGGCGAGCGCGCCGGCGTCGTGATCCTCTTCGCGAAGACCGACCGTGACGATCCGAACACCGTCACCCAGTTTCTGGTGCCGAAAGACGCCGACGGCCTCGAGGTCGGCAAGAAAGAGGACAAACTCGGCCTCCGGGCGAGCGACACGACGACGCTCATCTTCGAGGACGTCCGCATCCCGGCCGAGAACCGCCTGACGGAGGTCGGCGACGGGCTCAAGGCCGCCTTCTCGATCCTGACCGGCGGCCGGGTCGCCATCGCCAGCCAGGCCGTCGGCGTCGCTCAGGCCGCACTCGACGCCGCCGTCGCCTACGCCAACGAGCGCGAGCAGTTCGGCCAGCCGATCGTCGAACACCAGGCGATCGGCCAGAAACTCGCGGACATGCAGACCGACGTTCAGGCAGCCCGCCTGCTCACCCGCGACGCCGCGCGCAAGAACGAAGACGGTGTCGACCCCATGGCCGCGGCGATGGCGAAGTACTTCGCCAGCGAGACGGCCGTCGACGTGGCCAACGAGGCCGTCCAGGTCCACGGCGGCTACGGCTACACGAAGGACTTCGACGTCGAACGCTACTACCGCGACGCCAAGATCACCACGATCTACGAGGGGACCTCGGAGATCCAGAAGAAGATCATCGCCCGCCACCTCAAAGCGTAACGACTCGAGACGGCGGCTCTTCTCCAACTGTCGACACCGTTTTCGCGTCGAACTCGTATCGGATAATCAGCTATGACGACTGGTTCGGCCAGCCCACCGATCGGAAGCGACGGTGGCGACCGGTCAAAACGGCGGCGACGAAACTGAGCGGCCAGGGTGTTGGCTCTCTCAGTCGTACTCGTAGAAGCCCGCGCCGGTCTTTTTGCCGAGTTCACCGGCTTCGACCTTTCGCTTGAGGAGGTACGCCGGCTTGTAGCGGTCGCCGAGTTCCTCGAACAGCGTCTCGGAGGCGTGCAGACAGACGTCGAGGCCGATGTGGTCGGCGAGCGTCAGCGGCCCCATCGGGACGTTCGTACCGAGTTCCATCCCCGCGTCGATGTCTTCTCTGGAGGCGACACCCTCGTCGTAGGCGCGGATGCCCTCGTTTATCCAGGGCATCAGAATGCGGTTCGTGACGAAGCCGGGCTTGTCGTCCGACTCCCAGGTCGTTTTCCCCATGTCCTCGGCGAACTCGTGGGCCAGCGAGACGACGTCTTCGTCTGTCTTCTCGCCGACGACGATCTCGACGCCCTCCATGATCGGAACGGGGTTCATGTAGTGGAGGCCGACCACTTTCCCGGGCCGGTCGGTCGCGGCCGCGATCGAGGTGATCGAGAGCGTGCTGGTGTTGGTCGCCAGGATCGTTTCGTCGCCGGTGATCTCGTCGAGGTCGGCGAAAATGTCCGTCTTGATCTCGAGGTTCTCGACGGCGGCCTCGACGACGATATCGCAGTCGGCGAGCGCCTCGAGCTCGGTCGTTCCCTCGATCCGGTCGCGGATCGCGTCCGGATCGTCCGGGAGCGCATCCTTTTCGCCGAGGCGGCCAAGGCTGTCCGCGATCGTCTCGAGCCCGTTCTCGACGAACGCCTGCTCGATGTCGCGTACGACCACGTCGTAGCCGTGGGTGGCGGCGACCTGTGCGATACCACTGCCCATGGTGCCCGCGCCGACGACGCCGACACGGTCTATCGTCCCGAGTGTCATCACGAAAGGCTGCCGCAACCACCGTATTAAGCGTGCCGGCTCGGCGGGGGCGGGCCGGTCACCCCGTTCGCGCTCGCTTGCGTCACAGCCAGCCACCCCGTCGTCGCTTCCGTACCTCACAGCCACCCGACTCGCTTCACTCGCCTTCGTTACACCTATACCGGAGCCTGCCTTACTGTCTCGTGCTAGACAATGTCGAAGGCAATTCTCGCGGGATCAGGGATGACGCCGTTCGGAAACCTCGGAGACCGAACGGGTCGGGACTTGTTCGCGTCGGCCGGCCTCGCTGCACTCGAGGACGCCGGGCTCGAACCTGACGACGTCGACGAGGTGTTCTACGGGAACTTCGTCGGTACGCTCGCCGAAAACCAGGGCCACCAGGGACCGCTCGCCGCGGAGGCGCTCGGCTCGACGGCCCCCTCGCGACGCGTCGAGAGCGCCTGTGCTTCGGCCGGCCTTGCGGTCCGTGACGCCGTCCGGGCGGTCAGAAGCGGCGAGTCGGACGTCGTCGTCGCCGGCGGCATGGAGCGGATGAACAACATGGGCACGGCAGGCGCCACCGACGGGCTGGCGCGTGCGGCCGACGACCTCTACGAGATCCGTGCCGGGATCACGTTCCCGGCGGCCTACGCGCTGATGGCGCGGGCCTACTTCGAGGCGTTCGGCGGCGACCGCGAAGCCCTCGCTCACGTCGCCGTCAAGAACCACGAGCACGCGCTGGTCAACGACCACGCGCACCTCCAGCGGGAGATCACGGTCGAGGACGCCCTGGGGGCTCCCGAGGTCGCGGCCCCGCTCGGTCTCTACGACGCCTGTCCGATCAGCGACGGCGCGGCCGCGCTCGTGTTGACCTCGCCGGAGTACGCCGCCGAGCACGATCTCGAGGCGTCCGTCGCCGTCACGGGTTCCGGCCACGGCGGCGACACGATGGCGCTGCACGATCGTCAGTCGCTGGCGAAGACGCCGGCGACGCGCGACGCCGCGATGGAAGCCTACGAAGAGGCGGGTATCGGCCCCGACGACGTCGACGTCGCCGAAGTCCACGACTGCTTTACGATCGCCGAAGTGCTCGCCCTCGAGGGACTCGGCCTCTTCAGCTACGGCGAAGCGATCGGCGCGGCCCGCCGCGGCGAAACCCGCCGTGACGGCTCGATGCCGGTCAACCTCTCGGGCGGCCTCAAGGCCAAGGGCCACCCCGTCGGCGCGACCGGCGCGGCCCAGGTCCTCGCGATCGCCGACCTGCTCGAGGGCTCACACCCCCGGGCCGACGACGTCGCGGACGCGACCGTCGGCGTCGCCCACAACGCGGGTGGCACCGTCGCCAGTGCGACCGTCCACGTCCTGGAGGTGGTTGCGTGAGCGAACGCAGTGAGGCGAACGCAACGACGCCAGAGCACGCTCTGGAGGTGATCGAATGAGCGACACCGTCCGCAACGGCGAGTACGACGACTTCCTCGACGCGCTCGAGGCGGGCGAGGGCTACTACCTCGAATGTTCGAACGGCCACGGGCTGCTCCCGCCGCGGCAGGTCTGTCCCCACTGTGGCGACCGCGAGCTGACCGAGC
>LKMK01000193.1 GCA_001563805.1 Natrialbaceae archaeon B1-Br10_E2g2
GACGAGCGAGCGCGAGCGAACCCGGGTGCTCGAGGCGTACGCCCCCACGCTCGACTCGACGCTCGCGTACGCCCGGCGGCGTGATTACGTCGGGCCGGACTACGGCGACGGACTGAGTAGCGAGCTCTTGGAGTCGCTGCCGATCGAGAACCGGTTTCTCAACCTGGCAGTCCAGGAGATCGTCAAGCGTACGCCGGTGAACGTCAGGCCGCTGTTCCGGGTCGAGCCCCGACGCAACTACAAGGGGGCGGCGCTGTTCGCGATGGCCAACCTGAACTATCACGAACTGGCGGCCGATGGGGCGCCGCTCGCGACGGCGTTCGACCCCCAGTCGGCGAACGGATCACCGACTACAGCGGCTACTGTGGCGTCCACCGACATCCGATCCAGCATCTCCACACGAAAGGCGTCCCCGAAGACCCCGACATCGTCTCGACGGCCTACGGCGTCAAGGCGCTCTTACGCGCGTCGCACCTCGACGATCGCTACGCCGAGCTCGCTCGAACTGCCGAGTCGTTTCTCATCGAGGACCTGAACTACCGCGAGGGCGAGGTGGGGGCGAAGATCGACTACCACATGAACCACCCCGAGGACTCCTACACCATCAACGCGGCCGCGGTCGGGGCGATGATGCTCCTCGACCTGTACGAGCACGTCGGCGACGACGGGCTCCGCCAGCGAGCGACGAAGATCCTCGACCACGTCGCCTCGGCCCAGACCGACGTCGGCGGCTGGCCCTACCGCCTGCCGGCCGACGCCTCCCACCTCTCGATGGACAGCCACCACAACGGGTTCGTCATCGAGGCGTTCCAGCGCTACCGCGAGGTCGTCGACGGCGACCGGTTCGCCGACACCCTCGAGGACGCACTCACGTTCTACCGCGAGGAGCTGTTCGAACTCGACGGCGCGCCGAACTTCGACGAATCGAGCGCCTACCCCCGCGACATCCACGCGAGCACCCAGGGGATGCTCGTCTTCACTCGCGAGGGCGACCTCGAGATGGTCGAGCGACTCCTCCGGTGGGTGCTCGCGAACCTCCAGGTCCGCGACGGGCAGTTCTACTATCGGCAGTACCGTCACCACACCAAGCGCGTCACGCTGATGCGCTGGTGTCAGGCGTGGATGTCGTACGCGGTTTCGGAGTTCCTGCTGGCCGCGGCCGAGCGCGACCCCGACGGACGCGAGACGGCGACACCGTTCACATGAGCCGACCCTCGTCCGCACGGGAGCCGGAGACTGCGACCGACGGGGAGAGTGGAATCGACGGGACGAGTGCGAGCGATGGGACGTCCACGGGGGTCGCCGCTCGAGGTCGCGAGTCGTCCCCCACGCCCCGGATGCAGGACTCGAAAGCCGACGACACGGTGGACTCGAACGCCGACGAACCACGGACTCGAGCCGACGACAAACGCGTCCTCGTCGTCACTGGCCTCTCACACAAGAACCGGCGTCACTACGGCCCGCTCGCAGACGTGGCCGGCGAGACGACGCTCGTCGCGCTCGAGCCCCGGTACGACGTGGACGGCGCACGCTACGTTACCGTGCCCGAAATCGGCCCCAGACTGGTCCGGGTCGTCCTCATGCTGTTCGTCGCCCTCTACGAGGGCTACCGAACCGAGTACGACGCGGTCGCGTCGATCTCGCTGTTCCCATACGGCTGGTACGCACTCGTCCTGAAGGCCGTCTACGGCTATCCGGCTCACCTCGGGATCATCGGCATCGACCTCGACCACCACGCCGAGCAGTTCTACGGCCCGGTTCCCAGGTGGGCGTTCCGGCGGTTCGACGCGGTCTCGGTCCCCGGCACCGACCACGCGAGAAGACTGGCCGAGATGGGCGTTCCGCCGAACCGGATCGAACGGCTGACCAACGCGATCGACGTCGACACCTACCGCCCGCTCGAGGACGCGGACGCCGACGGGACTGGAGACGCCACCGGTCCCATCGACGCCGACTACGATTTCGTCTGGGTGGGCCGCTTCGGACCCGAAAAGGACCCCGTCCGGTTCGTCGAAGCCCTCGACGCACTCGAGGGTACGGGCCGGGAGTTCCGGGCGGTGATGGTCGGCGACGGCCAGCTCCGGGGTGCGGTCGAGGCCGAACTCGCCGCCCGCGGCCTCGAGGAGCGGGTCGATCTCCCGGGCTGGGTCGACGAGCCGCTGTCGTACTACCGACGGGCGGACACCTTCGTCCTCACCTCCGAGCGTGACGCCCTCCCGCTGGTGATGCTCGAGGCGATGGCGACCGGCCTCCCCGCAGTCGTGCCGGCGGTCGGCTCGATCCCGGACGTCGTCGACGACTGCGAGAACGGACTCCTTCTCACTGGGCGCGACCCGGTACGGTTCGCCGAGGCACTGACGCGCTGTCTCGAGGATCCCGCGTTCCGTCGTCGGCTCGGCGAGAACGCCGTCGCGGTTCGATCGCAGTTCTCCCTCGAGCGCGCGGGCGAAGACTGGCAACGTATCCTGGCGACGCTCGAGGACTGAGCAGCAATCCGGACGGACTCGAGCCCCACCTCTAGCGAGGGTGGCGACCGGTTACGCCGAGGTAGCGACGAGATAACAAAACGAACGGTCACCACTCTCAGAGTTACATGGAGATCGAACGACTCGAGCTCGAGGAGTGGGGCGACGCGCTCCCCTCGAGCGGTTTCGAGGTGTTTCACGATCCGGACGCGCTGGCCGTCCTCTACGCTCACACCGACGCCGAGATGCGTCTCTACGGAGCGTTCAAGGGACAACAGGCGGTGGGCCTGCTGCCGGCGTTCGTCGACGAAAAGCCCATCGGGCGAACCATCTTCTCACCGCCGGTCTCACTCGGCGTTCCTCGGCTGGGCCCGATCATCGCCCCGAACAGCCCGAAACGACGCAAGTGGGAGCGGATCAACGCCGCGCTGGCCGAGGGGGTACTGGCCGACATCGAGGCCGACAGCCGCTCGACGCTGTTCCGGATGACCTGTCCGGTCGGCTACGACGACCCGCGACCGTACGGCTGGAACGACCTCTCGGTCGACACCGAGTTCACCTACGTCGTGGACCTCGAGGACTGTGCCGACGTCGAAGACGCGATGGCCGGGTTCAGCAAGAGCCTGCGAAACGAGATGCGCCGGTACGACGACCTGGACCTCGAGATCGACACCGAGGGGATCGACGCCGCGTTGCGGATCTACGACGACGTCGTCGAGCAGTACGCCGAGTACGACGACACGGCCCCCATGTCGCGGCCGTTCCTCCGGGACCTACTCTCGAGTCTGGACGACGAGCGCTGGCGCGTCTACGTCGCCCGGACGCCCGACGGTGAGTATTTGAGTGGGATCGTGACGCTCTTCTCGAACGACCTGGGCTACTACTGGCAAGGCGGCGTCACGGCCTCCTACGAACACGTCAGCGTCAACAACCTGCTGCATCGGGTGATCCTCGAGGATCTCGTCACCGACCCGGCACTCGAGTCGATCACCGGCTACGACCTCGTCGGCGCGAATACCGAACGGCTCTGTGAGTACAAGGGCAAGTTCAACGGCGAGCTCCGGCCGTACTACGTCGTCGAGTCGTCGGGCCTCGAGATGAGCCTCGCCAAGTCGGCGTACCGACGCGTCAGCGGCGCCTCGAAGTAATCCCTATCGTCTGTCCTTCGCTTCGAACCCGATCGAAACCGTCCGTCAGTCCCGTCAGCCTCGTCCCCACCGACTGCGACACTGGCACTGACCCCGCGATCGCGCCGTCAGTGCCTCCCGGCCGGACTCGAGGGCGACCGGTGGACCGCAGCGGTCTCGTCGTCCGCCATCTCGGCCGGTCGAGTGGGTTCGTCGGCGCTGACGCGCCGTGCGACGTCGGCCATCGTCTCAACCCGGAGTTCCGTCTCGCGTCGTCTGGCGTCGATGTAGGCGAAAATTCGCCGCAAGCGACGGACGTCCCGCTTCGAGGTAATATCGTTCGGGTGCAACCAGAAGTGACAGATCCCGTCGCTCGAGGCCGCGGCGTCGATGCCGAGTTTCGCCTGCCGAACGACCGGGTCGCCGGCGAACGGCTCGACGACCGATCGGGCCGCCCCTTCGAACGAGAACAGGGAGAGCGACGCGGGCACGTTGACGAGGCCGTACTCGTCGATTTCGGGGACGACGAGCGGCGGCGGCGTTCGGCCGGCGACGAAACTCGCGACCTTGCCGAGCCGGCGGAACCGGGAGTCGTCGTACCACCGCGGCGGTTCGACGCCACGGTAGCAGTCGAACTCGTACTCAGCGAGGGCGTCCCGGTGGCCGACGACATTGCGCGGGAAGACGAACGACTCGAGCGAGAGGTCGTGGCGCTCGGCGATAGAGACACACCGCTCGAGTTCGGCGTGGACGACGTCGCGGTCGGTCTCCGGGTCGAAGACGACGTGAGAGAACGAGTGACAGCCGATCTCGTGCTCCATCCGTGCGTTTCGGACGGCTGCGACGAGGTCGAGCCCGTACCAGCGGTCGTCGCGCTCGAGCGAGCCACCCGGGTCACGTTCGAACCAGCCGTCCGCGGCCGCGGGGTGGTCGGCGTGTCGACCGTCACAGGACTCGAGCAGCAGATGGCCGACCACGGCCCAGGTCGCCGGCACGTCGTAGTCCTCGAGCACGTCGAGTAGCTGGTGCCACCCCCATCTGGCGTTCCGAATCCGCCGTCCGGGTGGGTCCGTGAGGTCGTGAAACCCCCAGGCGAGTTCGGCGTCGACCGAGAGGACTACGCTGCCCATCGGCCCTCCGACCCCGAAACCGCGGCCGTGCCCCCTCGAGTCGGCGGCGTCGTTCGTTCGTCACCGTGGCTCTCGCGGTCTGCGCTCCGCGGGCGGCGACAGTGACAGCCACGCGGTCGGTCGAAGCGACGCGCGCACTGTGTCCGCGGCCCGTTCTGATCGGCTCGGCGTCTCAGGTCAGTCATGGATCGTGCCTCTCGCGGTGATCCGTCGGTCGGACGGTCGTCCCGTTCGACGTGTTACTGTCGATGAAGTTGTAAGTATGAACACGATTACCCGCAAATCGTTCGGTAGGACCTCATTACCGGCCGGCCGGCGGTTCGAAACCAGTGATAGCGACTCGAGGGGACCCACCGTCGACGACGTAACCTGAGGAATCGGTTCGAGTACCCCATTCTTAACTAACCTTCAAAGAGGCGTGAATGTCGCCATGGCGATTTCCGCATCGGGACGACGGGACGGGTCCACAGAACCGGCCCGTGACGGCGAAACCGCGGTCGGCGCGTCGAGCAGTGCTGCCCGGGCGACGAGTTCCGTCACCCGAGCGGCGAGCGACCGCGTCCGGCCGGCAGGTGATCCGAATGGGTAGCGACGAGTGGACCGATCGATCGTTCGCCGTCCCCGCGTGTACCGCACCGAGTGCCACCGCCTGTCTGCGCTCGCTCGGCCGGCGTGGCATTCGTGGAATTACGCTCACCGACCGGGAGACCGCTCCCGCTGCTCGCTCGAGATACTGTGACGAGGCCGTCCGCGTGCCGGACCCCTACGAGAACCTGCTCGGGTTCAAATCCGCGCTCGAGTCGATCGCGATGCGACCGGACGTCGCGACGATCATCCCCGTTCGAGACGTCGACGTCTACGTCCTCGCGAAGTACAAATCCGACCTCGAAGCCCACGTCGCGACGCCGTGGCCGGACCTCGAGACGCTCCGGCAGGTTCACGACCGCGTCGAGCTCTTCGACGTCGCCGAGGAGGCGGGGGTGTCGACGCCGGATACAAGACTGCTCGGCGAACCGACCGACTGGAACCGCGAGTGGATCGTCAAAGCACGCTATGCGATCCTCGTCGACGAGTACTTCGATGGGTACGGGCCGAAACAGTTCGACTCCCCGCCGAAAACCGAGTACCTCCGGCCCGGCGTCGAGCCCGACCACGAGGTGCTCGAGCGAGCGATGGGCCACCGCCCGATCGTCCAGGAGTACATCCCCACGACCGACGAGTACGGCTTTTTCGCACTCTACGACCACGGCGAGCCGGTCGCGACGTTCCAGCACCGTCAGATCCGCGGCTACAGCTACGCCGGCGGCGCGAGTTCGTTCCGCGAGTCGATCCGAATCCCCGAACTCGAGGCGGCCGGCCGGGCGTTGCTCGACGAACTCGAGTGGCACGGTCTCGCGATGGTCGAGTTCCTCCGAGACGACGAGACGGGCGAGTTCAAGCTCATGGAGGTCAATCCTCGCTTCTGGTCGTCGCTGCCGTTTTCCATTCAGGCCGGCGCGGATTTCCCGTACTACTACTGGCTGCTGGCGACCGGCCAGAAAGACCGGATCGACCACGAGTACGAGGCTGGCATGGCCGGCCACCTGCTGCGGGGCGAACTGCTCTACCTGCGGTCGGTGCTGTTCGAGGAGTACGACCTGGCCGAGAAGCCGCCGCTGTCGCAGGCGACGAGCGAGATCGCCCGAACCATCGTCCAGCACCCGCGGTTCGACTACGCCAGCCTCGACGACCCGCTCCCGTTCGTCAGGGACCTCTGGAACGCCTACGACGAGTATAAA
>LKMK01000031.1 GCA_001563805.1 Natrialbaceae archaeon B1-Br10_E2g2
CGGCAAGACCGGGGCGTTCGTCCGCGAACTCGACGAACGGGTCCTCGACGGCGAGGTCGACGGCGCGATCCACTCGATGAAGGACATGCCGACCGAACAACCTCGAGAGCTGGTGACGGCTGCCGTCCCCGAACGCGGCTCGCCAGGCGACGTGCTGGTGACCCCCGACGGCTCGAGCCTCGAGGAACTGCCCGACGGCGCGACTGTCGGCACCTCGAGTCTGCGCCGGCGCGCACAACTGCTGTCGGAACGCCCCGACCTCGAGGTCGAACCCCTTCGCGGGAACGTCGATACGCGCCTCGAGAAACTGCTCGCACCGACGCTACAGGCCGAACACCAGGAGCGAAGCGAGGCCGACAAGGAACGGAAGGGCCAGACCGGAAACGAGGAGTTCGAGCCCAAGTACGACCGGACCGTCGACGAGTGGTTCGACGACCTCTCGGAACTCGAGAAGGGGGCGCTGGGTCGCGAGGTCGAAACCGAGTACGACGCGATCGTGCTGGCCGAAGCCGGCCTCGAGCGAAGCGGGCTGGCCCACTCCGTCGACTACTGGGAGCTCCCGACGGGCACGTTCGTCCCTGCGCCGGGCCAGGGGGCGCTGGCGGTGACGGCGACCGACGGGGAGACGGGCCGGGAGATCCAGTCCGTGATCGACCACCCGCGGAGTCGCGTCGAGACGACGGTCGAGCGGACGATCCTCGCGGAACTCGGCGGCGGCTGTATCGCGCCGGTGGGCATCTACGCCATCGTCCAGGGCGAGTACGTCCACGCGACGGTGAGCGTCTTCGACCGCGACGGCGAGGAGTCCGTCCTCGCGAACCGTGACCTCCCGATCGAAACCCACGCCGATGCGGCCCGGGAGTTCGCCGCCGACCTCGCGGACCGCGGCGCCGCCAAACTGATCGATCGCGCGCGCAAAGACGCCGCGGATGAGGACGACGCGGATGAGGACGAGACCGTTTCCGAGGGAGATAAGCCGGCCGGCAAATAGAGTCGGGTACGGGAATGCCAGGAGATGCCACGCCCGAGCCCGGAACCGTCTACCTCGTCGGCAGCGGCCCCGGCGATCCAGAGCTGTTGACGCTCAAGGCCAAACGCCTGCTCGAGGAGGTCGACTTCGTACTACACGACAAGCTGCCGGGCCCGAAGATCATCGACCTGTTGCCGGACGACCGTCGTCAGGACGTCGGCAAGCGAGCCCACGGCAACCGGACGCCCCAGTGGGAGATCAACGAGCGACTCGTCGAACTCGCCCGCGAGGGGAAAAGCGTCGTCCGACTCAAAGGCGGGGACTCGTTCGTCTTCGGCCGCGGCGGCGAGGAGGCAGCCTACCTCGCCGAACACGGCGTCCCCTTCGAGGTCGTCCCCGCCGTCACCTCGGCGGTCGCCGCTCCCGGCGTCGCGGGCATCCCGGTCACCCACCGCGATCACGCCTCGTCCGTCTCGTTCGTCACGGGTCACGAGGACCCGACGAAACCGGAATCGACCGTCAACTGGGAGGCGCTGGCCGAAACCGGCGGCACGATCGTCGTCCTGATGGGCGTCACCCGACTTCCCCAGTACGCCGACGCCCTGATCGAGGGCGGACTGGCCCCGGAAACCCCGGTCGCGCTCGTCGAACGCGCCACCTGGCCGGGCCAGCAGATCGCCACGGGCACCCTCGAGACGATCGTCGACGTCCGCGACGAGGTCGGCATCGAACCGCCCGCCGTCACCGTCATCGGCGGCGTCGCCGGCACGCGCGAATCGGTCGTCGAGTTCCTCCGCAACGACTACAGTCGGTCGGTCGAAGACGTAGCCAATGACTGACCAGCCCACCGTCGCCGTCTTTCGCCCCGACGACGAGCGCATCGAGGCTGCCGTCGCCACCCTCGAGTCGCTCGGTGCGACCCCCGTCGCCGACCCGATGCTCGAGATCGAGGCGACCCGGGAACGACCACGAAGCGACGCCGACTACGCGATCCTCACGAGTACGACCGGCGTCGACCTCGCCGCGGAAGCGGCCTGGGACCACGGCAACGGGACCATCTGTGCGATCGGCCCGAAGACCGCCGACGCCCTCCGTGAGGCGGGGTACGACGTCGACGTCGTCCCAGAGGAGTACACCTCGAGCGGGATGGTCGACGCCCTCGCCGACGAGGTCGACGGCGCCCGCGTCGAGATCGCCCGCAGCGACCACGGCAGTTCCGTCCTGCCCGACGGCCTCGAGGCCGCCGGCGCGTACGTCCACGAGACGACCCTCTATCGGCTCGTCAGACCCGACGGCAGCGGCCACTCGGCCGAACTCGCCGCCGACGGTGACCTCGCGGCCGCCTGTTTCACCTCGCCGCTGACCGTCGAGCACTTCCTCGAGGCCGCCGGCGCCCGCGGGGTCGAGAATATCAGAGACGCACTCGAGGACGTCGTCGTCGGCGTCATCGGCGACCCGACCCGACGCCGGGCCGCCGACTGCGGCGTCCCCGTCGACGTCGTCCCCGACGAAGCCACGTTCGACGCCCTCGCGCGCGAGACGCTCGAGGCCGTCCGGTCGTAGCTTCTCCACATCTCCACGCTTTCCAACCCACCCGTCCAGCCACCCGCTACGACCGCCCGTCCAGCCGCCCACCACGACCGCCCGTCCAGCCACCGCGGGGTGGGACTGAAAGGGGCTGGCGGCGTCGACGACGCCCGGAACCCCAAGCACCGCAGCGAGCGGAGCGAGCGAGGCGCGCAGGGCGTTCCGCGCGAGTCAAGGTCGCCAGGGGCTTTCGGGGTCGTGTCGGTCCGAAAACCGACGTCGGAGGAGACCACCCAGACGGATGACCGCACATTTATCCGAGATGACGACCCACAGGGGCCTATGACCGGGCCGGTCCCCGAACTCGCCGATCGTGCCGTTGCCTGTGCCGAGCGCCTGCTCGAGGCCGACCGCGTTCTCCTGGCCTCCCACATCGACGCCGACGGGCTGACAAGCGCCGCGATCGCCGCCAGCGCGCTCGAGCGCGCGGGACTGCCCTTCGAGACGGTCTTCGAAAAACAACTCGACGAGGCCGCGATCGGGTCGATCGCCGCGACCGAGCACGAGACCGTCCTCTTCACGGACTTCGGGAGCGGCCAGCTCGATATCATCGGCGAATACGAGGACGCGGGCGCGTTCACGCCCGTGATCGCGGACCACCACCAGCCCGCCGAGCGCGACACCGAGTACCACCTCAATCCGCTACTGTTCGGCATCGACGGGGCCTCGGAGCTCTCCGGGGCGGGGGCGAGTTACGTCCTCGCGCGGGCGCTGGCCGAGGTCTCGAGTGACATTGACGGGGACGGCTCGCCGTTCTCGACCGACGGCGGCACCGCGACGGCGGCAACCGGAGCCGCGACCGAGGCTCGCGCGGACAACCGCGACCTCGCCGCGCTAGCCGTCGTCGGTGCCGTCGGCGACATGCAAGCCTCCGGCGGCGAACTCCACGGCGCGAACGCGAAGATCGTCGCCGAGGGCGTCGACGCCGGCGTCCTCGAGACCGGCACCGACCTCGCGATCTACGGCAAACAGACCCGTCCGCTGCCGAAACTGCTCGAGTACGCGACCGACGTGGGCATCCCCGGCATCTCGAACGACGAAGCCGGCGCGCTTCGCTTCCTCGAGGACCTCGACCTCGAACTCAGACGCGACGGCGAGTGGCGTCGGTGGGCCGGATTGACCAACGAGGAGAAACAGGTCGTCGCCAGCGCGCTCGTCAAACGGGCCGTCTCACGCGGCGTTCCCGCGAGCAAGATCGACCAGCTGGTCGGGACGAGCTACGTCCTGTCCCAGGAGCCCATCGGCACCGAGCTCCGCGACGCCAGCGAGTTCTCGACGCTGCTCAACGCGACCGCACGCTACGAACGGGCCGACGTCGGCCTGGCGGTCTGTCTGGGCGACCGGGAGGAGGCGCTCGAGCGAGCCCGCTCCCTCCTTCGGAACCACCGACGAAATCTCTCACAGGGGATCGATCTCGTCACCCGGGAAGGCGTCACCCACGAGGAGCACGTCCAGTGGTTCCACGCGGGCGATCGCATCCGCGAGACGATCGTCGGCATCGTCGCCGGGATGGCAATGGGTAACGCCGGCGTCAGCCGCTCGAAGCCGATCTTCGCATTCGCGGAGAAGTCGGACGACCGCGCCGACGATCCCGACGGCGAGGCCGAGGTGAAAGTGTCGGCACGTGGCACCCACAGCCTCGTCCGACGGGGCCTCGACCTCTCGGTCGTGATGGGCGAGGCCTCCCGGGCCGTCGGTGGCGACGGCGGTGGCCACGACGTCGCCGCCGGCGCGACGGTTCCAGCGGGTGCCGAAGACGAGTTCGTCGCCCGCGCCGACGAGCTCGTCGGCGAGCAGCTCTCCTGAGACGGACTCCCGTCGCTCCATCGGCGTCGACACCGTCGGCTCGATCGGACAGATCGGCCGCCGTCGGCCGGACACCCCCGAACGCCCGCACGTGTCGCCACTGACCCTCCCCGGCCGCCGGCCTCGCTTGGTGTGTGTGTCCCCCGGAGAGCCGTCCAGCTCTCACGCTCGAGACGACGGCAAAAGCGCGTTTGCCCGCACTCGAACTGCTGGCTGCGGGCAGTCGACGGTTCGGTTTCCGCAGCACGACCCCAGTAAACCATATGCTGCGATATAGAATTGGGTGCGGGCCGACAGTGGAGCCCTATGGAGACGGCCGGCGATCCGGGACGAAATCCGAGAACGAGACGTCCTCGAGGACGGACAACACCTCGACTGGACCCGACACGCCGTCGGCGGCGTGAATGGATCGCATGCACTCGAGGAGTCCGTCGATGGCAGCCCGTCGCGTCGACACACAGCCGATCACGTCGGCAACCGATCGGTCACCGAGGTGGTACCGACAGCGCAGTTCCCAACAGCAGTTCAGCCCCAGCGTGGGATGACACCGGTTCGCCGGGGTTCGATCCGCGACGAGCTCGATCGATGGCGTCCGGTGACGGTAGCCGAACCGGCCGTCACGATGCTCTGTGAGCCCCCACCCCGGCGGGAGCGCTTCCCGCGGGATAGGCGGCTGATCGGGTGACATGTACGTCGTCATTGACCGTCGAGCGAGTGGGCGTTCCGCTTGCAGGCGCACGCTCCGGTAATACGAGCTCCGGCAGGTCACCTCCAAAACCGCCCTCCTGTACGGGCCGCATACCGTCGTCCGCGTGCGCGTAGGCGATCCCAAACTTCGCGCCTCCCGAATGCGTCGAACACGGGCCGATCGTCCGACTTTTGTCTCCGCTGGTCGTTCGGGTACGTATGGCCGACTTCGACCCCGACAAATTCGAGGACAAGTACGTCCACTACTTCCCCGAACTCCAGCAAGCGTACAAGAACGCGTTCAACCGGATGAACGACCAGTACGACTCCGAACTCGTCCACGCGATCGACCAGCAGGTCCTCAACGAGAGCGAACCCTTCTACGAGGGAGACGGCGAGTTCCGCATCGAACTGCCCGACGATCCCTACGACAGACTCGCCGGCGTCCTCGTCGACGAAGCGCGGTTCGAGACGGTGCTCGAGAAACACCTCGAGGAGATCGAGACCGAGCTCCGACGCGTGTTCGGGTTCCAGTGACCGCCGGCGAGAAATCGTTCGTCGGCCGGGTCGAGACACGACACCGCGTGGAGACCGAACGTGAGTGACGGAAGGTTTAGGGGCTCGGACCCCCAACAGTGTTCCATGAGCACCGAAACTCAGGACGGGGACGACCTCGAGGAGCGAGTGACGAACTTCCTCCGCCGAAACTTCCCACAGATCCAGATGCACGGCGGCAGCGCAGCGATTCAGGACATCGACCGAGAGAGCGGCGAGGTCACGATCGCACTCGGCGGCGCCTGCAGCGGCTGTGGCATCTCCCCGATGACGATCCAGGCGATCAAGAGCCGGATGGTCAAAGAAATTCCCGAGATCGAGAAGGTCAACGCCCACACCGGCATGGGCGGCGGTGGAGGCGGTGACGCAGGCGGCATGAGCCCGTCGTTCCCCGGCGAGACCGTCGACGACGGCCAGGAAGACGAAGGTCCCGAAGCCCCGTTCTAGATCGCGTTCGATCCGCGAGTCCCGTTTTCGTTCACCGTTTCGACCGAAGCTACTGCATCCTCCACCGGCCGGTCTCGAGTCCGCTCGAGAGCTCATTCTGTTCTGCGATCGAGGGTGACTCGAGCGACAGCGGTGCCCGGAAACCGGAATCCGAACGGTCCCACCATCGAACGCTGCCGAAACGTGAGTATATCGCCCGGGAGACGACCGCCTCGCTTCGGCCGACGAGCGACGGCACCAATTCCCGACCGACGGAGATTCTGTATAGCAATAATTGGTTTATGGCCGCCTGGAGAAAACGGCGAGCAGGATCCGGAGAGCTGTCGGAACGTGCCAAAATTGGGAGTACACACGAAATCAATCTGTAGAGAGCGGGAGTCAGGACTCGAGCGGATCGCAGCCAGCGAGCTGGGGGAGTCGAAGTCCGAACCAGAAGCCGCGACCCAACGGCTAGCCTCCGGTGAAACCGGATGCAAATCGAGGGATAGCGGCTCCTAACGGTGGCCGACGCCGCGCTCCCACGACCGGATCAGTGCGGTGAGCGTCCGGTTCGTCGGGACTGCACAATCGTGGTCCGCCGCCCGGTCGACGACGTAGCCGTTGATCGCGTCGATCTCGGTTCGGCGGCCAGCGAGGACGTCCTGGCGCATCGAGGAGGTGTTCGCGGCGGTATCAGCCGCGACGCGTTCCATCGCCGCGGTCGCCTCCCGGTCGGACAGGGAGACGTCGCAGGCTCGAGCGACGCGGGCCGTCTCCCACGCTGCGGAGCGGGCAAGGTCGGCCGCCGGCGGCTCGAGCACGGCACCGTTGTCGACGTTCGAAAGCGCCGTCACCGGGTTGATCGCCGCGTTGACGGCGAGTTTCTCCCAGCGCCGTCGAGGCATGTCGCCGGCGACGGTCGTCTCGAGGCCGGCCGCGTCGAACGCGTTGCCGATCCTCTCCGCGAGCGGAGCGCGGCCACCGGTTCGCGTCCCGAGGACGACCTCGCCCTGGCCCGTACACTCGGCGACCCCCGGCTCCTGGAGGATCGCTCCGTAGGTCGCCGTCCCGGCGAGAACCGGCGGCTCGAGGCGGTCAGCGAGCGTCTCCTCGTTGCCCATTCCGTTCTGGAGCGAGAGAACGGCGTCGAACGACCCCGTCGCGAGCGCGTCGGCGGCAGTCGGGGTGTCCGCGGCTTTCACCGTGACGATCGCGAGGTCCGCAGCGAGTCCGCGGCTGTCGGTGGTGGCACTCGGCGAAACGTGGAGATCGACCGCCCCGGTCACGGTGAGCCCACCTATCCGAACCGCTTCGGCGTGGGCCGGACGGGCGACGAGCGTCACGTCGTGTTCGCGCGCGAGGACGCCGCCGACGAGGCTCCCGAGGCTTCCGGCACCAAAGACGACGATCTCCATCGTTGTGGCCTACAGTGGGCCGGGCGCGAGCAAAACCGTTTTCGTCGACGCGTGCGGTCGACTGCAGGTCGTTTCAGGCGTACCCACACCCCCGTGGGGGGTACCGTAGGCGCTCCCGCACCCGGATCAGTCCTCGGTCCAGTAGTAGAGGTTCTCCCGTTCGGCCCCACAGGAGGGACACGCCTCCGGCAGATCCTGATTCAGGTCACCCATCTCGCCACACTCGAGACATCGCCACATCAGGTGGGCCTCGCCGAACTCGTGGCCGGAGCGGACGTGCTCGACGCTCATCCCCTCGAGGCCGTCCCGGAGCGTAACGTAGAAGCCGTCCTCGTCGAACCCCCGGATCCGACCGACCTGCGTGCCGTCTTCGGTGTAGACTTCGGTCCCGAACCCGAGCTGTGGACGTTCGTCTTCGATAGCCATGTCCGAGTCCACGAGTCGAATCAGGATAAAGGGAACACGCGGGTTAGCAGGCCTGAAAGTGCTATTTTCGAGATAGTCGGGGTTCGACCGCTAACCAGTAGTAAACACTGTAGTGCTATACAGAACCCACAGAATGCACCACCGATCGAACCGAGGGCGAGGGAGCCCGAGTCGTCGCTACCGCGAGCGGGCAGAAGACGGGACGACTCCAGGACAGGAGATAGCACGGCCACAGATAGGAGAGAGTCACGCTCGAGCCGTTCGTGCGATTCGACGAACGACTCGTGACGACGACCGAATCGGTTCGACCAGCGCCGACGGAGCGGCTGGCGAACTCGCCGGCCGCTGTGCTCACATGAAGTCCTCGATCCCGGACTGTTTGTTCTTGTCGTTCTCGAAAATACTCTCGAGCGCCCGCTCTAACACCTCGAGGCGCTGTTTCGTGTAGTCGCGGCAGTCGTACTCCTCGGCGACGTTGATCGCCGTCTGCATGTACTTGTTCACCGAGCCCTTGTGGACGGTGAGGTTGACCCGGCCGCCACACTCCCGGCAGTCGCCGGTCAGGGGCATCCGGCGGAACTTCTCGCCGCAGTCGAGACAGCGCGTCTCCTGGCGCGAGAAGGCCCGAAGGTTACCGATCAGGTCCGGCAGGAAGTGATACTCGATGACCCGCTCGGCGACGTCGGTCTCGTCGACGGCCTCGAGTTTCCGCGAGAGCTCGAGCTGGGCGTCCATCTTGTCCATCATCGACCCCAGCGTCTTGTACGCCGACAGATCCGGCCCCATCGCGATGTCGGTCGTGTCGTGGGTGTGGGCGAAGCCGGTGTACTCCTCGTCGGTGCCAATGGTCTCCTCGGCGATCTTGACGTCCACCTCCCCGGGATCGGCCTGCTCGAGGGTGGCGAGGTAGAACTCGCGAGGGTACTCCGAGACGATGTCCATGTTGTGGGCCTCGTCGTCGATCTCGGAGGGGTCGATTCTCGAGGACATGACCAGGGGTGCGTCCATTCGTCCCCCACGCTTATTTGGCAAGAAGCTTATACTAAAGTTCAATAGCCCGTCCATGAGGAGCATTACACAATCTTCGTCACCGTCACAATTGCGGCGCTTAGCGGCGTGGAAGTACGGATGTGCATATCCGACAGCGGCACTCGTGAAACCAATCACTCTTCCGACAGTTGCCGCCGAGGTGTGGGGAGCCATCCCGAAGACCAGCTCGCCGACGAGGTCCTGGCGATCCTCGAGTTCGTAGAACGGCTCGAGGCCGTAGTACTGCTCTAACAGGTCGTCGATGAAGTCAGCCGTCTGCATCATGTGCTCGGCCGCGCCATCGGAGAGGACGATGTCCTGGACGTTGAGTTCAACGAGCTGGTCCTCGTGTCTGAGCGGGTCGCCGTGGATGTCCGTCTCGTAGCCGAGTGCCTGGAGCTGGCCGACGTCGACGTCGAGTTCGCTCGCTCGGACCGCCGTGACGGGGAGGTCGGTCATGTCGTAGCGAACGGTGCCGTCTTTGAACGCCGAGACGTCGTGTTTCGCGCGCAGGACGCCCTTCTCGATCGGCTCGGGGATTTTGGTCGTCGAGGTCAGCCCCTTGACGCCTTTGAGGATCTCGAAGGCGTTCTCTCGCTCGCCGACGGACTCGAGGGCGCTTCGGAACTCGTCGTTGACGTCGATCTCGCGGGGCTCGACGCAGGTCGCCTCGATCTCACACCGGCCACACTCGACGCGGCCGGCCTCGTCGGGTTCGACCTGCTGGTCGCAGTCGGGACAGCGGTAGTCGGGCGTCGTCCGCTCGCCGCAGTCGGGACAGCGGTTCTTGAACGTCTCCGTGCCGCAGTGCTCACAGCGCTGGCGGCCGATCTGGAGTTCGACGACGCCCGGCGTATCGCGCATCGTCTCGGCGTGTTTCGCCGCGTCGGCGACGTTGCGCTGAGCACCGCCAGCCTCGCCGATGGGAAAGAGCGTGTGGACCGGCGGGCTCAGGTCGCGGCGTTCGGACTTCTCGGGACGGCCCATCCGGTTGCCGATCCGGGTCGGGGCGCGCTCGCGGATCTCGAACGGCGCGACCTCGTTGACGGCCTCGACGGCGTTCTCGCCCGTCCCGTCACCCCACGTGCGGGCGCGCTCGGAGAGGTCGTCGTCGTCCCACGTTCGCTCGAGTTCGACCGTCGCGGTCGCTCGCTCGCCCGACTCGAGGGCGGCTCCGTCGGTCGCGGTTTGGCGGATCGCACAGCCGAGCGAGCGGACGAACGGCTTCCAGTCGTCGATCTCGATGCGACCGGCCGAGTCACGCTGGCGGTGTTCGATGACGATCGTCTCGAGGGCATCACAGGTGGCCTCGTCGTAGGGGAGAACGAGGGCTGCTCCGTCGTCTGTCCCCTCGACGCGGCCGTCCGTGACGGCGTCGGCGAGGGTGCAAAACTCCTCGACCGAAAGATCGTGCCAGAGGTAGGTGTACGCGGGGTGCAGCGGCGCGTCGTACTCGGTGGCCCATTCGAGGGCCCGGTCGGCGTCAGGGTGCTCGAGGTCGATTCGAGGGTCGTCCTGCAACGCCTGTACGTCCGCACCTGCGGCCTCGAGGTCCTGGATCCACCACTCGGGGGTGTAGGAAGCCGGCGCGAGCGGGTGGTTGTTCTCGACGAACTCGCCGTAGTTGACCAGATACTCGCCGAGATCGAGGATCTTCTCGACGCCGTTGCGGATCTCGAGGGCTTCGACCGGGTCGTCGATCTGACGGACGTCGCCGTTAGCCAGTTTGATAGTCGGTCCCTCGATGGAGTCGACGGGGACGACACCCGCCGCCTTCCCGGGTCGTTCGGTCTTGATCTGGGTGCCAGTCGCGAGAAAGTCGTCGACGAGGTGCATCGCGGCGGGGTGGACGCCAGCGGTCGCGAACCCGTGGTTTCGCGCACGGCCGTAGCGGAGTCGGAACCCCCCCTCGGCACACGGGTGGCCGAAGACCGGCCGGCCGGCGATCAGGTCCCGGAGGAACTTCGTCGACTCCTCGACGCGCGGTGGCCCGTCGGCGCTGTCGTCGCTGTCGTCGTCGACCCCCGCACCAGCCTCGTCGTCACCCCCGTCGTCGGCCGCCTCCTCATCGTCGGCCCCGTCGTCGTCCGCCTCGGCTGACTCGGCGTCGTAGTAGGTGCCGTCGATCAGGTCCTGGAGCCACGGCCAGTCGATCTCCTCGAGCTGGGAGGTGTACCGCTGGATCTTCGGCGCCTTGAGCGCGATCCCTTCGGCCATGACGAGACACATCCCGCCGCGGGCGCTGTTGGTGTCGACGCGCTCGAGGTCCCGAAAGCCCGAGACCTCCTCGTCGCCGGTGGCCTCCCCGTCGAGCATGATCGGGAGGTGTTTGGCGATGAACTTGGTTTCCTTGTCCTTCGGCGTGTACTGTAGGCCCGTCTCCTTGTCGTAGAGAGCGACCTCTTCGGCGTAGCGTTCGACCTCCGCCGTTCGGGCCTCGTACTGGGCCATCCCCACGAGCGCGCGGGTGTAGTCGGCGACGAGGACCGACAGCGCCTGTGCGGTCCCCCCCGCAGAGCGGATCGGGCCGGCGTAGTAGACGTTGACGAACTCGGAGCCGTCGTCGTTGGTGAGGATCTCGACCTTGTCGATCCCCTCGATCGGCGCGGCGACGACCCCCTCCGTGAGCAACGCGACCGCCGTCCGGACGGCTCCCTCGACCTTGCCGGCTTTCGTCTCGTAGTCGCCGACCCGGCCCTCTGCGAAGTCTTCTGCGAGTTCGAGCGCAGCCTCTTCCCGGGACATCTGCCCCTCGAGTTCCCGGACCCGCTCGGCGACACCGTCGATGCCGAGGATGTTCTCGACCCGGTCGGCCATGTCCTTCGCGACCGGGATCTCGACGTCGGGTTCGGGGTCACCACCGCGCGCTTTCGCTTCCTCGGCGACGTCGAACGCCGCCTCGAGTTGCGATTCGAGCCGCTCGAAGTACCGTTCGTCTGCCTCGCGCATCTCAGAGCCAGAGGTCGAGTTCGGTCGTCTCGTCGTAGGCGCGCTCGAGCGGCTCCTCGAAGACGCGCATGTGCACTTCGCCGGCCCAGACGGTCGCCTCGTTCAGGTGGCCGGCGTAGGTGGTGCCGTCGGGATCGGAGAGTACCGCGTGCGTGTGTGCGAATCGGTCACCCTCGAGCAGGGAGACGTTTCCGACGCAACTGGCGACCTCGAGCGGTTCGTCGAACTCGATCGGATAGTACGCACACTCGTCCTGGTCGTAGAACCAGAGTTCGGCGTCCTGGACCGCCCCGAGCGCGGTGAACCAGGCGGCGTCGGCGTCGACCTCGTCGGCGAGCGTCTCGATCTCGGTGCGCCACTCGGCTCCGGTCTCGAGGCGAGCGACGTACTCGCCTGCGGATTCGACGGCTCGGTAGTTCATACGGAACACTGTGTTCGCCAGTGGAAAAAGATGTTCGTACCGATCGGACCAGTCGTCGGGTCGGAACGCAAAGGTGATCCTTCACAGACAGGATCGAGGGGCGACGGACACCAGCGTACATGTAAAGAATCCTTACGTCGGGCCATCTGCCAGTACCGGCGTAATTCGTTCGTTTTGGTAGAGGATAACAAAGGACGTGCAGAAGGATCGTTGCCAGGATGGTACGGAACTCAGTACACGCGACCCGTCGCCGAATTCTCGCCACGGGTGCGGCGGTTTCGGCAGCGGCGTTCGCAGGGTGCATTGGTGGGAACGGTGAGGAGCAGGAGGCCACCGGCGACATTCTCGATCCGGAAGAGTACGACTACGACAGGGAGGAGCCCGACGACGAAGACGCGGCGCGTGAGAGCACGCTGGTGTACACCCAGGAGCTCGAGCGCGACGAGGACTTCGACACGGTCGTCTCGAACGACGCGTACAGCGTGCAGGTGGCGAACCTCGTCTTCGACAGCCTCTACGAGTTCGACTACGAGTACGAGCTCCAGCCGAAGGTCGCCGTCGACTTTCCGGAGGTCGAACGGGACGACACCCGATACCTCTACGAGATCCACGAGGGCATCGAGTTCCACAACGGCGACGAGCTCACCGCCTCGGACGTCGCTCACTCGTTCACCGCTCCCGTCGAAGAAGAGACGCCGAACATCTCGACGTACGACATGATCGAGGAGGTCGAGGTCATCGACGACTACCAGCTGCAGGTCGACCTCGAGCACCCGTACGGTCCGTGGGAGATGTTCAACCAGGGTGTCAGCATCGTTCCAGAAGACGTCCGGACCGACGACCCCGAGGCGTTCAACGAGGACCCGGTCGGCTCCGGCCCCTTCGAGTTCACCGACTTCGAGTACGGCGAGTACGTCGAACTCGAGCGGTTCGACGACTACTGGGACGAGCCACAGCCGTACGTTCAGCACATCCGCTTCGAGGACAACGTCGACGACGCGAGCCGCGTCAGCGAGATTCTGGCCGGCGATACGGACGCGATCGGTGACGTCCCGAACGACGACTGGGAGACGCTCGAGGACGAAGAGGACATTCGCGTCCACGTCGCCGAGAGCCCCTCGGTCGCGTACATCTACTTCAACTGTAACGAGGGGGCAGGGACGGCCGACCCCAACGTCCGCCGTGGGATCGCCCACGCCTTCTCGGCGACCGACTACGTCGAGACGTACCTGAACAACGCCGCGATGCCGCTGGTCACGCCGACCTCCCGCATCACGAACGAGCTGTGGGACTTCCCGCTCGAGGAGTGGGAGGAGCTTTACCCCGACTACGATCCCGACCTCGCCGAGGAGTTGCTCGACGAACACGCACCCGACGACTGGAACCCGACGTTCCTGGCACCGGACGACGAGCGGGCGACGCTGGCCGAGCGCGTCGCGACCCGCCTCGACGAGATCGGCTACGACATGCAGGTCCAGACGATGGACTTCGGCGCGATGCTCGACCAGACCATCTACAGCGACGGCGACCCGGACGACTACGAGGCCTACATCGTCGGCTGGACCGGCGGTCCCGACCCCGACCAGTACCTCTACCCCAACTTCCACGAGAGCCAGGAGTCGGTCAACCAGGGCCACTTCTACGAGGGGAGCGACGACTTTCACGACAACATCGTCGCGGCGCGGGAGTCGGCCGACCACGACGAGCGCGAAGCGCTCTATACCGACGTGATCGAGGAGATTCTCGAGGAACTGCCCGCCCTCCCGGTGTTCACCGAGCACAACTCGATGGCGACGGGCGAACACATCAAAGACGTTCACGTCCACCCGCAGATGCAGTACAACCCGAACCTCGTTCACGACGGGGCGAACGTCTGGGTCGACGACGAATAATCGAACAGGCCACCGGCCGATCACGGATCGAGCGGCCGGGTGAACACACATGCACGTTCGGTTACACAACAACGGATAAACTCTCGAGATGGGACTCCTTCGATACACGGTGTACCGGTTTCTTCAGGCGATTCCAGTACTGATCGGGATCACGATCATTACGTTTCTCCTCGCGAATCTGGCCCCTGGTGATCCCGTTCGGTTGATGCTCGCGGGACAGGAGGTCGACGAGGAGTTGATCGAGACGATCGAACAGCGGTACGGGCTCGATCGGCCCCTTTACGAACGGTACGTTACGTACATGGCTGGCTTGATACAGGGTGATTTCGGCCACAGTATCCATCGCAACCGGCCGGTCACCGACCTGATGCTCAATCGTGTCGGTCCAACGCTCCTGCTCGTGCTCTCGGCGTACGCGTTCGCGCTCGTGACGGCGATTCCGCTCGGCATCCTCGCGGCGACCCGGCGAAACGAGCCGACCGATCACGTCTCGCGGATCGTCGCGCTCATCGGCGTCAGCACCCCCTCGTTCTGGATCGGGATCATGCTGATCCTCGTCTTCGCCGTCCAGCTCGGGTGGCTCCCGTCGACCGGGCTGGTCTATCCGTGGCGCGGACCCGACGGCTACGACTGGATAGAGACGTGGCCGGAGCTGATCTACCAGACGATCAGACACCTGCTGTTGCCGATGGTCGCCCTCGGGACCTTGCAGATGGCGACGTTGATGCGCGTCGAGCGCACGCAGATGATCGAGTCGCTTCAGGGGGAGTACGTCAAACTGGCCCGCGCGTACGGCGTTCCCGAGCGGACGATCCTCCGCAAACACGCCTTCCAGGTCGCACAGTTGCCGATCATCACGATCGTCGGACTCAACCTGTCGACCGCCCTCGGCGGTGCCGTCCTCATCGAGACGGTGTTCAACATCAACGGGATGGGACGGCTGTTCATCGAAGCGATCCAGCAACTCGATTACCAGCTCATCATGGGGATTACGATCGTGATCGCGACGATGTTCGTCATCGGCGTGATCATCACCGACATCGCGTACGCGTACGTCGATCCCCGCGTCACGTACGGGGAGGGTGAGTAACCATGGCGATTGGCGAATCTCAAATGGACGACAGTGGCCCGGGCGACGACATCGAGGTCAGACGCGGCTGGCGCCACACAGTCAGAACGGTCAAAGAAGACACCACCGCGCGGTGGGGACTGTACATTGTCGCGGTCGTGCTCCTGATCTCCGCGTACACGATCATCGACAGCAACCTGTCCCGGCTCACGCTCGGTGCGATGGCGGATTTCACGTTCGCCGAGGCGCTGCCGATCTTCGAACACCCCGAGCGAATCCCGGGGCCCGGCGAGGGTGAGGGACACCTGCCGCCAGCGTTCCACGCCGACGGCTCGATGGCTCATCCGCTCGGGACGGACCCCGACGGTCGGGATTACTTCACCCGGATCGTCTACGGGGCGCAGGTCTCGGTGAGCGTCGGCATCGTCTCGACGCTCATCGGCTTCGTCGGCGGGACCCTCGTGGGTGCCGTCGCCGGCTTCTACGGCGGAAAGGTCGACGACGTCCTCATGCGCATCATCGAGACGGTCTACGCGATTCCGCCGCTGATCCTCATCATCATCTTCACGGTGTTCATCACCGGCGGGAACCCGGATATCATATACGCGGTCGTCGGCGTCGGGATCACGTTCATCCCGGTGTTCGCACGGATCATCCGGAGTGAAGTCCTCTCGATCCGCGAGATGGACTACATCGAAGCCGCGAGAGCCTCCGGCGTCAAAAACCGGGAGATCATCCTCAGACACGTGATCCCGAACAGCTTCGCGCCCGTGCTCGTCTACGCCACCTTGCAGATCGGCGTGACGATCCTCATCGTCGCGGGGCTTTCGTTCCTGGGCTACGGCGCCCAGCCACCGACGCCGGACTGGGGACAGATGCTCAACGTCTCCCACGGCTACATGCACGCGAACGTCTGGCTCTCGATCTGGCCCGGAATCGCCATCCTGATCACCATCATGGGCTTCAACCTCTTCGGTGACGGCCTGCAAGACGCCCTCGACCCACGACTCAACGACTAACGATGTCAGAACCACTCCTTCGCGTCGAGAACTTGAAAACGCAGTTTTTCACTGAAGCGGGTACCGTTCGAGCCGTCGATGGCATCTCCTTTACCGTCGAAGCGGGGGAGATCGTCGGACTCGTCGGCGAGAGCGGGGCCGGCAAGAGCGTCGCCTCGATGAGCCTGTTACGACTCGTCGAGAATCCCGGCGAGATCGTCGCCGGCGAAATCACCTACAAGGGCGAGACCATCTTCGCGGTCGAAGAGGGTCCCGACGGCGAGTTGCGCGAGCGCGACGACGTGCTGTCGGACGAAGAGATCCGTCGGCGGATCCGGGGCAACGAGATCGCCGTCATCTTCCAGGACCCCATGGAATCGCTCAACCCCGTCTTCACCGTCGGGGGCCAGTTGCGCGAGTTCATCGAACTCAACCGGGATCTCTCGAACGACGAGGCCCGCGAGGAGGCGATCGAGATGCTCCGGGAAGTCGGCATCCCGGATCCCGAACAGCGCTACGACGAGTACCCCCACCAGTTCTCCGGCGGCATGCGCCAGCGGGTGCTGATCGCGATGGCGCTTGCCTGCGAGCCGAGTCTCATCATCGCCGACGAGCCGACGACCGCCCTCGACGTCACCGTCGAGGGACAGATCATCGAGCTGGTGCGTGACCTCCAGGAGAAGTACGGGACGAGTTTTATCTGGGTCACCCACGATATGGGCGTCGTCGCCGAGATCTGTGATCGCGTGAACGTCATGTACCTCGGGGAGATCGTCGAGCAGGCACCGGTGGACGACCTGTTCTACCATACCAAACATCCCTACACGAAAGCGCTGTTGAACTCGATGCCCCGCCCCGACCGGACGGTCGGAGAACTCGAGCCGATCGAGGGGATGATGCCCGAGGCGATCTCCCCGCCAGCTGGCTGTCGATTCCACCCGCGCTGTCCGGACGCGAGAGAGGTCTGCCAGCGCGTCCACCCGGACGCCAGAACGGTCGCCCAGGCCGGCGACTACCCACACCGGGCAGCCTGCGTCGTCCACGACGCCTTCGACGTCGGCTACGACGAGAGCGTCCCGCTCGAGGGGGAGCCACAGCTAACCGCAGGCACGCCGTCCTCGGACGACGCCGACAGCGTGGACGCTCCCGAAGTCCGGGAAGACGGAGGTGAAGACCGTGAGTGAAGGCGAACAGCTGGAGGCCGGAACGGCGAGCGCCGAGGCCGGTCGGGCCGAGACGCTCCTCGAGGTCGACGGATTGAAAAAGCACTTCACGCAGGACTCCGGGCTCCTCGCCGGGGTCTCGATCGACACCAGCCAGTTCCCACCGATCAGCGTCGGCCAGGAGCGAGTGAAAGCCGTCGACGACGTGAGCTTCGAGATTCGCCGCGGCGAGACGCTCGGGCTCGTCGGCGAGTCCGGCTGCGGGAAGAGTACGCTCGGTCGGACGATCCTGCGATTGCTCGAGCCCACCGACGGGAACATCTACTTCAAAGGGGAGGACCTGGCGACGCTGTCCGGAGAGACCCTCCGAAAGAAGCGCTCGGAGATTCAGATGATCTTCCAGGACCCCCAGTCCTCGCTCGACCCGCGGATGACCATCGGCCAGATCGTCGAAGAGCCGATGCGAGCCCACGGCATGCTCGACCGCGAGGGGCGAGAGGCGCGAGCGAAGCTGCTTCTCGAGAAGGTCGGACTCGATCCGCACCACTACAACCGCCATCCCCACGCGTTCTCCGGCGGACAGCGCCAGCGGGTCAACCTCGCGCGGGCGCTGTCGGTCGAGCCGGACTTCGTCGTCTGTGACGAGCCGGTGTCGGCGCTCGACGTCTCCGTGCAGGCGCAGGTGTTGAACGTGATGGAAGACCTCCAGGAAGAGTTCGGCCTCACCTACCTCTTCATCGCCCACGACCTCTCGGTTATCCGCCACATCTCCGACCGCGTGGCAGTGATGTACCTCGGGAACGTCGTGGAACTCGCCGACAAAGAGGAGCTGTTCGAGAACCCACAACACCCCTACACGACGGCGTTGCTCGAGTCGATCCCGGTTCCCGATCCGCGCGACCGGGGTGCCCGCGGGGTGCTCGAGGGCGAGGTACCGAGTCCCGTCGATCCACCGTCGGGCTGTCGGTTCCGGACGCGCTGTCCCGACCTCATCGCACCCGACGCGTACGACCTGGGCGAGGAGGAGTGGGGCCACACGCGAGCGTTCATGCGGGCCGTCAAACGACGCACGTTCGAGCCGATGACGGCCGCCGCGCTCCGCGAGGAGTTCTTCGGCGGTGAGCTGCCACGAGGCGACGCGGGCGAGATCCTCGAGACGGCGATCGACCTGCTCGCGACCGACCGCGACCGCGGCGAGGACGACGACCAGCAACACCGGTGGGACGAGGCGACGGACCTGCTGCTCGAGTCGTTCGCCGAACGGAG
>LKMK01000032.1 GCA_001563805.1 Natrialbaceae archaeon B1-Br10_E2g2
AGCCCCAGCCCACGGAAGGGTTCGAGGCCCGAACCGACGGGCGGCCCCGAGCCGATGCGTCGTGACCGTCCCGTCAAAAAGGGATCGCACCAGGCTCTCGCAAGCGGCCCGTACCCGCCACAGATCAGGAAAAACGATCGTGAACGTACTCCCCCGATCGAAGCGACAAAGGTAAGTTCTATACCGTCACGCTCAAAGGTCCACATGAGCGTATGAGTCAGTCTTACAATCGCGGTCTCATCGAGGACTTCAGTCGCTGGAAGGAGTTCTCGGCTGGCATGTGGGCGTGGATCTTCCACAAGTTCACCGGGTGGATGCTGATCGGCTACCTGTTTACCCACATCGCCGTGTTGAGTAGCGCTATCGGTGCCGCACAGGGCGAGACGATGATGCTCGCCGGCGAACAGGTCGACGTCTACACGGGCACGATTCAGGGGCTCGAGAGCCTCCTTATCATCCGCGTGCTCGAGGTCGGACTGCTGGCAGTTGCAGTCTTCCACATCCTCAACGGACTGCGCCTGCTGATGGTCGACCTCGGAATCGGGCTAGAAGCCCAGGACAAGAGCTTCTACGCCTCGTTGATCCTGACCGGCGTCATCACGGTCGCGAGCGTCCCGACGTTCCTGACGGGGGTGGGCTTCTAATGGCCGAACGCTACTCCTCGTTTACACCCGGCGGAACCGGCTGGTTGCTCCAGCGCATCACGGCGGCGTTTCTCGTCGTCGTGCTCGCGTTTCACTTCTTCCAGCTACACTTCGTCAACCACGCGGCTGACGTGACCTTCGCGGGAACGCAGGCCCGCATGGAGAACGTCGGCTACTTCCTGACCATGGTCCTGTTCCTGATCACTGCGACGTTCCACGGCGTCAACGGCGTCTACAACGCGCTGGTCAACCAGGGACTTTCCGGGACCCCAAAGAAGGTAGTCTTTGGCGTCCTGACTATCGCAAGTGTAGCGCTCGTCGCGCAGGGAACGTACGTTGCACTCGTCATGGCCGGAATGATCTAACATGAGCACTCAACAGCAAGAACCAGAAACCCAGGAAGCACCGCAAGACCCGGAGATGAAAGGCGCGGAGTCGCCGGTCGACGAGCGGGAGCGCGAGAGCGGTGTCGTCGACCAGACCTCGGCCGACGACGCCGACCTCGAGGGCGAGACGGTTCACCTCAAGGTGTTCCGCTACGATCCCGAAGTCGAGGCGAAACAGGAACCCCGCTTCGACGACTTCCACGTTCCGTTCACGAAGGGGATGACCGTCCTCGACGCGGTCATGTATGCCCGCGACGAGTACGACTCGTCGCTGACGTTCCGACACTCCTGCCGACAGGCCGTCTGTGGCTCCGACGCCTTCTTCGTCAACGGCAAGCAGCGACTCGGCTGTAAAACCCAGATCTCCGAGCTCGAACAGCCAGTCCGGATCGAGCCGCTCCCCCACCAGGAGGTCGTCAAGGACCTGGTCGTCGACATGGAACACTTCTACGACCAGATGCACGCCGTCGAGCCGTACTTCCAGAACGAGGATACGCCCGACGCGAGCGCTCTCGAGGAGCAGCGCCAGAGCCGCGAGAACCGCGAGAAAATCAAGATGTCCACCCGCTGTATCTGGTGTGCATCGTGTGTCTCCTCGTGTAACATCGCGGCTGGCGACAACCAGTATCTCGGGCCGGCGGCGATCAACAAGGCCTACCGGTTCGCGATGGACGACCGCGAACCCGAAGAGGTCAAAGAGCATCGACTCCGCATCATCGAGCAGGAACACGGCGTCTGGCGGTGTCAGACCCAGTTCTCCTGTACCGAGGTGTGTCCGAAAGACATCCCGCTCACCGAGCACATTCAGGCGCTCAAACGGGAAGCCGTCAAGAAGAACCTGAAATTCTGGTAAACCATGTACGAACACGACGTCATCGTGGTCGGCGCCGGTGGCGCCGGCCTCCGGGCCGCAATCGCAGCGCACGAGGCGGGTGCCGACACGGCGCTCGTCACGAAACTCCACCCGGTCCGCAGCCACACCGGCGCGGCCGAGGGTGGCATCAACGCCGCCCTCCAGGAGGGCGACGACTGGGAACTCCACGCCTACGACACCATGAAGGGCTCCGACTACCTGGGTGACGCCCCGGCAGTCGAGACCCTCGCACAGGACTCCCCCGAGGACACGATGCGCCTCGAACACTGGGGGATGCCCTTCTCGCGTGAGGAGGACGGTCGCGTCTCCCAGCGACCGTTCGGCGGGCTCTCGTACCCGCGAACGACGTACGCCGGTGCCGAAACCGGCCACCACCTGCTGCACGTGATGTACGAGCAGGTCGTCAAACGCGGGATCCAGGTCTACGACGAGTGGTACGTGATGAACCTCGCGACCACCGACGAACCCGACCCGAACGACCGAACTTGCCACGGCGTCGTCGCCTACGACGTCCAGTCCGGCCAGATCGAGGGCTTCAAAGCGAACGACGGCGTCATCCTCGCGACCGGTGGTCCCGGTCAGGCGTTCGACCACACCACCAACGCCGTCTCCTGTACCGGCGACGGACACGCCATCGCCTACCGCGCCGGCGTCCCGCTCGAGGACATGGAGTTCATCCAGTTCCACCCCACGTCGCTCCCATCGACCGGCGTCCTCATCAGTGAGGGAGTCCGTGGAGAGGGTGGGATCCTCTACAACGAGAAGGGCGAGCGGTTCATGTTCGAGTACGGCTACGCGAACAACGACGGCGAACTCGCCAGCCGCGACGTGGTCTCGCGGGCCGAACTCACTGAGGTCAACGAGGGCCGTGGCGTCAACGACGAGTACGTCTACCTCGACATGCGCCACCTCGGCGAGGAGCGCATCCTCGATCGACTCGAGAACATCCTCCACCTCGCGGAGGACTTCGAGGGCGTCGACGGCCTCGTCGAACCGATGCCGGTCAAGCCCGGCCAGCACTACGCGATGGGCGGCATCGAGACCGACGAGAACGGCCAGACCAACATCGACGGCCTCTACGCCGCCGGCGAGTGTGCCTGCGTCTCCGTCCACGGCGGCAACCGACTGGGCGGCAACGCCCTGCCCGAACTGATCGTCTTCGGCAAGCGCGCCGGCCGCCACGCCGCCGGCGAGGACCTCGGCGACGCCCAGATCGAGACCGGCTACGGCGAGGACGTCGAGGTCGAGACCGACGCCGACCTTCCCGTCACGCCCGGCGAAGTCGGCATCGAACCCGCCGACGACGGGGTCGCCGCCGACGGCGGTGTCACGGCCGACGCCGAAGGGCTTCTCGAGCGCACCGTCGAACGCGAGCGCGAACGCGTCGACCGGCTGATGGACAAAGACGACGGCATCCAGCACGCCGAAATCCGCCAGAAGCTCCAGAAGGCCATGACCGACTACGTCAACGTCTTCCGGACCGAAGAGGGAATCAAGAAGGCGCTGAAGGTCATCCGCGAGTGCCGCGAGGAGTACCAGCACGTCTACGTCGACGACCCGTCGCGAACGTTCAACACCGACCTCCAGCAGACCTACGAGACGCGGAACCTGATCGACGTTGCCGAGACGATCGCGCTGGGTGCACTCGTCCGCAACGAGTTCCGCGGTGCCCACTGGCGCAAGGAGCGCCAGGAACGTGACGACGAAAACTGGCTCAAACACACGCTGATCTCGTGGAACGGCGGCAAGCCCGACATCTTCTACCGCCCGGTTATCCTCGAGGGCGAAGAGAAGACCTACGAGCCCAAAGTCCGCAGCTACTGACGCCGATCGGTTTTTCGACGCGGTACTGTTCTCACGGGTGTGTACGAACGGACACCGGTAGGCCTATTCCCCACGCCCCGCTGAGACCCACTAGATGAGTCTCGAGCGATTCGTTCACGTCAATCTGGTGCTCGCTCCGCTCCTCGTCGCCGCTGGCTACCTGTTTCACGAGTCGCTTCCGGTCGTCGTGGTTCCGCTCGGGGCGGCCTATCTCACGGTCGTTCTGGTGCTCTCCTTTGCGTGGGGGATGTCGCGGCTGACGCTGGCCATAGACTCGCGGTGAGCCGGTCCCGGCACGACTTCGCCTCCGAAGCGCTCCAATCCGCCCTCCAGGAGGGTCTGCCAGGCAGCGACGGCGAGGGCAGGAACTGCTATACAGGCCGGCCCAGAGGAACCCGGTCTGTCTCGAGCCCCGTGATCGAGCCGATCTCCGTCCGAGCTCAAATACCGAGGCTCTCGAGGAGGTCGACGCCGACGTCGAAGTGGTCGATCAGCTTGTATCCGAGATAGATTCCGACGATACCCATGATGCCGGGAAGCTCCGGTGGAGCGGGAATCGGAATATTGAGAAAGCGAAACAGGGCTCCAGTAAGCAGGCCCGTCAGCAATGCGAGAGCGGTGAGCTGCGTCGACATACCGTCTGTCTCTTCCGGGACGGTACAAAAACGACACGCTCGATGGTCGTCGTCGACGACGGCGACCGCTTTCGCGTCGACTTTCGACGATCGTTGAAGTAGGATTTTAGTATCGTCGAAATAAACGCTCGCGTATGCAGTCCAAATCACGACAAGGCAGCGCCGTTTCGATTCCCGACGAAATCGAGTCGCCACGAGCGAAACTCGTCTACCTGTACGTGACGACTCGAGGCGAGACGACGGTCGCCCAGCTTCGGGACGACCTCGGGATGCGAACGGGAACGGCACTCACGATGCTCAGAACGTTGCGAGAGCGCGGCTATCTCGAGCGGCGGGGCGATCTGATCGAATCGGTTCGAACGTAGCGTCGCATCGAACGGAGCGTCGATCGGCGTCAGTACCGATCTGTGGCGTACTCTGTGCCGTCACGAGTGGTGATCGGCGACGGGCACTCGAGGTTGAGGACCCTTACAGTTCGATCCGTTCGACCAGCTGCTCGTGGGTTTCGTTGGTGTTGACCGCGACGATACGAATCTGGTCTTCGAGTCCCGAGCCGCTGAGTTTCGCCTTCAGGAGATTGTCGACCTGGTAGACGCCGGCCGCGTTGGTCATCGCGATTTCGACCATCACCGGCCGCGTCTCGCCTTCGTACAGCGAGACGCGTTTGATCGCCTGGCTCGAGAGGGTGTTGATCCCGCGGCCGCCGTGTTCGTACGGGATGCGCGAGCGGCCGCTCTCCATATCGAGGGCGTCGGCGACGCGGATCACGCCCGCTTCCGTGGTCAGCGGCGTCTCGGCCCGGTGGTGACAGAGGATCGCGTGCAGGATTTCGCCTTTCATCCGGACGCACTCCGCGACGTCGTAGAACTCCGGAAGCACCCGGTCGAGCACGTCCGAAGCCAGCGGAATCGAGTAGTAGGCGTGTTCGTCCCGGTGGACGAGGTGTCCGATGTCGTGTAACGTAGCCGCGAAGGCGATGATGATCGACTCGTCTTCCTCCGAGAGACCCTGCTGGCGGGCTCCGTTGAAGTCGACGTCGCTCGCTTTCAGCAGATCGTACAGACAGAGTGCACGGTTGCGGACGATCTCGATGTGCTTCGTGCCGTGGTCGTTGTACTGCATGCGATCGACCGCGTTGACGTTCTGGGCGTCGAGGTAGGTCGCGATCTCTTCGTCGGCATCGATGAACTCGAGAACGGCGTTGAGTTTCTCGTCGGGGAAGTTGTGCTCCCCGTCGGGATCGTAGACGCGGCGGGGTTCCTCAGAGGCGGCTGAATCGCTCATATTCGTACGTCTTCGGCCGACGAGAAAAGCCCTCCGCCAGCGGCGGACGGGCGATCTAGGCTGCGTCTTCGACGGCGGCTTCGACCTCGTCGTAGTCGGGTTCGACGCCGGGGTCGTCGCTGACCCAGGCGTAGGTAACCTCGCCGTCGCCGTCGACGACGAACACCGAGCGTTTGGCGACGCCGTAGACGCCGAGGTCGTCGAAGTCCATCGAGATGCCGTACTCGTCGACGATCTCGGCATTGAAGTCGCTGATCAGGCCGAACTCGAGGTCGTTCTGCGCGCGGAACTCGTTGAGGGTGAACGGCGAGTCACGGCTGACGCCGTAGACGGTCGCGTCGACGTCCTCGAACGCCGCGAGGCGGTCCTGGAACGTACACATCTCGTTGGTGCAGACGCTCGTGAACGCGCCGGGGAAGAACGCGAGGACGATCGGCGCTTCGTCCGTGACGCGCTCTGACAGCGAGAATGACTCGACGTCGCCGGTTGCAAGCGGGGCAGTGAAATCGGGGGCTGCGTCTCCAGTTTCTACCATCGACAGTCCGTTACGTTCATACGGGAAAGACAGTTTCGTTCTCGGAAGTTCACACCAGTCGTGGGCATCCCCGCCGCTTCTTCGGTCACGGATTTACTCTTCGAACCACTGGCCGGATGCACGCGGTTGATCGATAGCCCAGCGCGTCCAGACCGCGATCGGTCGCGTGAGGATCGTTTCCCGACGGTCACCCGGGGCCGACGCTGTCACGGCGTCGCGACCGGCGACCCGAGCTCGGTTCGACCCGGTCGACCGGTTCCCCGGGAGCCGACCGATTTATGTGGACCCAACAGCGTCGATCCCGCCGGAATCCCTCGAGAACGGGAGGTTCGCTGACGCGTGCTTTACTGTGTGGTCCAAAAAGGTTATAATTGCCAGCGGGTAAGCCACGCATAGAGATGGTAGCCGAAATCGCACCGCTGTTCATCCCCGGCGCACCCGGGGGTCCGGAACTACTGATCATCCTTTTCATCGCCATCTTGCTATTCGGGGCCAACAAGATCCCGAAGCTGGCCCGATCGACGGGGGAAGCCATGGGCGAATTCCAGAAGGGGCGTGAAAAGGTCGAAACGGAACTCGAGGAGATGCGCGAGACGGGTGACTTCGACGACGTCGACGAGGACGACGACGATTTCGTCGACACGGAGCCTGTCACGGCCGAGGAAGACGAGGAAACGGAAACCGAAACCGAAACAAACTGAACCTTTTCTCGGGGCGTGTGGCCTAGCGGAGAGGGCAGGAGGTTCCTAACCTTCTGATCGTGGGTTCGAATCCCGCCACGCCCGTCTGCGACGAACGGACGTGAGGAGCAGACGGGCACGGGATTCGAATCAGGGAGTGGAGCAACGCGGAACGACCGCGGTTCGAATCCCGCCACGCCCGTGCAAGGAGCCGACGAGCGAAGCGAGAGAGGCCGTCTCGCCATCAGGTTCGAATCCCTCCATGCCTGTTCTATCTGCCAACGGTGTACACACCAAGCGCACAGTCGTCGTGCGAAAGGGCTGCCTGCCCCTCGACGAATCCGGGCCGACCCCGGCGTCTCGGTCGACGGTGTAGCCGGTGGTGAAGTATCCGGCTGGACCGATCTTCCTGATGGACGAGAGGCTGTACGGTCAGGTGGTGTTCGGGGCTCCGAATCGGGTCAGGGGCTCGAGCTCTTCCTCGGAGACGTCGTCGAACGCGGCGCGAGCGATGACGCGGCGATGGACCTCGTCGGCACCGTCGACGATGCGGAACTGCCGGACAGACTCGTAGAAGTCTGACAGCGGGAGGTCTTTCCCGATGCCGTTTGCACCACAGCACTGGACCGCGAGGTCGATGGCGTCCTGAGTGACGTTCGCGGTGAACACCTTGCACATCGAGACCTGGACGCGGGCCTGATCGCCGGCGGCGATACGATCGGCCGCGTCACGGATCGCCGTTCGGGCGACGTGGAGGTTCGTCTCGGCGTCCGCGATCCGGTGGCGAAGCGATTGCTTGTCCGACAGCCTCGAGTCGAACCCTTTCCGTTCGCTCAGGTACGCTTTGGCGATCTCGAGCGCGCGCTGGGCCATCCCGGAGTACCGCATGCAGTGGGTCAGGCGGGCAGGGCCGAGCCGTTCCTGGGCGTGGACGAATCCTCGATCGAGGTCGCCGAGCAGGTGCTCGTCGGGGACGCGGACGCCGTCGTAGCGAATCTCGGCGTGTGAGGCGCCGCGGTTGCCCCCGCCCATATGTGGGACGTCCCGAAGCACCTCGACGCCGTCGGCGTCGGCCGGGACCAGAAAGAGCGAACACCCCTCGTAGGGGTGGGCGTCCGGATTCGTCCGCGCGAGGACGATCAGGAGGTCCGCCTCGACGCCCTGGGTCGTCCACCACTTGTGACCGTCGATGACCCACTCGTCGCCGTCCCGCGTCGCGGTGGTCTGGATCATCTTCGGGTCCGAGCCGGCACCCTGCATCGGTTCCGTCATCGAGAATCCGGAGGTCAACTCGCCCGCTACGAGGGGCTCGAGATACGTCTCCTTCTGGAGGTCGTCACCGGCCAGCTCGAGGAGGTGCATGTTGCCCTCGTCGGGCGCGTCGACGCGCATCGCGACCGATCCGAGGAGGCTCCGTCCTGCCTCCTCGAAGGTCGGAAGCGCATCGCGGAAGCTGAGTCCCATTCCGCCGTACGCTTCGGGAATCTGTGGTGCGTAGACGTCGTACTCCCGCGCCGCCTCACGGAGTTCTGCGACGGTGCCGCTCGAGACAGTCATCCCCCCGGCTCGCGCTCGTTCGATCGGGAGAACGACCTCGTCCATCAGCTCACGGGCCCGCGATGCCACCGCCTGCGCTCGTTCAGAGTCATCGTATCGCATACGACCGTGGACTCAGCGGTCGCTCAAATGATCGGCGGCTCCTCTCAGCCCCGGGGAACGACGGGAAAGTTTTTAACGATGTTTTCCAATCGGGAGCTATTGCTTAACACACGCTTTCGGGAGCTGGCTCTGTGAAGGGGTGTAAAACGAGGGTCGCCGGAGAGGGACCGGCCCCTGGACCGTTATCTCGCCGTCCAACCGCCGTCGACGGAGAGACAGGCGCCGGTGACGAACCGCGCTGCGTCGCTCGCGAGGAAGACGACCGGGCCGGCGATCTCATCGGGGTCTGCGAACCGGTCGAGCGGTGTCCGCTCGAGGATCGATCGTCTGAGCCCGTCGTTCCCCTCGAGGTCTTCGGTGAGTTCCGTCGAGACGTAGCCGGGTGCGACGGCGTTGACCCGAACGTCCGGCGCCCAGTCGAGGGCCATGCTCCTGGTGAGCCCAACCAGCCCGTGTTTCGAGGCCACGTAGGGGTGCTGGCGGGGGAGACCGACGACGCCGCCCACGCTCGCGACGTTGATCACCACAGCGTCGTCGCTCTCGAGGAGAAACTCCGCGGCGGCCGTCGTTACCTCGTAGGCGCCGGTGAGGTTGACCTCCAGGACGCGCTCGACGCTCTCGCTCGAGACGTCTTCGGGGCGGCCCAGCGCATCGTCGGGGTTGAATCCGGCGTTGTTGACGACGACGTCGACGCCGCCGAACGCCCCGACCGCCTCGCTGACGACGCGTTCGACGGCATCGGGATCGGTCACGTCGGCGTCGACTGCGAGGGCCGCACCGCCGTCGTCGGTGATTCGGTCGGCGACGGCGTCGATCTCCGTCCTCGAGCGAGCGGTCGGGACGACGGCAGCGCCGGCGTTCGCCAGTTCGATCGAGATCGCCCGTCCGATCCCACGGCCGCCACCGGTGACGATCGCAGTCCGCCCCTCGAGGTCGAATAGGTCACTCATCACGTATCGATGAACCGTCAGCACACATCAAGCTATACCGTCGAGCACGACGGTTCACGAACCGAGTGGGCGTGATCTCGTCGACTGACGGTTCGGGCTACCGATCGAGCGTCCGTGATCGACCGGCAATTCGGCCGTCAGTTGGTGACGGTCGAACCAGGGTCCCTCAGAATTATAGTTGTGCTAACACGTTGGGTGAGCCAGAGTATATATTTCCGACCATCAATGTAGATATAATGTCCGGTCCGATCCCGGTGGCCAACGGAGAAACGCCCTAAATAGTGACTCTACTCGTGAAATTTGGTCAGCTAATAAACAGGCGGTCTGTGCGTACAGAAAATTATCAGAACTGGTAATCAGCACCTGAATTTTTTGAAGGGAGGGTGTCTAGTTGAATCCAATGGCTATTGACGAGGCCGACCAGTCAGACGCCGGGGACTTTTCCGATGGCGAGGCGTCTGACTCAGCGTCGGAGGAAGCGAAAGACGGTGTCGCCGACGCCTACTTGCGTCGTCGCGTCCGTGTCGGCGCGTACACGTGGGCCGAGTTCATGGACGAACACGGATACGGCGACGAGGTGTCCGACCTGTACCCGTCCGGTCCGGAACCGGAAGAACAGCTCGGCCTCGACACCGACGAGGGGACCGAACCCACGGTTCCACGCGGCGACGACTGGGACGGCGTTTCGTTCGATCCCGAACGGTACCTGGGATTTCACCCGGACGACCTCGAGGATCGGGTGTTGCCCGTCGCCGGTGACAACCGTGACGTCCTCGAGAACCGCTTTCTCGAGTACGTCGACCCGGAGACGACGCCGGTCGTCAAAGACGTCTGGACCTGGGAACACTACAAGTGGGAGTACTACTACGACGACGACGGGAGCCGACCTCGCGACGAAAACGATGAGATCGTTCCACACGACGACGAGGCTGCGCTCGGATTCGATCCCGACGAGACGGAAGCCCGTCTCGCCCAGGCCGGCAGCGTCGCGTCGGCGCTGGCTGACGTCGTCGACGAACGGACGGTCAACGTTCAGGAGGACCTCGACGAAGACGAGTTCTTCTCCAACGTCGACGGCACGACGACCGTCACCAACCGGTACGATCTGGAGAAGGCGGTTCCGCTCGATAAGAAGCGCCACTTCCGTGAGGTCGAACGATACTGGGTCAACAAACCCTACGCCTGCGTTGTCATCTTCCACTCCGAGAAGGAAAACGAGAAAAAGTACTACGTCGTTGAGCCGTACGTAAACGAGATCGAATCCGAACTGACGGAGTTTCTCTCCGGGAAACTCCGGACGGCGATCAAGTACTCCGACGAGGGAATCAAGGAGAAAGCCAGCGAGGACGGCCGGCGGTCGGTCATCGAAGCCGAGACGCGGCGCCTGCTGAAACGGTACGACCTCTTCGAGAAGACGGCCAGCCCGATCAGCGACGGTTTGCTCGAGTCGGTGAAGTCGATGTTCGCCGACGACGAGACGGACGACGAGACCGACGACGACCACGACGAGGAACCCGTCGCCGGAACCGACCTCGAGGGCATCGAGGTTCGGCCGGAGCCGATAATTCTCGCGGAAGACCCGGACACCCTGAACGAGTACCAGGTCGAGAAACTGCTGTACCTGCTCAAACGCGACTTCATCGGCTACGAACGGATCGACGGCATCAAACACGACATCAACGTCGAGGACATCTCCTGTGACGGGTACAACTCGCCCGTCTTCGTCTACCACTCAGAGTACGAGCAGATCATCAGCAACATCTACCACGGCGAGGACGAACTCGACGACTTCGTCGTCAAACTCGCCCAGCGATCGGGCAAGGGGATCAGCAAGCGGCTGCCCCAGGTCGACGCGACGCTGCCCGACGGCTCGCGTGCCCAGTTGACCCTCGGTAAGGAGGTCTCCGACCACGGGACCAACTACACCATCCGTCAGTTCAAGGACGTCCCGTTCACGCCGATCGACCTCATCAACTGGAACACCTTCTCGCTCGACGAGATGGCGTTTCTCTGGCTGGCCATCGAGAACCACAAGAGCCTGATCTTCGCCGGGGGGACCGCATCCGGGAAGACGACCTCGCTGAACGCGGTCTCGCTGTTCATCCCCTCGAGCGCGAAAATCGTCTCCATCGAGGACACCCGCGAGGTCGAGCTCCCACAGCGAAACTGGATCGCGAGCGTCACCCGACCGTCGTTCTCCGACGACGAGCAGGGCGACGTCGACGAGTTCGACCTGCTCGAGGCCGCACTCCGCCAGCGACCCGACTACATCGTCATGGGTGAGATCCGTGGTGAGGAGGGCCGGACGCTGTTCCAGGTCATGTCGACGGGGCACACCACCTACACGACGTTCCACGCCGACTCCGTCGACGAGGTCCTCAAGCGGTTCACGACCGACCCGATCAACGTCTCGAAGACGATGTTCACCGCGCTAGATCTGGTCTCAATCCAGACGCAGACGAGGGTGCAGGGCCGAAAGGTCCGCCGGAACAAGTCGCTCACCGAGATCAACCACTACGAGGCCGAACACGACGAGATCAACGTCCAGGACGTCTACCAGTGGCAGGCCGAGACCGACGAGTTCCTCAAGATGGGCGACTCGAACACCTTAGAGGAGATCCGGTTCGATCGCGGCTGGAACCGCGAGAAGCTCGAACACGAGCTGTTCAAACGCGAGGTCATCCTCGCGTACCTGATCAAAAACGGCCTGAACACGTACGCGGAAGTGGCTGCGACCGTCCAGGCGTTCATCAACGACCCCGAGACGATTCTCACGCTCATCGCCAACGGAGATCTAGAGGAGAGCCTCGAGGATCTCCGCGAGATGGAGAGCGTCCTGATCGACGTCGACCCGGAGAAGGAAGCGCTCGTCCCGCGTCCCGACGCGACGACCGAGACGTACAACCTCTCCACGGATCTCCTCGAGCGAGCCGAGGAGTCGCTGTTCGAGGAGTACCGTGGACAGACCCCGAGTGGCCTCTCGAGTGCGCTCGGCGACGTCGAGGAAGAAGAGCCGATCGAACTCGAGGAGGACGAAGACGACGGGTTCGACTTCGACAGCGAGTTCGGTGACGACGGCTGGGAGTTCGACGACGCTACCACCTTCTCGACGGAGCAGGCAGATGACGAGCAACCAGCGTGGTTGACCGACGACGGCGATTTCGACGCTGCCGACGCTGGCGCGGACGAACAGGTGGCCGAGGCAGAATCGGACGTAGATGCGCTCGATCCCGCCGTCGACAGCGAGGGGGACGATCACTCCGCCCTGCCCGAGGCTGGGGCCGAGGCCGCTCCAGATACGATCGAGGCCGATACGGCGGAACTCGAGTCCCTGTTCGACGACATGGGTGAAACCCTGGAAACGATCACCGATCCCGACGACGAGCCGTCGACACCGGACGATGCCGGATCGATGTTCCCCGACGGGAAACTCGAGGCGGTCTTCGATCCGCGCGCTCCGGATGACGGGCCAGCAGCCGACGAAGCGGCGGCGGTCGACTCCGACCGCCAGGCCGAGGTGGAACTCGACCTCGAAGATGCGAGCGCGGCCGTCGGCGAGACGGACGGCTCCGACGACCGCGACGTCGGGGCTCCTCGAGACGAGTCGGAGGTCGACTCGGGAGATAGCTCGTCAGAGGAGCCGGATGAAGAGTCGGTGACGCACCCACGGGAGGAGGGAGACGAAGCGGCCGAAACCCACTCCAAAGCCGACGGAGATGCGATGGAGACCGACATCGAGGGAGATTCAACTCACTCCGGGTGGGACGAGCCGGAAACCGACGCCGGCGAGGGAACCGAGGGACCCGATGGATCGCAGGATCACCGAGACGAGGTCGTCCACGAGTTCGACGAAACCCACGACACTGACTCGGAATCCGACCACGACCACGGCCCAGATCCCGATCTGGAATTCGACCGCGACGCAGACTCGAGTTCAGAGACGGACGCTTACGACGAGGCGGGCGAGGACGCCGAGCCGGCCTCGGTCTCGAGCCGGGACTCCGGAAGCGACTCGATCTTCGGCTCCGAGTCCGAGTCGCCGTTCAGTGACGGTCCGACCGACTCGAGTGACGACGACGGATCGCTGTTCGCCGACGTGACCGAGGCGGCAGAGGGGTCGATCTTCGCGGACGACGACGGGGGCGACGAGGACCGAGACACATGAGCTTGCAAACAGGCGACCGATCAGCGACAGGTGGGGTCTCCACGAGCTCCGACGTTCTCGGCGAGCTGTTTTACCCGCTGTACGTCCGGGCGTTCGACGAAGACAGCGAGTTGGTCGCGGACGTCGAGACCAAACTCGCTCAGGCCCGGATGACGGATACGGTCGAACTGTACCTCTCACGGGCACTGGGCGTCGGTGTTATCAGCGGGCTCGTGCTGTGGTTGCTCGGACTGCTGCTCGGCTACGGCCTGTTCGGAACCGGATTCATCCAGATCGACCACCTGATCGGGATTCCGGTTGGAAGCGAAACGGTTCTTCAGATCATCGAGGCGATCCGGATTCCAGCGCTGATACTCGGCATCGGCCTCGTGTTCGGCACTCTCGGATTCGGGCTCGGGTTCGGGTCGTTCGTGGCGATCCCCTACTCGCGTGCGTCCGCTCGAAAGCGCGAGATCAACATGTTGCTCACGGACTCCGTCTCGTTCATGTACGCCCTCTCCGTCGGTGGCCTGAACCAACTCGAGATCATCGAGGCGATGGCCCAGGCCGACGACACCTATGGCGAGGTCGCAAAGGAGTTCCAGAGCATCGTCAAAGAGACCGAGTACTTCGACGACGACTACCGGACGGCGATTCGAAAACAGGCTCTCGAAACCCCGAGTGACGAACTGTCGCAGTTTCTGACTGACATGCTGTCGATTGTCAACAGCGGCGGTGATATGCAGAGTTTCCTCGAGGACAAGAAGGAACTCCACATGCGAACCGCAAAACAGGAACAGGAACTCACGCTCGATACGCTCGAGTTGTTCGGCGAGATGTACATGACGCTCTCGCTGTTCCCGCTTCTGTTGATCATCATCATGGTCGTCATGCAGATGATGCCCGAGGCGGACGTCACCAACGAGATGCTCTACCTGACGGTCTACGCCCTCATTCCGCTGACCGGGATCGGCTTTCTCGTGTTGGTCTCGACCGTCAAACACGACGAGCCAGGCGACGGCTACCTCTCGATGGGCGGAACTGACCGTCGGGTCGAAGCCGAACGCGACAGTGGCGTCCTCGACCTCGGACTCGTCCGGCAGTTCACCGGCGAGCACAGCGTCTTCGACCGAATCAAAAACCGCGAAGGGACCTACGAGACGATGGAGGTGCTACGACGACCACACATCTTCTTCCGGGACAACCCGCTGTACACCCTCGTGGTGACCGTTCCGGCGTCGCTCGTCATCGTCGCGACGGCCATCATGGTCAGCTCCGTCCCCACCTCCTGGAGTGCGATGATCGCGAACCCCGTCTGGGGGACGTTCATTTACGTCTACGTTCCACTATACGTCATCGCGGTTCCGCTGTCGATATTCAGAGAGTGGAACGTCCGGCACAGAACCGCCGTCGTCGGCCAACTCTCCGAAGACCTCCGAAAGCTCTCGAGTTCGAACGACACCGGACTGACCCTGCTCGAGTCCTTACAGGCCGTCGCGGAGACGACGAGCGGCAAGCTCGCCCGCGAGTTCGAGATGATGTACACGAAGGTCAACTACGGGACGAGTCTGAAAGAGGCGCTCATCGAGTTCAACAACAAGTACCACATCCCGCGGCTCGCCCGGACGACGAGACTGATCACGGAGGCCCAGGAGGCGTCGAACCAGATCTCCGCCGTCCTCCGGACGGCCGCCCGCGCCAGCGAGAACCACGACGATATCGAACGCGAGCGCAAGTCCCGGACGCGCATGCAGGTCGTCATCATCATCATGACGTTCCTGACCGTCCTCGCGGTGATCGCGATCCTCCAGACCCAGTTCATCGATACGATGGCCGGACTCGAGACCGGGGAAACGGATGCCGACGCCGCTGCTGATGCCGAGGGACTCGCGGACGCGGACATGGCAGACAACATCCAGGTCGACATGCTCTCGACGTTGTTCTTCCACGCGATCACGCTCCAGGGAATCCTCGCCGGATTCATCTGTGGCTACATTCGCGACGCCGACATCCTGAGCGGGCTGAAATACGTGATCGTGCTGGCAACGATTGCGCTCGTCGGCTGGGCAGTGGTGGCCTGATATGACGCGAAAACCAATGCCTGAACGAGACGACGGCCCACGGAGACGGCGAACGATCGCCGTCGGGCTCGAGGAGCGGGCGCAGACGACCCAGGATTTCGCCGTCGGCATCGGCGTTTTCATCCTGGCGATCGCGTTCGTCTTCGCCTTCCTTCCGTCGATGTTGACGCCGTACGACGGCTCCGTCGGCGGGGCGGAGACGGCCCAGGCCGACCGCATCGCCGATCGGATCGTCGCCGACGCCTCGAGTGGAACCGCGAACGAACTCAACAGCACGGCGTTCGATCCGTTCACCAAAGAGGACCTGAGCGAGGGACTGGCGCTCCGGGCGAACGAGAGCGGCGACGTCGTCTTCGATAACGTCAACGTGACCGTCGAAGATCTGGAGGGGGATCCGATCGACACCGACGAGCTGGCCGGCGGCGAACAGTACGACGGCCAGGCGTCCGCGAGTGCCGCCCGAACCGTGACGGTCGACGGCGGCGAGTGTGAGCCAGCCTGCAGACTCGTCGTGAGGGTGTGGTAACATGAGAGGCAAATCGAACACGACGGAGCCAGAGCGCGGACAGGCGTTCACGCTCGAGGGGTTCTTCGGCGCGATCATCGTGTTGACCGCCCTCCTCTTTGCCCTCCAGGCGGTGGTCCTCACGCCGACGACCGGCGGGCTGGCGGATCGGTCCGTTCAGTCGCAGGTCCAACAGGAGGCCCAGGACGCGCTCGTGGTCTCGAATCAGGACGGGAATCTCTCGGAGACCGTCCGGAACTGGGACGGTGAGGGTGGATTTAACGAAACTGATGGCCAAACCGGCCCCGAAGGGAACCAAACTTACTTGACGGAGGGCTTTGATAACGTTTCCACACTCGGAAAGATACTGAATCAGAGCTTCGCCGAACGGGGCTGGAGCTACAACGTCGACCTCCACTACACGAACGAGACGGGTTCTCACGAGACGCGAACGCTCGTCTACCAGGGCAGCCCGTCGTCGGATGCAGTCACCGCGAGTTACACGGTGACGTTGTATGAGGCCCAGGAGGCAGGACCGAAAAACCTCTCCCAATATGACGAGGAGGCCGACTGGTCGATTCCCCGGTCTAGCGACTCCGATCACGTCTATAACGTCGTGGAGGTGCGAGTAACGCTATGGTGACCGACGATCACAGCCGTGGGCAGGTCATCCTCATCGGCGCGATCGCGCTCGCGTTCATTATCCTCGGTATCGTCGTCGTCTTCAACGGCGTCCTCTACTCGGAGACGATCTCCTCGAGTTCGACGAGCCAGGCGACGTCTGATGCAGACCTGACCGAACACGAACTCGAGACGGCGTTGATAGACATGAGCGACCAGCAAGAAGAGTGGACGGAGTCTGAATTCGAAACGAACGTTACCGAATTCGTGACGCTATACCAACAGACGAAAGCCACTAGTCGGGCAACGAGCGTCGACGTCGCACTCGAGGAAGACGACGTAATCATCGGCAACGGGTCCGAGCTAGGAGAAGGCACGAACGATCTCGAAGCGAATTCCGAGGAATCATTCAACATCACATATCTCGAGTTCGGTGTGAAAGATGCTGGGAATGGGATCGAAATCGAGGCCAATGCGACTGACGACACCTATGATACCAACATTACTATCGAGGGTGATGGCCCACCCTATGAGTTGAAAGACGATCATGGCAACGAATGCACGATTCATGCTCAGGAACTCTGGATCGACGTTAAAACAGGTCTGACGAGAACAGGCGAAGATTGCAGCGATCTGACCCTCATCGAATCGGAGGAGTACTACTACATCGAAATCAAAGTCGACGGTTCCAAAGGCAGCTATGCGTACGCCCATGAAGACATAGGTTCGGGCGACGTTCTCGCCGTCGACCTCGAGTACACGTACGAATCGAACGACGTCTCGATCAGCGACGATCGACGGATTAGAATCTACGGAGGTGAATCATGAGCCGTCACTTGCGAACCGACGACCGCGCGACCTCGATCGCGATCAACCACGTCCTCACCATCGGGATCACCACCCTCCTCATCGGCGTGCTCCTGACGGGTGCGGGTGGGCTGCTCGAGACCGAAACCGACCGCTCGGCGGAAACCTCACTCGAGACGGTCGGCGAGCGACTGGCGGGCGAGATCCACAGCGTCGACCAGCTCGCTACCCACGACGACGGTGGAACGGTAACGGTCACCGCAAAGCACCCGCGGACGGTGGCGAACTCCGGGTACACCGTCGAGATACTCGCGCCGGACGACTGTCGCGAGGCGCCGCTCATCAACGACTCCACGACGAACGAGTGTCTCGAGCTCACCTCGCAGGGAGCCGACGTGACGACCCACGTACCGGTGAAAACCGACAGACCGCTCGAGACGGGCGCGTCGGCGCAGGGTGGGACGATCGAGGTCGCGACCGAAGACGGGAACGTCACGATCAGGGGGGCGAACTGATGCGACGAACACAGCGATTGACGGAGACCGACGCCGACCGCGGCGTCTCCGAAGTGATCGCGTTCGTGCTGGTCTTCGGGATCATCTTCGGGTCAGTCGCGATCCTCTCGATGACGGGCTTTCAGGCGATGGAGAGCTACCAGGAGACCGAACAGCTCCAGAACGCCGAGCGAGCGATGGGTGCCCTCGCGGACACCTACAACGACGTGATGCGCTACGGCGGGATCGAGGAACGCTACGGCGAACTCGCATTGCAGGGTGGAACCGTCGTTACCGGGAGCGATGGCACGCAACTCAATATAACGGTCGGTGGCGACCATCTCGAGAACAGCAGCCATTTCGACGAGGAAGAGTTCGAGAGCGTCGCAGACGAGGGGGTCGTCTCCCTCGGCGAGTTCCGGTACGAACACGGCTCGGACGAGGTCGCCTACGACGGCGGCGCCGTCGTCCGGGCGAGCGAGCGCGACGGCGAGACGAACAGCGTCCTGCTCGAGGAGCCACACCTCA
>LKMK01000194.1 GCA_001563805.1 Natrialbaceae archaeon B1-Br10_E2g2
AGGAACGGATCCTCAGCGACGACGGTCGCCAGCCGCTCGTCGAACTCCCGTTCGACCTCGTCGACGGTCTCGCCGGGCGCGACGCCGATTCTGACCGCCGCTGTCAGTTCGTCGGCCACCGACGACGCCCAGCGTCCCGCCTCGACGCGACCAAAACAGACCGGCCACGGGATCGGGAACGCCTCGTACAGCGGGTGTGAGACGCGCTCGCCACGTTCCGACTCGAGGTCCGCGAATGCCTGCCGGATGCGCTCGAAGTGGGGGAGGACCGACTCGCCGTGCCAGCGCGTCGCCGCGTGTGCCGACCGGCCCTCGATGCGGAGCCGCTTCATCAGGCTCCCCTCCGTGGCGATCACCGGCCGGCAGTCGGTCGGTTCGGCGACGATGGCAGCGTCCCGCTCGAAGGGGTAGGGGTTCTCGAGCGCGGCGGCCGCGGCGCCGATGCCGCCTTCCTCCTCGCCGACGACGCTCTCGACGACGAGTCGGCCGTCGAGGTCGGGGTCGGACGCGTCGAGGTGACGCGCAGCGAAGATCGCCGCCGCCAGCCCCGATTTCATGTCCGTCGCGCCACGGGCCGTGAGCGTCCCGTCGCGCCAGCGCGGCTCGAACGGCGCGCCCGTCCAGCCGCTATCGGCCGGCACCACGTCCACGTGGCCGTTCAGCACGAGCGTTCGGCCGGCGTCCGGATCGCCGAACTCGAGGACGCCGGCGACGCTCGGCCGATCCGCCGTTTCGATCGCGGTCGGGTCGTCGGGAAACGACGGGTGCTCGGCCAGCATCACGGGGTCGGCGTCCCACGTGTACGTCTCGAAGCCGGCCCCCTCGAGGGACTCACGGAGCCACTCCTGGGCGGGCTTCTCCGCTCCAGGGGTGGTCTCGAATCGACAGAGGTCGTCGACGAACGACCGCAACTGTTCGTCCCACGCGGTCGCGAAGTTCATACCTCAGAGATCCCTGACACCGTCAAAATAGCTTCGAAGTCGCGGTCGGTCGTCCGTCCGATAGTACACCCCGAACCGACCGGGAGCCTGGAACCGGCGTCCAGCGGTCGGCCTCAGTTCCGGCCGAGCTTGCGATCGATCCAGGGTTTGGCGAAGGGACCGACGAGCAGCCAGAAGATCACCAGCGACAGGATCGGCGAGAGCCAGCGACCGTACTCGAACGGGTTGATGAAGATCATGTACGAGCCGTCCGAGAGCTGCAGGGCGGTCCGGAGGTTATCTTCGGCGATGTCACCGAGGACGACCCCGAGGACGAACGCGATCACCGAGTAGTTGTACCGGACCATGTAGAACCCGATCACCCCGAAGACGATGATCGTCAGGATGTCGATCGGGTTGATCCGGAGGGCGTAGGTCCCCAGGAACGAGAGGACGACGACCATGGGGATGATGTAGTTCGTGTCGATCTTCGTCAGGTAGCCGAGGCGGGTGACCGCAGCCAGTCCGACGACCAGGATGACGACGTTGCCGATGAGCAGCGCCAGCAACATCGTGTAGGTCAACAGCAACTCGCCGTCGGCCTGGAACATCTGCGTGCCGGGCGTCACGCCGTGCATCAGCAGGCCGCCGATGAGGACGGCCGTCGACGAACTCCCCGGAATACCGAACGAGATCGCCGGGACGAGCGAGCCGGCGACGGTCCCGTTGTTCGAGGATTCGGAGGCGATGACGCCGACCTCGTTGCCCGAGCCGAACGTGTCGGGCTCGCTCGAGGATCTGACGGCTTCGGAGTAGGCGACGAAGTTCGAGACCGTCGCGCCGGCACCCGGAATCGCACCGACGATCATGCCGATCATACCCGATTTGAACACCGTCCCGGGCCGGCTGAACGTCGACTTGATCCCCTCTCGGATGCCGCTTGCGTCGATGACGACGTCGCCCTCGGCGATTCCGCCTTTCTGACCGGCGAGTTTCATCATCTCGGCGATCGCGAACAGCCCGATGAGTACGGCGACGAAGTCGATCCCGTCGAACAGCAGCAGGTGATCGGAGTACCGCCGCTCGGTGGACACCGGCTGTGCCGAGCCGATGGTCGTGATGAGCAAGCCGGCGAATCCGGCCAGCAGTCCCTTCGCGAACGAGCCCCGCGTGATCACGGTGATCATACAGAGCCCGAGCAGGGCAACCAGGAACCGTTCGGGCGTCCCTACCGAGAGCACCATCTGCGCGAGCAGCGGCGAGAACAGGATCAGCGCCGTGATCGTGAACAGCCCTGAAAACGCGGAAGCAGTCGCCGAAATCGACAGCGCCGTTCCCGCCCGGCCTTGCTTCGACATCGGATAGCCGTCGAACATCGTCGCCGCCGACGACGACACGCCCGGGGTGTTGATCAGGATCGCCGCGATCGAGCCGCCGTACATCGAGCCGCTGTACACCCCGACCAGCAGGATGATCGCCGACGCCGCATCGAGTGGCAGCGTCAGCGGCAGGATGATCGCCATCCCGAGCGGCGGGCCGAGTCCGGGCAACCCCCCGACGACGATTCCGATGAGGACGCCCGCCAGCAGCCAGATCATGATCTCGAGGTCGAACAACGCGAGCGACGCGTCGACGAACGTCTCGAAGCTCATACGAACACCACCAGCCACTCACCGACTGCAGCCGGAAGCGTAGAGAGCCCGAGCAGGTCGTCCGGCGGCGTCGGCTCCCAGCCGGTGAGCCACCCCTCGGCGATATCGCTGCTGATCACGTCGTAGAACAGGTACGCCGTCACGAACGCGATCACGACGAGCCCCGCCGCTTTGAGCGGCTCCATACGGACCCAGAGCGCCCAGAGGGCGACGAAGATCGGCGTCGCGTACAGCATCCCGATCGTGAACGTGAGGATCATATACAGTACACAGAGCGCGCCGGTCACTGCCGGCCCCAGCGGATCGTCGATGTCGTACGTGTACATCGCGGACGATTCGGTTTCCTCGTCGACCTGTGCTCCTTCCTCCCGTGCGTCGTCCATCCCGTCGTCGCCGAGGATCTGCTTCGGTTCGGCGACGAACGATTTCGTCGATTCGGCGACTCGGTCGCGTGCGACGATGGCGGCGACGAGCAACGCGACGCCGACGGCGACGCGGTACTGGATCTCGCCGGTCTCGAGGTACGTCGTCGCGGCGCCGTAGGACAGGTAGAGCCCGACGGCGCCGGCCAGCAGCGGAGCGACGACGGTGAGGTAGTTTCGCGCCAGGATGAGGAAGGCCAGCAGCGCCGTCCCGCCGGCCATTACTCGCGGGAACTCGGCCGCCGCCGCCGAGAACTCGCGTGCCCCCCAGAACATGTACACGCCCGCGACCAGGAACACCAGCAACAGGACGTGTTCCATCGTCGGTCGTTCCCGTAACACGGTTTCGCCCGCGTCCAAAACCCGTTGTGTGACGGTCTCGATACGTCCCCGAAAATCGTCTACTGCAGATCGTCCATTCCCCATCGTTCACTCACGTCTCAAGATAGTCCCTGTCGTCTTCGTCCGTCCCGATACAGCGTCCTGCCCGGAACCGGCTCCTCGCAGTGGCCCCCAGACGGCCGTCGCTCGAGCGAACGCCCTCGGGCACGCTCGAGTGGATTCGGTGTATGCACGTTTCACGTGAAATCAAAAGTGGTGTGACCAGTCGACTACGACTCTTCTTCGGCCAACTCCCTGAACGCGTCGAAGCCGCCGACGGCGTCTTCGACCTGCTGTTCTTGCTCCTCGACGATGCCCATCCAGGCCTCCTCGGCAGCGGCCATGTCACCGTACTCGAGGATGTTACCCGTGTCTTCGGCCCACTCCTGGGCGTCTTCGTTGTTGACGCCGGCTTCGACCGCCTCGGAAATGACCTGTCGCTCCTCTTCCGGCGTGCCGGACGGGGCGAGCTGGACCTGGGTGAACTCCACGAGCCACGCCATACTATCGCCGTAGTTCGTGATCATATCGAGGTCCTCCCCCATCTCCGTCGCGTCGACCTCGATGTCCATCAGGTTCACGACGGTGTACGCCTCGCCGCTCTCCTCGGCACCGATCGCGGAGGTGTTCGTCGCGAACCCGGCGGCGACCTCGCCGGACTGGACCGCCTCGCTGGTCGGTCCACCGCCGTCGTACGCGGCGGAGGTATCGTACTCGAGACCGTAATCGTCTCGCAGGAGCAGCGTCGCGAGGTGACTGTCACTTCCCGCACCCTGGTAGCCGAAGCCGGAGATGTCCCCGTCGGCGTACGCGTCGCGAAGCGCGCCGAAGTCTTCGATGCCGTACTCCTCACCGATGTCTCGGTTGACGATGAGCGTGTAGCCGAACGTGCCGGCATAGCTGATCGGCTCGAAGTCCTCCTCGATGTGGAAACTGTCCTCGAGCCCTTCGGCCGCCCAGGTGAAGTGCGCGCCGACCGAGTTGACCGTCCCGAACGTGTAGCCGTCCGGATCCTGCGTCGTCAACCACTCGGTTCCGACCATGCTGCCGGCACCCTCCCGGTTGTCTACGTCGATCGACTGACCGAGCGGCTCTTCCATTCCCGGAATGATCTGTCGAGCGTACGTGTCGGTCCCACCGCCTTCCGCCCACGGGATCATCCACGTGACGGAGTCCGTCGGGAACTCGTCGCCGTTTCCGTTACCATCGCCGTCGTCGTCGTCACCGAGACACCCAGCGAGACCGACTGCACCGAGTGCACCAATAGACGAAACGAAATGTCGTCGTTTCATGCCACTTGACCACAGGAAGCAATCCCATATAACGTTTTCGAGCAAAGTCGGAGTCGATCTAAAAACATCCCTAAACACGTAATACCCATTCAGTTGACGATCACAACCATTGTACTGCATACATGACGCTTTTCTGAGACGATGGTGTACGTATATCACACCGAAACCCAATAGTCTCGTGTGAATCGACAGACGGCGAAAACGCGAGTGGCGGAGACGATCGCAGAGCGCGACGACGACCTCCTCGAGACGCTCGAGCGACTGGTCGCCGCGAAATCGGTGACCGGCGACGAGCCTCGTGGCCAGCAGGTGATGCTCGAGGCGTTCGACCGACTGGGGCTCGAGGTAGAGACGTGGGAACCCGAGGCCGCCGCGCTCGAGGACCATCCGGGCTACTTTCGTACCTCGTCGTACGAGGAGCGTGGGTACGAGGGCCGCGAGAACGCCGTCGCGACGGTTCCCGGCGCGGGCGATGGACCGACGCTCGCGCTCTCGGGGCACATCGACGTCGTTCCCGCCGATCCGGAGTCGGCGTGGGAATCGGATCCGTGGACGCTCCGACGCGACGGCGATCGAGTCTACGGCCGCGGCGCGTCCGATATGAAGGGCGGACTCGCGGCGATGCTGCTCGCCGTCGAGGTGCTTGCCGAGGAGCGGGTCGACCTCGCGGGAGACCTCTACGTCCAGAGTACGATCGAGGAGGAAGACGGCGGCGTCGGCGGCCTCCTCTCGGTGCTCGAGCGCGGCTACGTCCCCGACGCAGCGATCATCCCGGAGCCGTTCGGCCTGCCGAACGTCGGCATCGCCAGCGCGGGCGTGATGTTCTTCGACGTGACCGTCCCGGGCAAGAAGGCTCACGCCGCGTGGGGCCACCAGGGCGTTAGCGCCTTCGACAAGGCCTGTCGCATCCGGGGCGCGCTCGAGGAACTGAACGACGAGCGACAGGCGGCCATCGACTTCCCGCCGGCTTACGGCGCCGATCCCTCGCTCGAGGGTCACGTGACGAACATCAACCTCGGCGTGGTCGAGGGCGGCGACTGGCCCGCGTCGGTCCCCGCCGAGGTGGTCATGAAGGGGCGCGTCGGCTGGCCGCCGGGTGAGAGTCGCGCCGACGTGCGCGAGGCGATCGAGGGGGCGATCGAGGCCGCCGCCAACGCGGACGAGTGGCTCGACGAGAACCCACCGACCGTCGAGTGGACCGGCTGGAACGCCGCCCCACACGAGGTCGCCCGGGACGCCGAGATCGTCGAGATCGTCAGGGAGAACGCCGAGTCGATCACCGGCGAAGACGGGACGTTCGTCGGCGGCAACGCCGCACTCGACGAGCGGTTCTACCAGCGCTACTACGACGTCCCCGTCGTCACGGCCGGCCCGTACGGCCCGAACCTCCACGGCGTCGACGAGTACACCACGGTTACGTCGTTACTCGAGACCGCCCAGACGCTCGCCGTCTCCGCGATCGACTACTGCGGGCTCGCAGAGTAGTCCCACCGCTGGGTGGCCGAGTAGTTCCACTGCGGGCTCGAAAGTAGTGTGAAACGGCAAGACTCCCCGTCGGTTCTACGGCCGGGCAGCGGACTGGCGACGGGGTGGACACGAAAGAAGCCGTGCTCAGTCCTCCGCTCGGGCCTCGAGGAAGCCGAGCAGCCGGTCGTTGACGTCCCGTGAGCGCTCGATACACGCGAGGTGACCCGCCCCCTCGAGCGAAACGAACTCCCCGCGGGGGAGCCCACGTGCGAGGTCCCGACCGGCGTCGACCGGGACGAGTTCGTCCGCCGTCCCGTGGACCACCCGGGTCGGCTGGGTCACCTCG
>LKMK01000195.1 GCA_001563805.1 Natrialbaceae archaeon B1-Br10_E2g2
ATCGAGTCGTCGGCGTCGACCCCGAGCCCACCGCGGCTGTAGCTCTCGAGCGTCGAGAGGACGTTCCGGTGGCTGAGCAGGACGCCTTTCGGCCGGCCCGTGGTGCCGCTCGTATACGGCTGGATGCAGACGTCGCCGAACTCGCGGTCGACCGGCTCGAACTCGTCGCTGGCGTCCATCGTCGCGTGTGAGTAGTTGACGACACCACGCTCCTCGTCGGCGACGCCGGGCAGGAACAGCGTCTCGACGCCGGCCGCGGCCGCGAGTTCCTGGGCCTCGTCCGCGAGAAACGCCGAGGCGATCACCGTGTCGATGCCAGCGTCCTGGATGACGTACGCGAGCGTCTCCGGGTCCATCCGGAGGTTCAACGGCGTCGATACCGCACCGGCTTTGATGACGCCGAAGTGTGCCGCCGGAAACTGCGTCGTGTTCGGGATGAACAGCCCGACGCGGTCGCCCGGGTGGACACCGTGGTTTACCAGTACGTTCGCGACCTTGTTGGCTTGTGCCTCGAACTCGGCGTAGGACTGTTCGCTCCCCATGAACGCGAACGCCGTCTTCTCACCGTACCGGTCTGCTGCCATCGTCGGTAGTGTGCCCACGTGCTCTAGTCGTTCCCCGTGATGGTATTCCATGGTACGCTCCGACGTAACACATAATAGGTAATAAATTGTCACTCCCCGAGGGGTCGCTCGGCTGGCGGCAATCACCCCCTCTGGATACGAGTCGGCTCGAGTCCGTCGATTCGGCCGACGAGCGACCGATTCGCTCCTGGGCGATCGGAGCGCACCTGACAGTGGCGAGGACCGACCCCGAACGGAAACCGTCGACCGAGATCGAGAACGCAAAACCGCAAGCGGCGACCGGGAACGAGGCTACTCGAGGTCGTCGACGAGGTCGCTCGCGACGCCGGTGTACCCCGCCGGCGTCAGCTGGGCGAGTTCCTCGCGGACGCGCTCGTCGACCTCGAGGTCGTCAAAGAGGTCACGGAAGTCCTCGAGCGTGACCGACTTCCCGCGGGTGAGCGCTTTGACCTGCTCGTAGGCGTCTTCCTGACCCTCACGGCGCAGGATCGTCTGGACGGCCTCGCCGATAATCTCGGGCGTCGCGTCGAGGTCGTCGCGCATGACCTGTTCGTTGGGGACGACCTTCTCGAGGCCGGCGGCGGTCTTCGTGTAGCCGATCAGGCAGTGGGCGAAGGCGGCGCCGATGTTGCGCTTGACCGTCGAGTCGGAGAGGTCCCGCTGGAGCCGGGAGGTAGTGATGTAGTCGGCGAGGAAGGTGAGATCCGAGTTCGCCTTCGAGAGGTTCCCCTCGCTGTTCTCGAAGTCGATCGGGTTGACCTTGTGGGGCATCGTCGACGACCCCGTCTCGCCGGCGACGGCCTCCTGGCCGAGGTAGCGATCGGAGACGTAGAGCCACATGTCCAGATCGAGGTCGAGCAAGACGTCGTTGGCCCCACGGACGGCGTCGAACACCGCCGCGAGGTCGTCACACGGGTTGACCTGGGTCGTCAGGGGCTCGAACTCGAGGCCGAGTTCCGTGACGAACGCCTCGGCGAACGCCTGCCAGTCGACGTCCGGATAGGCAGCGTGGTGGGCCGCGTACGTGCCCGAGGCGCCGCCGAGTTTTCCCCGAAGCCGGTCGTTCGCTCGACGAATCCGCCCCATCGCCGTCCCCAGGCGGGCGGCGTAGACGGCCATCTCCTTGCCGAACGTCGTCGGCGTCGCGGGCTGGCCGTGGGTACGCGCGAGCATGGGGAGGTCGCGGAACTCGTGGGCCATCCCCGAAAGCGTCTCGGCGACGCCGTGGAGTTCGGGCAACAGCACCTCGAAGACCGCGTCGCGAACGAGCAGGCGGTGAGCGAGGTTGTTCACGTCCTCGCTGGTCAATCCGAAGTGGATCCAGGCGGAGGCGTCGCTGTCGGCCGGCAGGTTGTGCCGGACGAAGTACTCGACGGCTTTCACGTCGTGGTTGGTCGCCTCGAAACCGGCGTGACCCTGTGTCTCGAGTTTCTTGATCAACTGGGCGTCCTCCTCGGCGAAGTGCCGGTAGAGTCCCCGGAGCGTCTCTCGCTCGGCGTCGTCGATCTCGAGTGGCGTCGCCTCGAGGTCGGCGAGCGCGATGAGGTACTCGACTTCGACGCGGACGCGGGCACGCATGAGCGCGGCCTCGCTCGCGTACGGCGACAGCGGTGCGGTCCGGCCGCTGTAGCGCCCGTCGAGCGGCGAGACGGCGTAGAGCGTGTCTGTGTCGGTCATCGTCGATCCGTTTCCAGCACAGGGCCAAAGGGGTATCGGAACGGCTCGCCGGTGAATCCACGGGCGTGCATATCAGGCGCCTGGCTAACAGAAATACTGCCGGAACGATCCACGTTCGTGCATACTCGCGGGCTCGAGACCGCAACCACTTTGGCCTTCGCGGGTGGCCGTACGCCTATGACGCGAATCGCCGGGATGGCCGGCAACCGAGGGCGAAACCTGTTGAACGTCGCCGATCGCTCGCCAGGCGGAGCCGAACTCGCCGTCGTACTGACGAACACCCCCGACGCACCGGTGCTCGAGGCCGCGGCCGAACGCGGGATTCCGACCGAGGTCGTCCCGCTCGAGGATGAGGTGAGCCGGAGCGACCACGAGGAGGCCGTCCTCGAGGCGCTTTCTGACTACGAGTTCGATCTCGTCTGTCTCGACGGCTACATGCGAATCCTCTCGGACACGTTCCTCGAGGAGGTCCCCACGACGGTCAACGTTCACCCCTCGCTCCTCCCGTCGTTCCCCGGGACGGACGCCTGGGGCGACGCGCTCGAGGCGGGCGTCTCCGTGACGGGCTGTACGGTCCACGTCGTCACGGACGCGACCGACGACGATGGCGAGGTCATCGAGTCGGAGATCGACGGCGGCCCGATCGTCACCCAGGAACCGGTCCCCATCTACGAGGGCGACGACGCCGACTCGCTCAAAGAACGGGTTCTCTACGAGGGCGAGTTCCGCGCGTACCCACGCGCCGTGAAGTGGTTCGCCGAGGGTGCCGTCGACGTCGACGAAGCGGCCGGCGAGGTGACGGTCGACGCCGATGCCGCCGACGAAGACGGAGGGCTACCCGCCCGACGCATCACCTCGAGCGACCGACTCGACACCCTCCGCTACGGGGAAAACCCCCACCAGGACGCGGCCGTCTACGCCGACTACACCTGCGAGGAGGCGAGCGTCGTCCACGCCGACCAGTTGAACGAGGGCGCGAAGGCCCTGAGCTACAACAACTACAACGACGCCGACGGCGCACTGAACCTCATCAAGGAGTTCGAGGAACCCGCCGCCGCGGTGATCAAGCACACCAACCCGGCAGGCTGTGCGACGGCCGATTCGCTCGCCGAGGCCTACGAGAAGGCCCTCTCGACGGATCCGATGAGCGCCTTCGGCGGAATCGTCTCCCTGAACCGCGAGTGTGACGCCGAGACCGCCGAACTCGTCGTCGACTCGTTCAAGGAGGTCGTCGTCGCCCCCGGCTACACCGACGACGCCCTCGAGGTCCTCTGTGCGAAGGACAATCTCCGCGTCCTCGATGTCGGTTCCCTCGACGGGGCCAGCGAACGATTCACCGAGAAACCCATCGTCGGCGGCCGACTCGTCCAGGAACGTGACGACCAGTCGATCGACGTGGACGACCTCGAGGTCGTCACCGAGCGCGAGCCGACCGAGGCGGAACTCGAGTCGATGGTTTTCGCCTGGCAGACGCTCAAGCACGTCAAGTCCAACGGCATACTCCTCACGAAGGAGACGGAGACGGTCGGCATCGGGATGGGGCAGGTCTCCCGCGTCGACGCCGTCCGGCTGGCGGCGATGAAAGCCGACGAACACGCCGAAGGCAAGGACGCCGAGGGTGCCGTCATGGCCTCCGACGCGTTCTTCCCGTTCCCGGACGGGATCGAGGAGGCGGCCGACGCCGGTATCGCGGCGGTCGTCCAGCCCGGCGGCTCGGTTAACGACGACGACGTGATCGCCGCCGCGGACGAACACGGGATGGCGATGGCGTTTACGGGCCAGCGGTCGTTCAGACACGACTGAGCGAAGCGAAGGCGTGTCTGAAACTCGAAAGAGGAGCGTAGCGAGTCTTTCGTTGGTTCAGACACGATTAGCACCGCGAGCGAAGCGAGCGGCCTTTTTGGTCCAGATTTTTGCGCGAGGGTGAGCGGTGCGCGGTTTGGAGCGAACGGAGTACGCGAAAACCGCGAAAGTGAACGGCGAAGCCGTGAACGAAGCGAACCCGAGCGGAAAAAGGTGGATGCCGCGATGGCGTTTACGGGCCAGCGGTCTTTCAGACACGACTGAGTGAAGTGAAGGCGTGTCTGAAACTCGAAAGAGGAGCGTAGCCAGTCTTTCGTTGGTTCAGACACGATAGCACCGCGAGCGAAGCGGAGTTATCCATCTCCTCTGACGCGACTGGCTGTCTGCGGAGCGGGAAGCCTGTGATGACGCAGCCGTGGCTACTCGAGCGAGTCGTCGACGAACGCCTCGAGGAAGGCCGCCGGGAGGTGGGTTCGTTCCCACTCGCGTCGGCGCTCGTCGGAGAGCAGCGTCGCCCACAGAAAGAGGACCGTCGTCCCCGTCGCGAGGCCGGGGAGGACGACGATGGCCGTCGTCACCAGCGGCTCGAGCAGGAAGAGCCCGACGAACCGGTCGATCAGGCCCAAGACGTCGGGGCCGAAAACCGCCCAGCGTGCGAGGAACGGGGCTACAACGACGATCACGAGCGGATAGACGACGGCGTTCCCGATGGGACTGCCGTAGCCGCGAACGAACGCGAGTGCGAAGTACGCCCAGGCGAGGACGGCCCCCGCGACGCCGCCGACGCGCTGGGCCCCGATGTTCGCCTCGAGCGCGAGCACCGAGACGTCGCCGTAGACGGCCGCCACCGCGCCGAAATAGCCCAGCAGGAAGACGACGATGCCGCCCAGCACCGTCACGACGTGGGCGCGTGCAGACTGGGATTCGAACCCAGCGAGCGCGAGCGGTCGCTCCATCACTCGAGCGGACGGCCCTGTGGGTAGTGAGGATTGCGAGTTTCACTGCGGAGAGCGGTGTCGCCCCCGCGGGTCGCTGTTCTGGTGGCACTGAAATGAATATTTCAGCTTGGCGAACCCCTTTTTCCCGGCCGATCGTCGGTCGAGGTATGGAGAGACGACACTTCATCGCGGCGTCGGCCGTCGGCGCGGTCGGCGCCCTCGCCGGCTGTACGGGCGTTGCACAGGAAGACGACAGCCAGAATCCGGTCGACTCGGCCCGCGGGGCGGCCCCGGAGGACCCTGCGGAGCGGTCGATCGAGGTGAGCGCGAACGGCGAGGTCGAGACGGAACCGGACGAGGCGTCGATGCACGTCGGCCTCGAGGCGACGGGCGACAGCGCCGACGAGGTGGAGACCGAACTCGCCGAGCGAGCCGAGGACTTGCGAGCGGCGTTCGAGGAACTCGGAATTCCCGACGACGACGTCGAGTCGGGCCGGTACGACGTGCGGCCGGAGCGCAACGGAACCGGCTATCAGGGATCGCACAGCTTCCAGCTCACCATCGACGACGTGGATCGCGTCGGCGCCGTCGTCGACGGGGTCACGGCTGCTGGGGCCGACGACGTCGGCCGGATCAACTTCGACCTGAGCGACGAGCGTCGCGCCGAGTTACGCGACGAGGCGCTCGCCCACGCGCTCGAGAATGCGGACGAAGAGGCGACCTCGATCGCGACCGATCGCGACGTCTCGATCACGGGGACGAAGTCGGTCTCGACCAGGAACGTCGACGTCGAACCGGTCAGGGCCGAGACCGAGATGGCAGCCGACGACGACGTGGCCGAGGACGACGCGGGACCGAGCACCGAAATCGACGCCGGGCCCGTCACCGTCCACGCCTCCGTCGACGTCGTCTACGGCTTCGAAGCCAGCGGCTGAGTCGTCTCGAGCGCTCGATCGCCATCCAGTTCGGCGGCTGTGTCCGTCTCAGGCCCATCCGAGCCGTTTCCGGACCGTCTCGAACGCGCGGCCACGTCTCGCCTGGAGCCAGCCGATCGTCGTCAGCGATGCGGCAGCGAGCGGCGCGACCGAGAGGCCGCCCGGTGCGACGACGGCGTTTCCGAGGATGGTCACTACCGTGACCGTCCCGGCGATGGTGTATCCGCGCGAGTAGCTGGGGTTCACGCCCGCCCGCCAGGCTTCGGCGAACAGTGCCGTCCCGGCACCGAAGAGGACGATCAGGAACAGCGCGTTGAACCAGTAGAGGGGTTCGGGGTCGATGGCGACGAACGGCGACGCCCCTGCGTCCGACACCAGCGACCAGTAGCTTCCGTGAGCCGGATTCGTCATCACGAGCGAGATGTTGACCCCGGCGAACAGCGCCGCGAGCCCGTAGGCAAGCCGCTGGTGTGAAACGGCGATCGTACTGCTGGC
>LKMK01000196.1 GCA_001563805.1 Natrialbaceae archaeon B1-Br10_E2g2
AAGGAGACGGCAACGGCCTCGACGTCCTGCGCTCGGACGGTCTCCGCGAGGGTACGCACCGCCTCCGGGTCGACCGGCCGTTCGACGCCATCGGCCGTCGTTCGTTCCGCGAGCTCGAACCGTCGCCGACGCGGGACCAGGGGCTCCGGTTTCTCCGCCTCGAGATCGTAGAGGTCCGGCCGATCCTGGCGGCCGATCTCGAGGACGTCCCGGAACCCCTCGGTCGTCACGAGCGCCGTCTTCGCGCCGCCGCGCTCGAGCAGGGCGTTGACCGAGACGGTCATCGCGTGGGCGAACGCGTCGAGCTCGCCCGGATCGATGCCGGCCCCCTGGCAGGCTTTCGCGATCCCTTCGAGGACGCCGACGCTCTGATCGTCGGTCGTCGGTACTTTCGCCGTCACGAGTCGATCGGCTACCGAAAGCGCCACGTCGGTGAACGTTCCGCCGACGTCGACGCCGATTGCGGTTTCCTGTCCCATACTGATTAGAGGCCGACCAGCCCGGTCAACACTTCGATGAACGCCGGAAGGTTGTCGTTGAGCGTCAGCGCGCCGATCATGATCGCCACCAGGGTGACGATGCCCCCGAGCAGGTTCTGGAGGGGGGAGTTCGTGTGCTCTCCGAGCAACGCCTCGTTGTTCATTGCCCAGATCAGGAAGATCGCGAGGATCGGCAACAACAGCCCGTTTGCGACCTGAGCGAGGATGATGACCTCGACCGGGTTGAACCCCATCCCGGAGAAGACGATGCCGACCCCGAGGATGGTCATCCAGATCGCCCGGAACCGGGTGGATTTGAGGTCACGCTCCCAGCCGAGCGCCCCCGCCGTGGCGTACGCTCCGGCCAGCGGTGCGCTCATCGCACTGGTAAAGCCGGCCGCGAAGAGTCCGATCGCGAAGAACGTCAGGGCGAACCCGCCCATCACCGGCTCGAGCTGGTCGCCCATCTCGCCGACGTCGGCGATCTCGGTCCCCTCGGGGAACACCGCCGCGGCGGTGACGACGATCGCCGTGGTGATCAGGCCGCCGACCGCGACGAGGAGGATCGTATCGTACTGAACGTCCTTGAGATCGTCCGGATCGCTCCACTTCTCCTGGACCGTACTCGCGTGCAAGAAGAGGTTGTAGCCGACGACCGTCGTCCCGATGAGGCCGGCGATCAACAGCGCCGATCCCTCCGGGACTGTGGGGACGAGCCCGACGCTCAGTGCCCCCACGTCGGGTCGAACGACGATCGCGTTGACGATGAACGCGAGTCCCATCACCACCACGAGCCCGATGAAGACCCGCTCGATGAGCTTGTAGTTGCCAGTGAACAGTAACGCCCCCGCGATGAGCCCGATCACGGGGCCCCAGATGTTCTCTCCGACGCCGGTGATCGTCGTGAGCCCGGCCGCACCGCCGGTGATGTTACCGGTCTGGAACGCCGCCGTGCCGATGCCGATCGCCATCACCACCAGCCCGACCGCGAGCGCGCTCAACACGGGGTTGTCGAACTGCTTGCGCAACGCCTCCCCGAGCCCCTGCTGGGTGATCAGGCCCAGCCGGGCGCTCATCTCCTGGAGGACCATGGTCGCCAGAATCGAGAAGACGATGGTCCAGAGCAGGACGTACGCGTACTGCGCGCCGATTACGCTCGCTGTCGTGACGGTTCCGGGTCCGATGAACGCCGCTGCGACGAGCGCACCGGGTCCCACCGATTTTAGTCTGTCGGCAAATGCCATGTTCGTGATCCACACACAACCTCCTCCGTACGACGTAAAAGGGTTGTTAAGACCCCCTCATACGTCAGTGGTCGATCCTAGAACGTGTTGTGAACACGTATGAAGTGATATGAGCTAACAACCCACTTAGTCCGTCGCCGGCCGCTCGGTGATGATCGCCTTCGACACGCCCGGCTCGATCTCGACGTCGACCGGCAGGTCGGCCGTGCTGCGCTCGATGAACCGCGACATGAACCAGCGAATCGGCTCGGACGGGAACACGACGTGATACACCCCGCTATCCTCGTGTCGAACCGCGAGAAAGCCACAGAACGAGAGCCACTCGAGGACGTCCCCCACTTCGTCGAACCGTTCTGCGTACTCGCGGGCGTGGTAATCGGAGACGCGATCGGCCGCCTCGACGAACGACGGGTCGGGGTCATTCCCGTCGGAGACGTGCGCCAGGAACGCGTGCAGGAAGTCGATGTCCAGCAAGACGTGCTCGCCGGAGGAGAGCATCCGGTAGTACTGCTCTAAGTTATCACTCGGCTGCCCACTCGCCGCTTCGAAGTTCGCCGCGTAGAACGCCAGTGCACGGCGGATGACTTCGCTCTGTCCCTCGCCCGTTTCACCGCTGAGCGTCTCGAGCGCCGTCGTCGAATCCTCGTCGAGCGATACTGTGACGCGTCGTGTCATACTCCGCCGGATGCACCCCGCACTCGTATAGTTCACGAAAACAGGCAGTCCTTTGACTATTCGTCTACGTGTGTCCGACTCGAGCTGGGCAATCTCCGAGTGTCTCGGCCACACCCCGGTCGATCTGTACGAAAGTCACCGGCCGGTCCGTCGGTCACCCGGTGCTCGAGTTCGACACCGGGTCCCGTGAGAGTCCCTGTCCCGGTAGAGCGGCCCTACGAGTCGTCGGTCGCCCAGCCGCGGGCACAGTCGACGGCGTCGGTCCAGCGGTCGTAGCGGGCGTCGGCCGTCTCGGAGTCGAGTTGCGGCGCGAACTCGCGGTCGACCTGCCAGTTGGTTCGCAGTTGCTCGAGATCGTCCCAGTAGCCGACGGCCAGTCCGGCGGCGTACGCCGAGCCCAGCGCCGTCGTCTCGTCGACGACCGGGCGGACGATCTCCGAGCCGATGATGTCGGACTGGAGCTGACAGAGGAAGTTGTTCTTCACCGCGCCGCCGTCGACTTTGAGCGAGGTCATCTCGATGCCCGAATCGGCCTCCATCGCCTCCTTGACGTCGCGGGTCTGGTAGGCGATCGACTCGAGCGTCGCGCGGACGACGTGGGCTTTGCGGGTGCCACGGGTCATCCCGACGATGGTGCCGCGGGCGCGCTGATCCCAATGGGGGGCGCCCAGTCCGGTGAAGGCGGGGACGACGTAGACGCCGTCGGTGGTGTCGACGCTGCGAGCGAGTTCGGCCGTCTGGGCTGGGTCGTCGATCAGGTCCATGTCCTCGAGCCACTCGATCGCCGCGCCGGTGATGAAGATCGACCCCTCGAGGGCGTACTGGACGGGTTCGCCCGAGCGCTGGAAGCCGATCGTCGTCAGCAGGCCGTGGTCGGATTCGACGGCCTCGCCCCCGGTGTTCATCAGGAAGAACGACCCCGTGCCGTAGGTGTTCTTGGCGTCGCCGGCGTCGAAACAGGTCTGGCCGAACAGCGCGGCCTGCTGGTCGCCGAGCGCGCCCGCGACGGGGACCTCGGCGCCGAGGAAGCCCTCGGGGTCGGTCGTCCCGTAGGTCGCGTCGTCGCTCGAGGGTCGAACTTCCGGCAACATCGCACGGGGGATCGAGAACTCCTCGAGAAGGTCGTCGTCCCACTCGAGGTCGTGGATGTTGTACAGCATCGTCCGCGAGGCGTTCGTGACCTCGGTGACGTGTTCGCCCGTGAGGTTGTAGATGAGCCAGCTGTCGATCGTGCCGAACAGCACCTCGCCGGCTTCGGCCCGGTCGCGGACGTCCGCAGGACGGGCACGCTCCATCTTGATCGGATCGCCCTCCTCGAGCAGCCACTCGGCTTTCGTCGCCGAGAAGTAGGCGTCGGCCTCGAGGCCGGTCTTCTCGCGGATCGACTCGGCGACGCCCTCCGCCTCGAGTTGTTCGACGCGGTCGGTGGTGCGTCGGTCCTGCCAGACGATGGCGTTGTGAATCGGTCGACCGGAGTCGGCGTCCCACAGCACCGTCGTCTCGCGCTGGTTGGTCACGCCGATGGCCTCGAGCTGGTCGGGGCTGACCTCGGCCTGGCCGAGCGCCCGCGTGATGACGCGTTTGGTGTTCTCCCAGATCTCGCGTGGGTCGTGTTCGACCCAGCCGGGTTCCGGGTAGATCTGTTCGTGTTTCTCGTAGGCGTTCGCGACGACCTGGCCGGCGTGGTCGAAGACGATGAATCGCGTGCCGGTCGTTCCCTGGTCGACTGCGCCGACGTACGTGTGCTCTGTCACTGGTGTCACCCCGTGGGCTCACGCGATATCTTTACCGGAGGTCACGTGATACTGATAAACAATCTCCACGATTAGCATAAACGTTTCTCATCGATACGGGGAGTTCGGGCGTCGGCGGCCGTCTCGAGTCGACGTTCGACCCACGCCGACCGGCCGGAAGCAGCGAGCGACGGCGGACCACGCGTCCGGCTCCCGCTCGAGCACCGCGCCGCGCCATTTCTTATGGCTGTTCGGCCTGCGGCGATAAAATAAAGACGACGCGGGCCGAGGTACCGATAACGGAATGGCAACGGACACCGACGTCCTCGTCCTTGGCGGCGGGTCGACCGGCTGTGGTATCGCCCGGGATCTGGCGATGCGCGGCCTCGAGGTCACCCTCCTCGAACGGGGGACCCTGACGGACGGCACGACCGGCCGGATGCACGGCCTGCTCCACAGCGGTGGCCGGTACGCCGTCTCGGATCAGGCCAGCGCGAGAGAGTGCATCGAAGAGAACCGCGTCCTCCGGGAGATCGCGGGCCACTGCGTCGAGGAGACCGGCGGCCTGTTCGTCCAACGTCCCGAAGACTCGGATGCGTACTTCCAGGAGAAACTCGAGGGGTGTCGCGAGTGTGATATCCCGGCGACGGTCCTCTCGGGCCGTGAAGCCCGCGAGATCGAGCCCTACCTCGCGACGGATATCGAGCGGGCGATCGAGGTCCCCGACGCCGCGGTCGATCCGTTCAGACTCTGCGTCGCGAACGCGATGGACGCGGCGGCCCACGGCGCACGCGTCGAGACCCACGCCGAGGTGGTCGACCTGTTGCGAGAGGGCGACGACGTCTACGGCGTCACCGTCCGCCACGGCGCCGGCCCCGGCAAGCGAACCGACGTGCCGGCCGGAACGAGCGAGGAGATCACCGCCGAGTACGTCGTCAACGCGACCGGCGCGTGGGCCGGGACGATCGCCGCGATGGCCGATCTCGAGGTCGAGGTCCGCCCCTCGAAGGGCGTGATGACGATCATGAACGTCCGGCAGGTCGACACCGTCATCAACCGCTGTCGGCCGAAGGGTGACGCCGATATCATCGTCCCTCACGAGACGACGGCGATCCTCGGCACGACCGACGAGGAGGTCGACGACCCCGACGACTACCCCGAAGAACGCTGGGAGGTCGACGCGATGATCGACACGCTCGCGGAACTCGTCCCCATCCTCCGGGAGGCCCGGACGATCCGCTCGTTCTGGGGCGTCCGGCCGCTGTACGAACCGCCGGAGACCGGCACCGCGGACCCGACCGACATCACGCGCGAGTTCTTCCTGCTCGATCACGCCGAGCGCGACGGCGTCTCGGGCATCTCGAGCATCGTCGGCGGGAAGCTGACCACTTACCGCGCGATGGCCGAAGCGATTTCCGACCACGTCTGTGCCGAACTCGGCGTGAGCGCCTCCTGTGCGACCGCGGACGAACCGCTGCCCGGCAGCGAGCGCCTCGAGACGCTCGAGATGGCGATGGACGAGTTCGGGCTTCGGTCGCCGGTCGCCCGCCGCTCCAGCCAGCGACTTGGCAGTCGGACCCGGGAGGTACTCGAGAGGTACGACCCCAATCCGGTCATCTGCCAGTGTGAGGGCGTGACCCGCGCGGAAGTGCAGGACGCAATCGACCAGTCGGGGCCGGACCTGAACGCGGTTCGCATCCGCACGCGGGCGTCGATGGGCAACTGCCAGGGTGGCTTTTGCTGTCAGGAACTGGCCAGTGAACTCCATCCCGCGTACGACGCCGAAACCGTCCGCGACGCGTTCGACGAACTGTTCGAAGAGCGCTGGAAGGGCCAGCGCCACGCCCTCTGGGGTGAACAGCTCTCGCAGGCGATGCTCACCTACGCGTTGCACGCGACGACGATGAACCGCGACGGCGATCCCGCGAGTTCGTCGCGCGACCTCGAGTACGCCGCGTTCGACGGGGGGCGGTGAGATGGCCATCGAAGACGACGTGCTCGTGATCGGGGGCGGCCTCGCGGGCGCGACCGCCGCCCTGGCCGCAGCCGAGCAGGACGTCCGGGTGCGGCTGGTGACGTACAAACAGAGCACGCTGCGCCACGCCAGCGGCCTGATCGACGTCCTCGGGTACGCGCCGACGGGCGAGGGACCGCTCGCCGCCCCGTTCGACGCACTCGAGGAGCTACCGGACGAACACCCCTACCGACGCGTCGGACGCGAGGCGGTCCGCGAGGCCCTGGCCTTCTTCGACGACCTGACGGGCGAGGCGTACGTCGGCTCCCACACCGATGCC
>LKMK01000197.1 GCA_001563805.1 Natrialbaceae archaeon B1-Br10_E2g2
AGGAACTCGAGCGGCGAGTGCGTGACAGAAAGCCTATACGCTCGCTGTCGGATCGATACGCTGAGACAGATGGTCGACAGCCGACATTCGGAGCTCGAATACGCAGGTCTTCTCGCGCGGGGAATCGCGTGGCTTCTGGACGGTATCGTCCTGGTGCTTCTCGCGATCGTGATAGCAGCGCCGTTTTTCGTCCTCGGTCCGTCGAATCCCACCGCCGACGGGATCAGCGGGAACGGTGCGGTCGCCGGCTTCCTCCTCTCGATGGTCTACTATGCGGGCTCGGAGGCGACGTGGGGACAGACGCCCGGAAAGACGGTAATGGGGATTCGCGTCGTCTCGACCGACGGCCGGGACTGCACCGGGTCCGGCGCCATCCTTCGAAACGTGACGAAGATCATCGGTGGCTCGGCGTTCGTCCCGATTCTCGTCGCGATCGTCCTCATCCTCGCGACGGACGACGACCAGCGACTCGGCGACATCCTGGGCGATACGACGGTCGTCAACGCCTGACGTCCCTCCCGTTCACTACACCCTACCACGTCGAACGGGACGTCTGACCGGTTATTTGACGCTATCGTACAGCGACGCGACCGTCCGCATCCCGAGCGAGCCGTACTCCATGCTGTAGTAGGTCTCGAGGTCGGGGTTGAACTTCGCCTTGTACCGGTTGATCCGGCGCGTGTCGGCCCCGACGAGGTCGTAGGTCTCGAGGCCGCGCTCGCGGGCGTCGTCCATGATCGCCCAGTCCAGCAGGTCGTTGGTCGGCACGTCGACGTCGGCGTCGGTTCGCACGCCGCCCATCCACCGGCCCGTCCGCGAGCCGTACTCGAGCGCTAAGATGCCGCCGACGAACTCGTCGTCGACGTGGAGGGCGTAGGGTTTGACGTGGCCGTTCGCCGACGCGTCGGCGAGGTCGAGGACGAACTCGAGCGGGACGTCGAAGCCGATCCCCTGGGACTCGTAGCGGTGTGCGACCTGCTCGTGGATCCGTCGGATCGACTCGCGGCCGCCGACGGTGATCTCGTAGGCGTCGTCGGCCGTGTTCCGGACGTTCCGTCGGGCGTCGCTGCTGAACGATCCGAGGATGTCCGCTTCGTCTCGCGTGAGGTCGACGGCGTACGTGTACTCCGGGGTGGCGTCGAACCCCTCCCAGACGAACGGCCGAACGTCTCCGAAACCGGTCGACGTGCGGACGTGGCCGTACTTCGGACCGAGTTCGTCGTCGATCCACTCGAGACAGCCGTCGACGAACCGCGTCCGTCGTTTCTCTCGCTTTCGCTGTTTCAGCTTCCCCATGTTGAGAAACGCCGGGCCGAGGTAGGGCACGCGGAGGTGTGGCGGCGGTGAGAAGACTGCCGTCACGAATCCCTTGCGAAGCTCGAAGACGGGAAAGAGCCCGACCGGCTCCTGTCCCTTGAACCCGATCAGGGGATGGAGCGTCGCACCCGCGTGGTTCGCCTGGACCGCGAGCGCCTCGAGTTCGTGACACAGCGTTCCCTGTGGCGAGCGGCCGACGTAGTCGTTCCAGCGGTCGCGGTCGTCCTCGGTGGCGACGCGGACGTCGATACTCATCGGTCTGCCCCCCGACGACTGCCGTCGCCGGTCTCGCCGTCGATCGGTCCCGGTTCCATGCGTGACCGGTCACCGGATAGCCTCTTTGTAAGCGAGCCGTTTCCGACCCCGGTGGTCGTCGATCGCTCTCCGAGCGTTTCGATCAGCCGTCCGTTCGCCGAGTGTTACGACCAGCCGTCCGCGTGTCGAGTGCTTCGATCAGCCGTCGGCTCGAGCGTGGCAGCGTCGGAGATCAGTCGAACGGGAGAAGGTGATCGCGTGCGGGAGGAGTGTGCATCCCGACCAGTCCTCGGGTCGGCCGCCACCCGACGCGGCGATCAATCCTGGCCCCGAAGGGGTCGTCGTGCGGGGGGTTATCCGACGAGTAACAATACACGGATCGGTCGTGTTTCGGATACCTGACGAATCTATGAAAGACAGACAGAGCGGAACGATCCGGTCGGTTTCGGCGACCGGCCAGGGGACCAGTAGTGTCTTAACCCGCTTCCCGATCGACCTGCTCGGCGTCGCGGGCTTCGCCCTCGTCGCGGTCGTCCTGTTGGCGATCGTCGACGTCTCCTCGCCGGCCGTCCGCGCCGTCGTCGGCGCCCCACTGCTGTTTCTCGCGCCCGGATACGCGACCGTTTCGATCCTCTTTCCCCGTGCGTCGGCGCTCGAGTCGACCGACGACCGCCAATTTCTCGGGCAGACCCGGACCCTGAGCGACGCTGAACGAGTCGCGCTCGCGTTCGGGCTGAGCGTCGCGCTCTTGCCGCTGATCGGGCTGACGATGGTCGCGGCCACCGTCTCGCTGACCGGCCCCGCAATCGTCACCACCGTCGGCGGATTCGTCCTCGGCGGTGTGCTCGTCGCGGCGCTCAGACGAGAGCGCGTCCCAGCAGGCGAACAGTATCGACTTCGGCTCGGCCGGAAACTGGGGCGACTCCGGAGCGCGATCGTCGGCGGTTCAGTGGTCCACACCGCCGTCAACGTGATCCTCGTCGTCAGTATGCTCGTTGCCCTGACGAGCGTCGGCTACGCGTTCGTCTCGCCACAGCAGGGCGAAGAGTATACGAGCCTCGAGTTGCTTTACGAGGACGACTCCGGCGAGTACGTCGCCGGTGACTACCCGACCGACCTCGAGCCGGGTGAGCCCGTCGAACTGACCGTCGCCGTCGAGAACCAGGAGGGTGCGGACACCGACTACACCGCTGTCGTCCAGGAACAGTGGGTCGACGACGGTGACGTCATCGACCGGACAACGCACGACGAAACTAGCCTCGCAGTCAGCGACGGAGACACCGTCCACGCCGACCTCGAGGTCACGCCCGACGCCGAGAGCGGCACCGTCCGCGTCGCGGTCTTGCTCTACGACGGCTCGCCGCCCGAGGAGCCGACGACCGACAACGCCTACCGGTACGGCTACGTCTGGGTCGACGTCGACGAATCGCTCGAGGAGGACTGAAGCCGGTCTTCGGACCGTGACGTCACTGTCCGATCGGTACGGGAGCTCGGTCGCTGCTTCTTCTCTGCTCGAGGGACGGCCAGCGGTTGTTGCGGAGCCGTGACCAGCCAGTCGATCGTCGTTCCTGACGAGGAAACCCCTGCGGTTGTCGCGGTTCGATTCTCACTCGAAGAGCTACTGAATGTTCACTCGAGCGACGTTGTGAAGTCCACCCGGGGCGCGTTGGGACCCACACTCGTGCAACTCAGTGAGAACTGCTCGAGCAGCGCCTGCGGCTGTTTCGAGCACCCCCGGTGACCCCCCACGGAACGGTGGCGTCGCTACTCGAGGTCGATTCGAACCGACGGGACCACCTGCTCCACCGCCTTCCCGAGTCCGGTTCTATCCCAGAGCGGACACCCGGTCCCTTTCGGAGTTCGGGTGCCTCGAGACCTCGAGCGTGTCACCGGCGACGACGGTATCGGGTCGCTTACGGTCAGCAACTGGTGAATAACAAGGTCTGCTATCGGCCAACGACGGGGCAGCTTCGAATGTCCAGTCACTCCGCAGCCGACGACCCGTTCCGGAAGCTGGTGCTCGCAGTCGGCTTCCTCGCGGTCGCCGCGAGCGCCCTCCTCGCGCGGGCGTCGCCGGCCACCGGCTACGAACTGTCGATCTACACGATGACTCCGACGACGGTCTGGGCGGGGCTCTTGCTCGCACTGGCGGTCGCACTCGCCGTCGCGTTCGTCCCAAGTGGGAGCGAGCGGTCCCCGACTCGAGCACTCGGGGTCGGCCTCGGTGGTCTCGCCGTCTTCACGTTCGCGAGCGTCCCGATCCTCCGTGGCTACCGCTACATGGGCCAGCACGACGCGCTGACCCACCTCGGCTGGGCTCGCGGGATCGGCGAGGGGACGATCAGCCCGTTCGACCTCTTCTACCCGGGAATCCATACGGTGTCGGTGCTGGTCAGTACCGTCCTCGAGCTCCCGCTCGAGCGGGCGCTGTTCGTCGTCGTCCTCGTCTCGATGCTCGTCTTCTGGGCGTTCGTTCCACTTACCGTCTGGACGATCACCGAGAGCCGATTTGCGGCCACCGTCGCCGCGTTCTCGGCGTTCTTGCTGTTGCCCGTCACGACGATTTCGATGTACCTCACGCCACACGCTATGTCCCAGACGGTGCTCTTCTCGGCGCTACTGTGTTTCCTGTTCGTCTCGTACCTCCGGACGGACCACGACCGCGCGGCGTTCACGGGAGTCGGCGTCGCGTTCGCGATCGCCGGCATCGCGGCCGTCGTCTACCACCCGCAGCTGCTGGCACACCTGATCGCCGCCTTCGTCGCGATCTGTGCCGTCCAGTTCGTCGCCCGGCGCGTCTCCCGAACCGGCCGAATCGCCGAGCAGACGCCGATGTACGGCCAGGCGCTGTTCCTGATCGGCCTCTTTCTCGTCTGGACCGCGAATCACGGCTTCTTCACCGACACGATCGGCTACTTCCTCGCGTCGGTGGTCGACTTCGTCCTCGGCGGTGGCGGCACCGTCGGCGGCTCGGCCCAGACCCAGGGTGAGTCCCTCGCCGCCGTCGGCGGCAGCGTCCTCGAGCTCTTCTTCAAGCTCTTCACGCCGCAGCTGGTGTTTTCGGTACTCGCGGGCCTGTTCGGGCTGGCCGCCCTCGTCGGGACGCGATCGGCGTGGGTGAACCGAGTTCGCCCCGAGTCGATCTACTTCGTCGCCGCACTGGTCGCGCTCGTCCCCGTCTTCTTCGTGTACTTTTTCGCACCCGGCTCGAGCATGTACTTCCGCGTGTTCGGGCTCATGATGGTGTTCGTGACGGTCCTCGGGGCGCTCGCGATCGCCGGCATCGGGGCCCGTCTCTCGAGTTTTGGACCGACCGACGACTCGAGCGAAACGGCTGGCGGCTCCATCGCCGGTCACCCGGCGTTCGCGCTCGTCTTCGCGCTGTTGCTCGTCCTGTCGCTGGTCGCGATCTTCCCGTCGCCGTACACTTACACGGCGTCACCACACGTCAGCGACACGACGATGAGCGGCTACGAGACCGCCTTCGCGACGGGGGACGAGGAGCTCGACTACCTCGGGCTTCGAGACGGGCCGAACCGCTTCGACGACGCCGTAAACGGCAACGAACAGCGCAGTCACTACCACTTCAACGTCGACGCGGCCGTACTCAGAACCGACGTCTCGAGCGAGTACGACGAAGACCGCTACCTGGTACTGACGGGAATGGACTACGATCGGGAGGTGACCGCCTACCAGGAACTCCGGTACACCGAGGGCGACCTGGCCGCCGTCGAATCCCAGCCGGACGTCGATCGGATCCAGTCCAACGGCGAGTTCGACCGCTACTACGTCCACGACACGACGCCGGAGGTCTGAACCGACCACTCGAGCCGTTCGTCCCCCGAGCACCCGAGTCGTTCGTCCCCCGACGGACCGCTGAGTGATCGCCTCCGCCGAGTTCGATTCGCCGGGGACGACCGACCACTCCCAGCGGATAAGAATTTGTGAAGCAGGTAATATATCCCCACGAGGAGGATCACGTATGACGTTTCTCGTCGCGACCGACGGCTCGGAGATCAGCGATACAGCAGTCGAACACGCCGCAGGAGAGGCGAGCACGTGGGACGCGTCGTTACGGATCGTCCACGTGTTGACTCCCGAGACCGAGTTCGTCGACGGGAGCCTCGTCCTCCCGGGCGAAGCCGAGGCGATCGAACACGGCGAACGGACGCTCGAGCAGGCCGAACGGCTGGCCGCCGAGACGGCGGCCGACCACGACACGGAGCTCGAGATCGAGACCGAACTGCTGGCCGGCCGCCCAGCGGAGTCGATCGCCGAGTACGCCGCGAAAGCGGACGTCCGCGGCATCTACGTCGGCCACCGCGGACTCTCCGAGGAGCGCGACCAGGTAGTCGGCAGCGTCGCGAAGACGGTCGTCGACAAGGCGACCGTTCCCGTGACGATCATCAAGTGAGTTCCAGCTCGGATCGCCGTCAGTCGTCGCCGAAGTAGCCACTCTCGTCGACGCGATCGACGGCCGCAGCGTCTCGGTAGCTGGCGAGTTCGTCGAGGCCCTCCTCGAGCGCGATCGACGGCTCGTATCCCAGACTCTCGCGGGCCTTCGAGAGGTCCGCACGGCTGCGTTCGACGTCGCCCTCGCGCGCTTCGGTGTGGACGATCTCCGAGTCGGAGTCGGTCACCGCCCGGATCAGTTCCGCGAGTTCGCGAACGGAGACGGCAGAGCCGGTCGCGACGTTGTACGCCTCGCCGACGCGGTCGGTCGTCGCCGCGAGGCAGTTGGCCTCGACGACGTCGTCGACGTGGACGAAATCGCGGGTCTGCGTGCCGGCGCCGTGGACCGTGATCGGCTC
>LKMK01000033.1 GCA_001563805.1 Natrialbaceae archaeon B1-Br10_E2g2
GCACCTCTTTCACCCGTCGGTCCAGTACGCGAATCACCACATGCGGGAGTTCCTCTATGCGGACCGTCGCGACCGCATCTCGGTGGCTGACCTCGAGAGACTGGTCGAACTGGGCCACGAGCTGGCCGAGGAACGAGTCGAACCGGGCGACCAGCACCGGGCGACCGAGTTCACGTTCGTCCTGGTCGTCCCGGAGATTTCAGACGACGTCCGCGCGTTCGTCGAGGGATTCACAGACCGGACGCTCCTGAAGTTCGGCTTCCACGGCCACTACGAGATCCACTGTTGTGTCGTCGCACCAGAGTCCGAGGACGTCGTCTCGAGCGAGCGCACAGAGATCGATGCGGCGTTTGCACTGTGGCAGTCGGTCGACCGAAAAAGCGGGTTCGTCTCCCGCGTCCGCGGATTATTCTCGCGATAGTTCGCGTTCGATTCGTCGCGTCTGAATGGGGCGATGGCCCGACTGCAGCGGTGGTGCAGTCGAACCGGGTTCGCCGACCCGTGTTCAGTCGTCGTCGGACGCCACGGTGGCTTCGTCCGTCGTCAGGAGACTCTCCCGTGCCGACTGGAGGTTCTCGTAGCCCATCTTGATGATCGCCAGCGCGAGCGTGATGAGCACGAGCGCGAGCAGCATCCGCATGGCGCTCGAGGCGATCTGTAGCGTCGAGGCCTCGGCCATCCACGCGCTATCGAGAAGGGTCCGCTGGAAGTTCTCGACGAACGCGAGCCACAGCAGCCCGCAGATGGTGATGACGGTCATCACGATGACCGGAATGCCGGTGGTCAGAAGCTGCTTGGAATCCTTCCAGTTGGCGAGCCAGACGGTCGCGGTCAACAGCGCGAGCGCGGCCAGTAGCTGGTTCGCGCCGCCGAACAGCGGCCACAGCTCCTCCCACTGCCCGCTCGAGACGAGCAGGAAGGCGGCGAACGTCGTGATACCGGTGTTGACGTACTTGTTCGCCGCGGCGTTCTCGATGCCGGTCTCCGGGGTGCCCACGAGCTCTTCCATCATGTACCGGCCGAGCCGGAGGCCGGTGTCGAGGCTCGTCAGCAGGAAGCTGACGAACACGAGCGCCATGAAGACTTCCCCGAGGAGCAACGGAATGCCGAAGCTAGTGAGGATGAGCCCACCACCCTCCGCGAAGTTGGGGAGTGCAGCGCCGATTCCCTCGACGCCAGCGTCAGTCACGGCGATGACGGAGACGGCCGCGAGCGCGGTTGCTGCGAGCAGCCCCTCCGCGAGCATGCCACCGTAGCCGATCAGGCGGGCGTCGCTCTCGCGGTTCAGCTGTTTCGCCGTCGTCCCCGAGGAAACCAGCGAGTGGAAGCCGCTGATCGTCCCACACGCGATCGTGATGAACAACAGGGGGAACAGCGGCATGGCGACGGCGACGAGGTCGCCGCCGAAGAAGCCGGTGTACGCGGGAAGCTGGATGGAAAGTGCTTCCGAGCCACCCTGGGTCGTCCCGAGGAACGTTCCGACGATGACCGCGAGCAGCGTTCCGCCGACCCCCGTGTAGAGGAGGAACGACGAGAGGTAGTCACGCGGCTGTAACAGCACCCAGACCGGCAGGATGCTGGCCACGAAGGCGTAGCCCAACGCGACGATGATCCAGGTCGCGGTGTTCGCGCCGAACAGTTCCGCACCCGGGACCCACGCGCCCTCGCCCGAGAACAGGACGATCGCCTCGTCGGCGAAGCCACTCGGCTCGAACAGCGCGATGGGGAACTGGAGGCCCACCCAGACGCTGGCGAAGACGCCGGCGACGAAGACGCCAGTCCCCGCGAGGAACGGCAGGTTGAGCTGGTACAGCCAGATGCCGAACACCAGCGCCAGCCCGATGTAGATCAGGCTCGCGGTCGCCGCCTGCGGATAGGCGTCCAAGATGATCGCCACCAGCAGCGAGAACACCGCCACCACGAGGATGATGACGAGGAACGCGAACCAGAGGAACATGTTCTTCCCCCGCTCGCCGATGTACTCGCCGATGATGTAGCCGATCGACTTCCCCTCGTGGCGAACGCTCGAGGACAGCGCCATGAAGTCGTGAACGGCCCCCATCAGCGGGTTCCCGATGGCGACCCACAGCACCGCCGGCACCCATCCCCAGATGAGTGCCGCCGTGATCGGGCCGGCGATCGGCGCGCCGCCGGCCACGCTCGAGAAGTGGTGTCCGAGCAACACCGGTTTCTTCGCCGGTACGTACTCCTGTCCGTCCTGATACTTGTGGGCGGGTGTCTCGCGGGAATCGTCGAGCTCGACGAACCGTGAGAGGTACCGCCCGTATCCGACGTAGCCGACGGTGAACAGCACCAGCACCGTGGCCACGATCCAGATTACCCCTGTCATAGATACCCAATCGTCAGATTAGTACAGACACATATAAATCATGTGGGATCTCCCCGTAAATTCGCAGGCAGTGACTCTCAAAATACCGTTTTCGACGTGTCAGAACGAAAGTCGACCCGGAGCCCGCCACCGGGTTCGGGCCGGTGCGGATCGCCTCGCCAGCGCTGACCGGTCGGCGCCCTCAGGTGGCGTGTCGGTTCGACGGTTCGACGTCGATCTCGAGTTCGTCGGCGACGGTGGCGAGGCGATCCGTCCGTACCTCCTCGACCTGCGTCTCGATCGTGGCGACGATCGGCGGCGAGAGGTCGGTCCGTGCGGTCTCGAGTCGGTCGCGTTCGGTCTCGACGCGCGACCGGAGGTAGGTCGCCCCGCGGCCCTCCTCGTCGGGGTCGGGCGCCGGCGTGAGTCGGTTGGCGACCAGTCCCCGAACCGACAGCCCCTGCTCGTCGAGGCGGTCGATCGCCCGTCCCGTTTCCCGGATCGACAGCGAATCGGGATTGAACACGAGGAAGAACGCGGCTTCGTTCCGGAGCATCGTTCCGGCGTCCTCGAAGAACGCCTTTCGCGTCCGCAGATGCGCCAGCACGGGATCGCCCTCCAGGACGCGCCGTGGCTCCCGGCCACCGATCGCGGCCTTCTCGAAGAGATCGATGCTCTTGCGTCGTTTCGCCAGCAGCCGGTCGATCCACCCCTCGAGGTACTCCGGCAGCGAAAGCAGCCGCAAGGTGCCGCCTGTCGGCGACGTATCGAAGACGATGCGGTCGTAGGCGTCGCCGTCGCGCATCACGTCGACGAACCGATCGAACAGGGCCGCCTCGTACGCCCCTGGGGTCCCGTGGGCCATCTCGATCTGGCGGTCGACCGCGTTGACCATCGCCGCCGACACCTGATCCGAGAGTTTTCGCTTGACGTCCCGGAGGTGTCTCGAGACCTCCTCGTCGGGATCGATCTCCATCGCCGAGAGGTGCTCGACGCCCTCGACGGCTCTGGGATCGTCGTCGAACGACTGCTCGAAGAGGTCGCCAACGGAGTGGGCCGGGTCCGTCGAGACGAGCAGCGTCTCGAGCCCTTCCTGGGCACACTTGTAGGCGTACGCCGAGGAGACGGTCGTCTTGCCGACGCCGCCTTTGCCGCCGAAGAAGACGTATCGATCCATCAGAAGTGATACTGCTGTCCCTTTCGTTCGACGAGCGTGCTGCGATCCCAGAGGCGTCGTTCCCACGCCTCGAACTCGTCTTCGAGGTACGGCAGGAGCTCCGCCGTGTAGTACGACACCGGCGACGGAACGCCGAAGGCGTCGGGGAAGCACGCGAGCATGAACTCGTCCTCTAGATCCTCCGCTTCGGCCTCGACCTTCTCGTAAGCAGGGTGTGAGATCATCCCGTGATAGAGCCCCCTAAGCCACTCCTCGAGTGTGGCTCGGTAGGTGGCGATCCGCTCGGCGAGTGTCATCGTCGCTCATGCTCGGGCGTGGAAATAAAAAAGTGTCGCGGCCTCGCCGCTCGAGAGGCGTTCGACGACGGATTGCCCGGGTCTCGGAGGACGGGGGCGACCCCTGTCAGCCCGTACCAAAACGAGCACCGGGTCAGGTTGCGAACCGTAGACGGAAATCGAGTCGATCGAACGCGATAACTAGTCCCGGTTCGAGTCACAGGGCAATGGAGGCAGATCGTGACGGTACGCCGACGTCCGGCGAGGATTCCGACCCGGTGGAGACGCACGTTGGTATCCTGACGGGCAGGTCCGCTCCCGACCTGACCGACGACGGACGGGAGATCGCGAGCCGACTCGAGACGCGAGGGTACGCCGTCGATCCGATCGTCTGGACGGACGACGCGGTCGACTGGACCGAGTACGACGTGGTCGTGGTCCGCTCGTGTTGGGACTATCACACCGACCTCGAGCGGTTCCGATCGCTCCTCGAGACGCTCGAGCGCGCGGATCTCGCCGTCTACAACCCGCCGTCGGTGATCCGGTGGAACGCACACAAGTCCTCCCTCGTCGACCTCGAGGCCGCGGGCGTTCCGGTCCCGGAGACGATCCCTCTCGAGGCGGGCACGGAAGCTTCGCTCGAGGGGATCATGCGCGAGCACGGCTGGACCGACGCCGTCGTCAAGCCGGCCGTCGGCGCCAGGTCGACGGGCGTCTGGCGGACCTCCCTCGAAGACGCCCCGTCCGACCAGGCGCTGTTCGAAACGGCGTGTGCGAACGGTGACGTCGTCGTCCAGCGATTTGCCCCGGAGATCGAACGGGGAGAACGGTCGATCGTCTTCGTCCGTGGCGAGTGCAGCCACGCCTGGAACGATCCCACGAAACCGGACGATTTCAGCGACTTCGAGGAACCACAGCTCTCCTACGAACCCACGGACGACCTGATCGAGGCGGCTCGAACCGCCCTCGAGACCGCGTGTGACCTCCTCGAGTGTGACCCTGGTCGACTCCTCTACGCTCGAGTCGATTACGTCGAACGCGACGGGGACCTCCTCGTGATGGAGCTGGAGCTCATCGAACCGTATCTCGGCCTGTCACGCACCGAGGGGGCCCTCGAGCGGTTCGTCGACGCGATCGACGCGCTCGGTCGGTAGTCGAGAGCCGCTCCGGCGCCGCCAAAACCATTAATAATATTATATTAATCGTACCGGTGATTATAACAATACGGTGAAGCAATCCGGTTTCGTGTGTACCACGGTCCCCCGACGAGCGACCCCGACGCGAAACCGAAGCTTTACAATCAAGTTTTCAGTAAGACCAGTCAGGTTGTATTGTCGAGGAAAGCGTCCCGAACCGACGACGCGAATCGAGGCTGACGTGCGCATAAACCATCGGTATCCATGCTCCGCCCAGTGTTAGAACGACTAGGATCGCTGACGATCGTGATGGCGGGAGTCTCGCTTCTCACATACGGGCTGATCTTCCTCACGCCCGGCGACCCGGCGTACACGATCCTCCACGAGCAACGGGGGAGCCCGCCGTCGGACGCCGAGGTCGAGGCGTTCCGTGCTGAACACGGCCTCGACGAGCCGTTCGCGGTGCAGTACCTCTCCTGGCTCACCGACGTCCTTCGTGGCGATCTCGGGACCGCGTACACCCGTTCGGAGTCCGTAAACGTCCTTCTGGTCCAGCACCTCCCGAACACGGTCGAACTCGCGCTCGCGGCGATGGCCGTCTCGCTCGCACTCGCCGTCCCCGTCGGCGTCGTCAGCGCCGTCCACCGTGACAGCTGGATCGACCGAACGAGCCAGCTCGTCGCCCTGCTCGGCGTCTCGATGCCGAACTTCTGGCTCGGCTACCTGCTGATCCTCCTCGTGGCGCTCTCGCTTGGACTGACGCCGACCTCGGGCTCGGGCACGCTCGCCCACCTCGTGCTCCCGGCGATCACCCTCGGCACCGGCCTCGCGGCGATCGTCACCCGGCTCGTCCGAACGTCGATGCTCGAGGTCCTCGACGCCGCCTACGTCGATACGGCACGGTCGAAAGGCGTCCGCGAGCGACTCGTGGTGTACAAACACGCCCTGCGAAACGCCTTGATCCCGGTCGTGACGATCGTCGGCCTCCAGTTCGGGTTCGTCCTGAGCGGGGCCGTCATCGTCGAAGTCGTCTTCCAGCGCCCGGGACTCGGAACCTTGCTCGTCGACGCCGTTTTCGCCCGGGATTACCCGGTCGTCCAGGGTGTCGTCCTCCTGACCGCGGTCGCGTTCGTCCTCACGAATCAGCTCGTTGACCTCGCCTACGTCGCCCTCGACCCGCGGATCGAGGGAGGTGAGCGGACGTGAGCGAGCGCCACGCCCGGCCGTCGAACGCCGACGGACCCTCGAGCACCGTCCGCGCGTGGGTCCGCGAGCACACCTCGTCGACCCTCGCACGGGTGGGCTGGACGAACTCGAGTGTCCGATTCGGCGGCGGGCTCGTTTGCCTGCTGGCGATTATCGCCGTCGTCGGGCCGGTGCTCACCCCGTACGATCCGACGGCACAGGCCCTCGACGCTCGCCTGCAGGGGCCGTCACTCGCCCATCCACTCGGGACCGACGCCCTCGGGCGCGACGTGGCGACCCGGCTCGTCTACGGCGCTCGCGTGTCGCTCGCGCTGGCGGTCGTCGCGACGGCCCTCCGGGTCGTCGTCGGGACGACGATCGGGCTTCTGGCGGGGTATCTCGGCGGGCTCGTCGACGCCGCGTTGATGCGACTGGTCGATATCCAACTGGCCTTCCCCGGGCTCGTGCTCGCGCTCGTGATCGCGGGCGTGCTCGGTCCGAGCCTGCGGAACGTCCTGATCGCGCTCTCGGTGGTCGGCTGGGCCTCCTATGCCCGCGTCGTCAGGGGGAACGTCCTGGCGGTGAAAGACCGCCCGTTCGTCGAGGCCGCCCGTCTCTACGGGACCCCGGGCCGGCGGATCGCCAGGCGACACCTGCTGCCGAGCGTCCTCAACCCCGTGGTCGTCCTGGCGACGATGAACCTCGGGACGATCGTGCTCACCGCCGCCGGCCTCTCCTTTCTCGGTCTCGGGGCACAGCCACCCACGCCCGAGTGGGGGACGATGATCGCCGGCGGCCGGGACTACCTGCGCTCGGCGCCGTGGCTCGTCACCGCACCGGGCGTCGCCATCATGCTCACCGTCATCGGCTTCAACGTCCTCGGCGACGGACTGCGGGACGTCCTCGATCCCGACCACCTCGAGGAACGCGACCGGGGGCGATCCTGATGGGGCTGTCCGTCTCCGATCTCCACGTCCGCTTTCGGACCCGGTCGGGGCCCGTCCACGCGGTCAACGGGGCCTCGTTCGCGGTCGAGCCGGGCGAGATCGTCGGGCTGGTGGGCGAGAGCGGTTGCGGGAAGTCCGTCACCGCCCGGTCGATCGTCCGCCTCGAGGAGCCGGGCGAGATCGTCCGCGGGAGCATCGAGTTCGACGGGACGACGCTCACGAGCGCTGACGACCGGACGCTTCGGCGGCTTCGCGGCCGGGAGCTCGCGATGGTCTTTCAGGACCCGGAGACGACGCTCAACCCGGTCTACACGGTCGGCGAACAGATCGCCGAGGCGCTGCGGGTCACCGACGATCCCGACTCCCAGCCGTTCGTCGGCGAGCTCCTCGCCGGCGTGCGCTCTCGATTCACCTCGAGGGCGAACCGGGGCCGCGTCCTCGAGTTGCTGGCCGACGTCGGCATCCCCAGGCCCGGAGCGCGGATCGACGACTACCCTCACCAGTTCAGCGGCGGGATGCGCCAGCGGGTGATGCTCGCGATCGCACTGGCACGCCGGCCCTCGCTGTTGATCGCCGACGAGCCGACGACCGCGCTCGATACGACGACCCAGGCGGCGATCCTTGAGCGCCTCGCGGGTCTCAACGAGGACCACGGCATGGGCGTTCTGCTCATCAGCCACGACATCGGCGTCGTCTCCCAGCTGTGTGACCGGATCGTCGTCATGTACGACGGGGTCGTCGTCGAGTCGGGGCCGACCAGCGAGTTGCTCTCGAGTCCGGCCCATCCCTACACGAAGGCACTGCTGGGCTGTCTCCCCGGCCGCTCGGAACCGGGTGAGCCCCTGCCGACGGTCGGCGGGAGTCCACCCGACGGCTCCCCGCCGCCGGCCGGCTGTATCTTCGTCGAGCGCTGTCCGTTCGCCAGGGAAGCGTGTCGGGAGACCGAACAGCCGATCCTCGAACTGAAGGGCGGGAGAACGGTTCGCTGTGACGTTCCCGAAGCCCGGGCGACCGATCTCGAGGCGAGAGACGAGTCGAGCAATTCGACTGACCGGGAGGAAGGGCGGACGGCGACTCTGGCGGTCGACGGCGGCGTCCAGTCGGCCTCCCCGACCGGTAGCGAACCGACGCAACGGAGGGAGGGCCAGTCGGTCCTCTCACTCGAGGGCGTCACCACGGCCTTCCGGACCTCAGACGCGCTGGTCGATCGGCTCCTCGGGACGACCGACCGACTCACGGCGGTCGACGACGTCAGCCTCGAGCTTCGGCCGGGTGAAACCCTCGGGCTGGTCGGCGAGAGCGGCTGTGGGAAGTCGACGCTCGCCCGCACCGTCGCCGGCCTCGAGTCCCCGACGGCGGGGACCGTCCGGCTCCAGGGGGAACCGGTCGGGGCGGTCGACGACCGATCCGTGGCGCAACTCGCCGAGGTGGGCGTGGTCTTCCAGAACCCAGGGACGAGCCTGAACCCGACCCGAACGGTCGGCGAGTCCCTCGAGGAGCCACTCGTCGAGGCCGGCTGGTCGGGGGCCCGACGGGCCGACCGGGTCGAGGAGCTCTTCTCGCTCGTCGACCTCCCGGACGCGTACGCCGACCGCTATCCGCGGCAGCTTTCGGGCGGACAACTCCAGCGGGTGGCGATCGCCCGTGCGCTCGCCCTGGAGCCGTCCGTCCTCGTCCTCGACGAACCGACGGCCGCGCTCGACGTCTCCGTCCAGGCGACCGTCCTCAACCTCCTCGGGGAGCTTCAGGCGGCGCTCGGCCTCTCGTACCTGTTCGTCTCCCACGATCTCGCGGTCGTCCGCCACGTCGCCGATCGGGTCGCGGCGATGTACCTCGGACGGCTCCTCGAGGTCGGTCCGGCGAGGCAGGTCCTCTCGAGGCCGGCTCATCCCTACACGGCGGCCTTGCTCGAGGCCGTCCCCGATGGCGACGCGCTAGCCAGCGAGAGCGGGCTTGCCGGCGAGCCACCGAGCCCGACGGACCCGCCTGCGGGCTGTGCGTTTCATCCGCGCTGTCCGCTGGCTGACGACCGCTGTACACACCGCGAGCCGACGTGGGAGACCGTTGGAGACGCACGCTCGAGGTGTCACTACGCGAAATCGTGTGCCGACGAGCACACGTCGACTCAGCACGACTGGAAGCAACATGACTGACGAGACGACGTTCACGATGGATCGACGCACCGCTCTGAAAACGACCCTCGGCGCCGGCACGCTCGCGCTCGCGGGCTGTCTCGGAAGCGCCGACGAGGACGCGTTCCGGATCGGCTCGTCGTGGGACGCGAACCGCGATCCCGTAGACGGCGGCCACGCGCTCAGGCGACTCGGGATCACCGAGGCGCTCGTGAGCGTCGACTACGACGCCGAACCCGCACCCGGCCTCGCGACCGACTGGGAACGCGTCGACGACCACCGGTGGGAGTTCTCCCTCCGGGACGGTGTCACCTTTCACGACGGCGAGGCGCTCTCGGCCGATGCCGTCGTAACCTCCCTCGAGCGCGTCCTCGAGACGGACGTGTTCGCCGGCGTCCCGATCGCGAGCGTCGAGGCGGTCGACGATGCGACCGTCGCCGTCGACACCGACTCGCCGTTCGCCCCGCTGCCGGCACACCTCTCCCGACACGAGGCGGCAATCCTGAGCCCGGACGCGTTCGAGGACGGGGAAGTCACGGAACCGATCAGCACCGGCCCGTTCGTCTTCGACTCCCTCGAGCCGGGTTCGGAGCTTCGAGCCGTCAGAAACGACGACTACTACGGCGAGGTGCCGGCCATCGAGTCCGTTCGCTACGAGGTCGTCGAGGACGACCAGACCCGACGGATGAAACTCGAGAACGGCGAACTCGAGATGGCGCGTATCCTCCCCCAGGAGACCGTCGAGGCGCTCGAGGAGACCGAGGGGATCGACGTCTACACGCCCGAGATCCCTCGGATCCGCTTCCTGACGTTCGACACCACCACCGAACCGTTCGACGACGAGCGGGTTCGACGGGCGGTCGACCACGCCGTCGACAGGGAGTCGATCACCGATTCGGTGCTCGAGGGCGTCGACGACCCCGCTGCCGGCCCGCTTTCTCCGGCGATGACCGACTGGGCGAACCCCGATCTCGAGGACGACGGTCGCGACGTCGCGCGTGCCCGGGAGTTGCTCTCGGACGCCGGCTGGACGACCGGATCCGACGACGTCCGGACGCGCGACGGCGAGGAACTCTCGATCGAGATCGTCACCTTCGACGCCCGGAGCCTCCCGCTGGTCGCCGAGGTGCTCCAGGGACAGCTCGCCGAGGTCGGCATCGACGTCGAGCTCACTACCATGGAGTACGGCGCGATGCTCGATCACGTCGCCCAGGACTCCTTCGACGCCTATCTCACCTCCTGGGGAACCCTGTGGTATCCTGACCCCGACAGGCTCGCGGATATGTTCCACTCCGATGGCGACCTCCACCACGGCTACGAGAACGACGAGGTCGACGCGTTACTCGAGGCGGCCCGCGAACTCGAGGACCGCGAGGACCGCAGCGCCCGCTACCACGAGGTCCAGTCGATCGTCGCCGAGGACGTCCCGATCTCGGTTCTGACGAGTTACACCAACGTCGTCGCGACCGCAGCCGACGTGACCGGCTACGAGCCCCACCCGACCGAGATGCGCTACGGCCTCGAGAACATCGATCTCGAGTCCTGACGGCGAGCAACGTCGACGCCGACCGAATCGAGTCGATCGAGTAGCCGCTGCCGGCCCAGCCATCGATTTGATAGTGCGTAATGTGGTTTATCGACCCTCGACAGCCACGTCGCTCGAGGAGCGACGCGAGTCGACGCTTCTTTTCCCTCGAGGCCCCACGTTCCGTGTATGCATGCGACGATCCCGGTTACCGTCCTTTCGGGAAGTCTGGGGGCTGGAAAGACGACGCTGCTCAACCACTTGCTGCGAACCGCCGGCGACCGCGACCTCGCCGTCCTGGTCAACGACATGGGCGAGGTGAACGTCGACGCCGACCTCGTCGCCGAGGGTTCGGACCTGGATGCCGGCGGCGTCGCGGAGCTCTCGAACGGCTGTATCTGCTGTGAACTGCAGGACGACCTCGAGACGGCTGTCGTCCGCCTGGCCAGAGAGCGGGAGTTCGACCACCTGATCGTCGAATCCTCGGGCATCTCGGAGCCAGCACCGGTCGCACGGTTGTTCACCACGGCCTCGAGAGTCGCCGCCCGCTACGAGATCGACGCCCTGGTCACGGTCCTCGATACGCGGCTCTTTCTCGACGCCTTCGCCGGTCAGGCCGTGCCGGAACGCCACGGCGAGACGGACGATCAGGAGAACCGGCCGCTCTCGGATCTGCTGATCGAACAGCTCGAGGTGGCGAACGTCGTCCTGCTGAACAAGACGGATCTCTGCGAGCCCGAGGAACTCGAGGAGGCCGAGGCGCTGGTCGAGGCGCTCCAGCCGGATGCGGCGACGATTCGGACGGAGTTCAGCGCCGTCGATCCCGACCGACTCCTCGGGATCGACCGATTCGACCCCGACCGACTGGGCGAACTCGCCGGCTGGCAGCGGGCGCTCGCCGAGGCGGACGACGACAGTAGTAGCCTCGAGTACGGCGCCCACGGTGGTCACGATCACGACGAACACGAACACAATCACGACGAGCACGACGGCCACGACCACCGCCACCCGGACGAGGTCTACGGCGTCGACTCGTTCGTCTTCCGGGCGCGCCGACCGTTCCATCCCGAGCGGTTCGCGACGGTCCTGCGGGACCTCCCTACGGAGATCGTCCGATCGAAGGGAACGGCCTGGATCGCCGGCAGCGACGTCAAAGTCGACGTCTCACAGGCCGGCCCCTCGATCCGTGCGACCGCCAGCGGCCCCTGGATCGCTTCGCTTCCCGAGGTCGACCAGGAGCTCTACCGGTCGAACCGACCGGGACTCGAGTGGCACGACGACCACGGCGACCGGCGGACGGAGTTCGTGCTCATCGGGACCGAGTACGAGGAGTCGCGGCTCCGCGAGCGGCTCGAGGCGGCTCTGGTCGCCGACGACGAGTGGGAGGCGCCGCCGGCGCTCGAGTGTCCGAACCCGTTCCCCGACGAGCAGGGTGCGGTCGCCGTGCTTCGCGAGCCGACGAACTGATCCTCGGCGTTACGGCGCCGGTTCGAACGCGACGAGCTGGTTCTCGAACCCGTCGACGACGAAGATTCGACCGGCGCCGACGGCGACGCCGCCGTAGGTCGTCGCGTGGTGATCGTCGCCCGTCCGGAACAGCTCGCCGCTCGAGGCCAGGCCAGGGCCGTCACGGTCGATCGCGACCAGCTCGTCGTCCGCAACCATGACGGCGTCGCCGACGATCGCGGGCTGGCCACGGTAGATCTCGTTTCCTGTGCTGACCTCCCAGGCGGCTTCGCCGTCGGCGACCGACCGCGAGGACAGGCCGTTGCGTGCGAGCGTGTAGACGTGTTCGTCTGCGGCCGCGATCGTCCCCCAGCCGCCACGTTCGACGCGCCAGCGTTCCGTGCCGTCGTCGTCGACGGAGACGGTTTCGTGCAGCCCGAGCCCGATGACTGCGTCGTCGATCGCGACCGGACTCGAGATCGCACCGTGGAGGTCGACGCGCCAGCGTTCGGTGCCGTCGGCGGGATCGAGACAGACCAGGGCGTCGTGATCCGGCACCGCAACGCCATCGGCAGTCACTGCGGGGGCGATCGTCGCCGTGAAGTCGTCCGCATCGGGGACGTTGTACTCGTCGTAGGCGAGTCGGTCGAGTTCGGTTCGCCACAGCACCTCGCCCGCGTCGACGGCGAGACACGCCTCTTGCGTGCGAAAAAACAGCGCTCCATCGAGGGGGCTTGGGGCGAACGGCCGGCTCTCGAGATCGATTGCCCACCGATCCTCGCCGTCCTCGAGGTCGAGCGCTCGCAGTCGGTCGGGGTCGTCGAGACGCTGCTCTGGAACCAGCACTGTCCCGTCGTCGACGGCGAGACCCGCCGCGATTCGTCCCTCGAGGGTCCGGTGCCACCGCTCGGTTCCGTCGCCCGCCTCGAGCGCTCGGACGCCGTCGCTCGCCCCGACGAACACGGTGTCTGCGGCGACGACTGGTGGGACGTACGGCCAGCGGTCGGTCGGCGCCGTCCAGGCCGTCGTGACCGAGCCAGGGAGCGTCCGGTCGGGAACGACGTTCCGGTTCGTCGCGTCGTACCCGAGCTGGTGCCACTCTCCGCCAAGATCCGCCTCTCTGTCGGTCAGTGCGGCACAGCCTGCGACTGCGATGGGGGCGAGTGCGATCGCCGACGCGAGCACCGTTCGTCTGGAGGGCATCGATCGAACCTCGTCGGCGAGCGGAATATCCGTTCTGGTGTCAGCCGCGTTGGTTCGGTTCCAGAGGCGGAACGATCGCGGCGGGGACACAGCGGCGAGCGAGGCGATGCCACGTTCCGGACGTCCGTCATCGGCGAATCGGTAGGGAGCAAGCTCCCGACCGGACCTCGACAGGGAAACGGCTAAGTGAGCCACGTTCACTGGTCTTGCTATGGCAGGCCCCGACGGCGAGCGCGAGGGATTCAAGGACGGACTCGAGTCTTCGGAAGGCCACCCCGTGGTGCTGGTACTCATCAATGCCGTGCTCTCGGTGACGTTCGCCTGGCTGCTCGTCTGGGGTGCGTCGTTTGTCGATATCGTCCAGTTCTCGCTCACGAACGTCGCGGCCGTCGCGATCGCCGTCTTCGTCTTCACGTTCGTCATGAGCCGACCGTAGGCGGCCGATTCGCCCGACGGCGGCGGCTCGAGCCCTCCCACTCTCTTCGTCCGCGGTGAGGCGACAGGTACTCACCGCCTGACCTGTTTCCTTCGGCTGATGGAGTTGCGGCCCGTTGCCGGCTACCGACCGACCAAGCCCGAACTCGCGGTGTTCGTCTCGGGGATCACCAGTATGGGCCTCGAGATTCTCGCGGTCCGCATCGTCGCCCCGCAGTTCGGCAGCCACATCTACACCGTCGGTGGCATCCTCACGGTGTTTCTGATCGCGCTGAGTCTGGGCTACTGGCAGGGCGGCAAACGCGCCACCGGCGCGACGAACCGGGAGATGAGCTGGATCATGCTCGCGACGGCCGTCTACGTCGCCGTCGTGATCTACGCGAGCGATCTCCTGTTGACGTACACCTCGACGCTCGCCCTCCCGCCACGGTACGCCTCGTTACCCGCCGTGATCCTCCTGTTCGGCCCGCCGACGTACCTGCTCGGGTTCATCAGCCCGTACGCGGCCGAACTTTCGGACAAGCAGGGAACCGGGGAGGCGTCGGGCCACGTCTACGCGCTGGGGACCATCGGCAGTATCGTCGGCGCGGCCGCGACCACGTTCGTGCTGATCCCCGCCCTGGGCGTCGACGCGATCGGCCTGCTGTTCGGCGGCGCCCTCGTCGGGACGGCGATCGCACTCACGACCCCCGACCTCCCGCGCCGATCGGTCGTCTCGAGCGTCCTCGTCGTCCTCTTGCTCGTCGGCGCGGCAGGGGCGACGCCGGTCGACGTCGACTACCGCGGCGACGTCGTCTACGAGACCCAGACGCCCCACCAGCAACTCGAGATCGTCGACGCCGGGAGCGAGCGCACGATGTACTTAGACGGCGCCAGACACAGCGCGACGGACCTCGAGGATCCCGACCGACACGTCTTCACCTACACGAAGTACTTCCACCTGCCGATGCTCGCGACCGAGGACGTCGACGACGTCGACCGCGTGCTGTTCGTCGGCGGCGGCGGCTACACCGGCCCCCAGGACTTCGCCGATCGGTACGACGCCCACGTCGACGTCGTCGAAATCGACCCCGAGGTGACCGCAGCCGCCGAGGCGTACTTCGGTCTCGAGTCCGACCGCGACGATATCTCGGTCTACGAGGAGGACGGCCGCCAGTTCCTCGAGCGCACGGACGAGCCCTACGACGTGATCGTCCTCGACGCCTACAAGCAGGATCAGGTGCCGTTCCACCTGACGACCGTCGAGTTCATGGAACTGGCCTCGGAGCGACTGGCCGACGACGGCGTCCTCCACGCGAACGTCATTTCCGCGCCGTCCGGTCCGGCCGCCGAGTTCTACCACGCCCAACACCGCACGATGGAGACGGTCTTCCCCGATACCTACAGCTTCCGGACGTCCGACTCGAGCGCGGTCCAGAACGTCCAGGTCGTCGCGACGAACGAGCCGACGGACCTCTCCGACGAGGACTTCCTCGAGCGAAACGATGCCCGTGACCTCGGCGTCGACCTCGAGGACGCGATCGACAACCGGATGGCAGACCCCGACACCGCGGACGCCCCGGTGCTTCGGGACGACCGCGGCGAGGTCGACAGCCTCCTCGATCCGATGCTCGGCCAGCGCTACGTGATCGAGGAGACCGACGGCGAAACGGACTCTCAGGCTGTTACTGAGCCTCCTGTGGCTGGGTGAAGACGGCTCGAGCGACGACGTCGCTAGTGGTCTGTCGTATCGAACGCCGGCCGGAGCCAGCCCCGATCGAACTCGGCGATAGCGTCGGTGGGATCGCCCTCGAAACTCCCGGTCCGATTCGCGCCGATCGGCAAAAACGGATCCGACCGCGAAATGACCGGACCGCGAATACGTGCTGTGGATCCGTTCGAGGCCGGTGGGTAGGTTACTGTTGGAAGGTGCTGTCGTGAGCATTCGCCGGGATTCTGGCGAATGCTCTTCGTCGGCTCCTGTCCGGCCGTATCAGGAGTCGTTCCCGCCGGTGACGACGACCGGTCGGTCGGCGTTGAGGATTACCGACTGGGTGACGCTGCCGAAGACGGCCTTGCCGACCGGCGATCGCTTTCGCCCGCCGAGCACGATCGCGTCGGCGTCGAACTCGTCGGCTGCATCGAGGATGTCCGACTCGGTGTCGCCGCTGTCCTCGAGGACGGTGACGTCGACGTCGTCCTCCTCGAGGCGTTCTTTGGCCCGACGGACGGAGCCGATCCTCGAGGCGGACTTGAACTGTTGGAACTCCTTGGGCAGGTCCTCACTGTCCTCGGTGAAGACGAACAGGAGATACGCCTCGACGTCGTCGCTCGCGTGCGGGATAGAAGTAACGTACTCCGCCTGTGCGAGCGCGCGATCTTCGCTGGTGTCGACCGGAACCAGAACGCGGTACATAAGGACGTGTTCGCAAGGCCGAATTATAAAACCGACCGTTAACACAGTCACACGTGCCGGCAGCCCACCGAGGCCAGCGGCTGCTGGCCGCTTCGCTCCGACCGATCGCGGCGGACGTATCAACGAACGGATCACGTGTCTTCTATCCGGCACCTGTCGACCGCGCGTTCGGCTACAGGACCAGTTGCAACTGGTCGTAGCCACGTTCGTGCGAAAGGAGCGCGCCTCGGAAATAGGCCGAGTGAGAACCGCGGACGGTGCGATGGGTGTGTAATCAGCTTCAGTTGCCGCTATCCTATCGAATTACGAGGTATTATGCGTAACTACTAGCCAATTGAAATTGCAGCGGGGCGAAAGGGACCCGTTAGCCAGAACAGCTTGATTCACGGGGAAAATCGTCTCGCTCGCTCAAAATGTGGGTTCTCCGAACCAGCCGAGAAGTGGGGACAAGTGGTGCGTGCTGATTTGGCGATTCCCGCCGTTCTGGGGCTAATCGCACACTTCGTGCCGCTGATTACGTTCGAAGCTGGTACGAGTTCACTGTACGTCGGTTGCACGTAACCACGATACGTTATACATACTGTTCGGTGACATAAATGCATAGTCCACAGAACCGCTGGCCAGTACTCGTGTGGACTCTCGACGAAATGAGCACTCGAGCACTCTCGTGGCCGATACCGGAGACGACTGGGAATCGCCACGGAAAACCCCGCGTGCAGCACCTCTCAGTAGGCTACTCCGATGGCGGAGAAGGGAGGCCACGCCAAAAGACGGGTTCGTCTGGACGGACCACTCGCACAGCGGCGACGCGAGTGGCCGGCGATCGATGAATTCGATACTACACGAACCGGGGCTCGTCACGTTCTTTCGGATCGAATCAGCATTCCGTTCACCAGCGGATCGATGACGTGCCGGCCCAGCGTTACGCTGGTACTCCTGTATAAATTTGCTGGCCGACCTGGTAGGACGTCTGAATTCTGAGCTATGCATGCCCTTTGGATTTATTGTCATCGGGTCGAACTCTTCCGCAGGCGGAATGTGTAGACCGATAGACCCCGGCGTTCGTACGACCCGACGGTCCGGACTCACGATTCCCGACCACAGGTCACCATCGCCGAGGTGAGTTTTGTGGCCGCTCACGTACACATTTCCAAGATCTGGGAATCGGTATCAGAATTAAATTACGTCTCTACGGAGTTGCGGGCAGGGGATTGGGATGTACACTCTTTATGTGAGTTACGTCGTCGTGTTTTTCGCGGCAGGGATCACCTGCTTGGTCGGACTGCTGGGCGTCCGGACGCTCGCCCATCCTGACGTGCGCCGCGGGCTGGGTGGACTGCTTGTTCTGTCGGGCTCGTGGGCGCTGCTGACTGCGCTCCAGTTGCTGGCCTCGTCGCTCGTCGCAAAGCGCGCTATCTACATGGTCGCTCTCGTGGCCGGGATCGGAACCATTTTCGCCTGGTTGCACTTCGCGTCGGCCTACAGCGGCCGCCAGTACCACCGAAATCCATACCTTCGGAGTGTGGCGGTGGCGATCTTTGTGGCGATCGTCCTGGTGAAGCTCACCAATCCGCTTCACGGCGCCTACTTCGAGGCCCAGCTCGCGACCGAACCGTTCCGCCACGCGGAACTCGTTCACTTCTCACCGCACTGGTTCGTTACCGGATTCTCCTACACCGCGGCCGGCTGGGGGTTCTGGTTGCTGTACGATTCCTTCCAGGACGCCGAGTCCCGGCCCACGCTGTTGTACCTGCTCGTGGGGGTCACCGCGCTTCCGCTGATTCCCTACGTGGTCTCTCCGTACACGGACCTGCTGTTGCACATCAATTACGAGCCACTCGGCGTTGCCGTCTTCGCCATCGGCGTGCTGTTTTACGCCCGCGGTGACTTCATGCGGCTCAGCTCGCCGGACCAGTCGTACATCGCCGACAGTATCTCCGAAGGCGCACTCGTCGTCGACGACGAGGAAGCGGTAATCAATTACAACGAAAACGTGGCCTCGATGCTCGGGGATAGACCTGCCTACCGCTCGTCGCTCGCGGATCTCGACCAGAACCTCGCGGAGTTGACCGTCGGAGAGACGGCCGTCGTCAGGCGCGCCGCCGATGGGTACCAACAGACCTACGAGGCCGAGCGGACGGAACTGGACGCCCCGATGGCGAAAGCCGCGATCACGTTGACCGACGTGTCGACGGTCGCCCACCTCGAGGAAGTCACGCGGCTCTACCGGGAGCTGA
>LKMK01000198.1 GCA_001563805.1 Natrialbaceae archaeon B1-Br10_E2g2
CAGAAGAGCGCTGAGACCGACTCAGCCCGGCACGGTGTCGATCCCCTGGTCGAGGTCGGCGATCAGGTCAGCAACCCGTTCAGGCCTCGAGTCGCTCCCCGAGCAGCTCTGCAAGCCGTTCGGAGAGTTCGACGAGATACAGCGTTCCCCACGTCGCGACCAGTATTGCACCGACGACGTTGAAGATCATGTCGACGATCGTATCGTCGATGCCGTGTTGAGCGAGTACCGGCTCCATCCCGAGTGCGAGCGCTCCCTGGTCGGCGACGAACTCGAGGAGTTCCCAGATGACGCCGATCGCGAGGATGAACGCGATGAGGAACGTAAACATGGCCCAGGGTGGAAAGTGGACCGACCGCTCGTGGAGGTGGATCGCCCGTAACACGGCGTAGCCAGCGGCGGCGACGACCGACGCAGAGAGCGTGTGCGTGAGATGGTCGTACGGGGCGATGGCGTCGTACAGGGCTGCCGTCCCGAGGGTGTGAAGGAAGACGGCACTCGTGACCCAGAGGGCCAGTCCGGGCTCGATCGGCAACGCGTAGTTCTGTCGTAACATCGCGGGGATGAACGTGACGACGATCGCAAGCACCGCGTTCGTAATTACCGGGAGATCCCTGACGACCAGCCCGTAGACGAGAATGCCGACCAGCACGAGTTGCATCGCTCGAGTGAGTGCCTCCTGTCGACCGATCGGGATTCCGAGCCGATCGCTCAGGACGACGGCGTCGACCGACCGGTCGTCGCCGATTTCCCGCTCGAGAGTGGTAAAATCGGCCATTCGGGAGTGAGGCTCGGTGCGGGACAGGCGGAAGTGAGCGTAGACGACGACGCCGGCGAGGAGTCCGGCGACGACGGCGTAGCTAAACTCGATCATCACGGCCGCATTGATCGCATCCTGACTGCGACCGTCGAGTAGAAACGTCGTTCCGAACAGGGTATCAGACGACCACTGCAGGACGTTCAACAGGCCGATCATCGCGAGCGTCAACACGACGGTGAGCACGACGCTGAACCACGGGACGAGTCGAAGGGAGGTAAACCGGTGGAGTTCGACGACGACGAGGAGTCCGAGGGTTCCGATCGCGAGTGCTGGCACGATGCTCGTGGCGAGCGGCTGTGGACCGAACGCCTCCCAGAGGACGGGGAGCGCGACCAGGAAGAGGAAGTACCACGGTGGCATGACGGTCGGGTCACGAAACGCGATCGCGGGTGCAGTCGCGACCGCGACGGCGACGACGGCAAACAGCACCGATGTGTACTCCTCGAGCCAGCCGCCACCGACCGCGATCACGACGAGGGTCCCGACGAGGAGCCACGAGAGCGCCGCATTGCGTGACGAGTTGGGGAACATCGCCACGAGCCGGTCGACGTTCTCCATCAGCGATCACCCCCGGAGGGAGCGTCCGTCGGGCGCTTGCTCGCATACACGCACCCATCACCGCTTGCACCACGCGGACGTTCGGTTCGACGATTCGGTCGAGTATCGACCGTCGGACGGCCTTCCCTGGGCCGGGTCGGGAACAGTCCCCTCCCGGCCGAAGTGCCGTTACGCATCGTCACCGTCGACGGAGGGATGGGCGAGCAGGACCGAGATGTCGGACTCGCGAACGATCTGTGCGGGCGTACTCCAGAACAGATAGTCACGGACCTCCGGTGTCTCCTTGCGACCCAGGACGACGAGATCGGCGCCGACCTCCTCGAGAAACGAGAGCGTTACCGTCTCCTGGGTGCCCCTTCTGACAGCAGTGTGAACGTCGACGTCCGAGTCGCCGAAGACGTCTGTGGCGAGTTCCGCGACGCGACTGCTCGCCCTGTCGATGTCGACGACGGCATCGACCCCGAACAGGTAGCCAGTCGCCGGCACGACGTAGAAGAGATGCACACTCGAGCCGAGATCAGCAGCGAGGTCCCGTGCCTCTTCGGCGGCCGTTCTGGCTTCGGGACTGCCGTCGACGGGGACAGCGATCGTATCGTACATCCTCTCGGAGATGTCACGCGAGGAAAATAAGTCTACCCAGTTCGCCACCACGGTCGTTCGAGCCTCGGCCAGTCGTTGGCCCACTGCCACGACCTAGCGTCGCTCTCGTTCGCCGTCGATTACTTCAGCGACGCCTCGAACGCTTGCTTCAGATCCCCGATCAGGTCGTCGACGTGTTCGATACCGACGGAGACCCGGATCAGACTGTCTTGTAACCCGGCCTCGAGTCGCTCCTCGCGGGGGATCGCGGCGTGGGTCATCGGCGCGGGCTGTTCGATCAGGCTCTCGACGCCGCCGAGACTCTCCGCGAGCGTGAACACCTCGGTGTTCGAGACGACCTCGCTCGCCTCCTCGAGGCTGGCGTCGAGTTCGAAACTCAGCATGCCGCCGAAGTCGTCCATCTGCTCGCTGGCGATCTCGTGGCCGGGGTGGCTCTCGAGGCCGGGGTAGTAGACGCGCTCGACGCGCGGGTGGCCCTGGAGCCAGGCGGCGATCTCGCTGGCGTTCCGGCAGTGGCGGTCCATCCGGACGGGCAGCGTCTTCGTTCCGCGAAGGACGAGGAAGGACTCGAAGGGACCGGGCGTCGCGCCGACGGCGTTCTGGTAGAACCCGAAGCGCTCGTCGAGCTCTTCGTCGTTCGTGAGGAGGGCGCCGCCGACGACGTCCGAGTGGCCCCCGAGGTACTTCGTCAGCGAGTGTGAGACGACGTCGGCGCCCAGCTCGAGCGGCCGCTGGAGGTACGGCGTCGCGAACGTGTTGTCGATCGCACACAGCGCGTCGTGGGCGTGGGCGATCTCGGCTGCGCTTTCGATGTCGACGACCGACATGAGCGGGTTGGTGGGCGTCTCGAGCCAGAGCAGTTCCGTCTCCTCACGGAAGGCGTCCTCGATGGCCTCGAGGTCGGTCATGTCGACGAAGGTGAACTCGAGGTCGTAGTCCTCGTAGACCTGCGTGAAGATGCGGTGGGTGCCGCCGTAGACGTCGTTGCCGGTGACGACGTGATCGCCCGCCGAAAGCAGGTTGAGAACGGTGTTGATCGAGGCCATCCCGCTGGCGAAACAGCGGCCGTAGTCGGCGTTCTCGAGGCTCGCGAGATTCTCCTCGAGGTCGGTCCGCGTGGGGTTGCCCGTCCGGGAGTACTCGTAGCCACGGTGGTCGCCCGGGGCGTCTTGCTCGTAGGTGGAGTTCGCGTGAATGGGCGTCATCAGCGCGCCCGTCTCCGGGTCCGGCTCCTGGCCGGCGTGAATCGAACGCGTTTCGATTCGGTATCGGTCGTCGGCGTCACGGTCGTCACGGCCGCTATCGGTCATGCGTCGACCCTCGTACTCGAGGGTGTTAGCTGTGTCCACTCCGGGCGCGGCCGTGCCGGACGGTGGCGCCCGTTTCGCGGTGTCACGCCCCGCATCGACGGCCGCACGAATACGTGTGTTTTATAACCGTCACCGGCTAACCGCGTGGTACGACTATGCCGAACTCTAATGGCCCTCGTCAGGGAACCCGGAAGAAACTCGCGAACGATCCTCGAGAGCGCGGCACGTCTCCGCCACAGCGTGCGATTCAGCGCTACGAAGAGGGTGAGAAGGTCCACCTCAAGATCGACCCGAGCGTCCACAAGGGTCGCTTCCACCCGCGCTTCGACGGCCACACCGGTGAGGTCGTCGGCAAACAGGGCAACGCGTTCAAGGTCCGCATCGACGACGGCGGCAAGGAGAAGACGCTGATCGTCACCGCGGCCCACATGCGCGCCCAGGACCGATCCGAAGAACGCGTCTAAGCCAGTATGACGATCTTCAAGGAGATCGTCGACGAGGAGTATCTGACGATCTCGGAGGCGAAAGAACTCCTCGCCGACATCGAAGCCGAACGCGCACTGGACGAGGATCGCGAGCTGCGCTACGAACTCGCACGAGCGATCGAGCACGTCAACCGGTTCGCATTCCTGGACCCCGAAGAGGCCCAGGAACTCGTCGCCGAACTCGAGGAACTCGAGAAGGTCGACGAGCCGACGGCGTACAAGATCGCGAACCTCCTGCCGCGCAACCGGGACGAGCTCCGGGCGGTGTTCGCACAGCAGCGGTACTCGCTGTCGGGAGACGAACTCGACGAGATCCTCAACGTCGTCGCACAGTACGCCTGAGACGGGCCGCTGTACGTCGCTTTCGGTGCACCCGCTGTCGGGTGGGCCGTCCGAACGACGGCTCACCCGTCGAGCGAATCGACGCTGTTTCCATCGACCTCGAGGCGACGATTCGATCAGCCGTATGAAAGCGGGCCGACTCTTTAAGTAGGCCGTTCCCGTACCGTGTTACAATGAGCGAAGCGGAAGGCGACGAGACCGACGTTCGCCGTGCAGTCGTGTTGGACTACCTCGCACACGGGCTCTCAAACGACGCACGGCCACAGTACGAAAAGTCACCGGCCGGGTACGCCATGCGTATCGACGACTTCCAGCTCTACGAAGTCGCGTTCGACGAGGAGGTACGCCTCACGATCGGCAGCGAGGTCGTCGTCGAACCGCCCGAAGAACGCGACGTCGTCCTCGAGTGTCGGGAAGTCGAGTACGGCGACCTCTCGTCGGGGGCGAAAACGGAACTCGAGTACGTCGTCGAGGACCTCGTCGAGGAACACGAAGAGCGGTTCGTCAATTTCTACAACGACGCCCAGCCGATCACGCTCCGGCTCCACCAGCTAAATCTCCTGCCGGGGATCGGGAAGAAACTGCGAAACGGCATCCTCGACGAACGAAAGCGCAAGCCGTTCGAGAGCTTCGAGGAGCTCTCCGAACGGGTTTCCGGCCTGCACGACCCCGACGAGATCATCGTCGAGCGGATCCTCGAGGAACTCCGCGACGACGACTTGAAGTACCAGACGTTCGTGGGCCGACGCGACGAGACTCGTCAGTAACGGTCCGATTTCGAGGGGGTCTTTCTCGAGCCGTCCGCACGCTCGAGGCGACGCCACTCGCCGTGCTCGTGGCTCGGCGGAAAATCCTGGAGTGGACACTCCACTGACCGGCACGGACGGCCGATCGCTGCCGGATCACCAGTCGTACCGGACGGCGACGGGATGACCGCTCGGGCAGCGACTCCACACGTGGCGATGCCCCGAGGGGTCGTCCGGCTCCGCGTTTCGGTGGTCGTCGGCCGAGTCGTTCGTTACGGAGACCACGACGGCCGAGTGGGGGAGTCCGAACAGCACGTCGCGTTGGCACGATGGGCACGCCACAGTCGTCGGTCCGCCGTCCGGTATCGGTTTCATAGTCGACGTGGCGGGGCCAGGGTTATAGGTGAGGCTGCTAACAGTGACAACCTTCACGTCGGTCGGTCTCGCAACGCCGGTCGGGCGTGGGCGACGCTCGAGCCGGTGCGTTTACACCCGGCCCGGCCAAACCCCGTCCAATGAGAGATCCCGACGCGCTGATCGCCCGGGCCGGCGTCCGCGGCGACCCGGACCGCGACCAGCACTTTCTCGTCGACGATCGCGTGCTCGATCGGTTACCGACCTACCTCGAAGCGATCGACGCCGACACCGGCCATCTGCTCGAGATCGGCGGGGGGACGGGTGCGCTCACGGACCGACTGCTCGCCGTCGGCGACGCGGTGACCGTCGTCGAACGCGACCCGACACTCGCGGCGTTCCTGCGCGAGGAGTTCCACGAGGAGCTCGAGGCGGGTCGGCTGACGGTGATCGAAGGCGACGCGCTCGAGGTCGACCTCCCCGAGTTTACGGCCTCGGTGTCGAACCTGCCCTACGGCGTCTCGAGCGAGATTGCCTTTCGGCTCTTTCCGGAAGGAAAGCCGCTCGTCCTGATGTTTCAACAGGAGTTCGCCGAGCGGATGGTCGCGGAGCCGGGGACCTCGGCCTACGGGCGGCTCTCGGTCTCGACCCAGCACTACGCGGCGGTCGAACTCGTCGAGTCGATCCCGAAAGAGGCGTTCTCGCCGCCGCCGGCCGTCCAGAGTGCGGTCGTCCGCGCCGTTCCGCGCGAGCCCGATTACGCGGTCGACGACGAACAGTTCTTCCTGCGGTTCGTGAAGGCACTGTTCACCCAGCGACGGAAGACGATCCGGAACGCGATCCGGAACACGGCCCACATCTCCGGGCTCGCGGAGCCGGAGGCCGTCGTCGAGGCGGCCGACGAGGAGGTACTCCGCAAACGGGCGGGTGCGATGGCACCGGCGGAGTTCGCCGCACTGGCTCAACTCGCCCTCGAGACGAGCGGGCTCGAGTCGGACGGCTAAGCGACCGACTGGCTGGGCGCGGATCGACCCGGTGAGCCGACGCCCGCCGACCGACGGATACTCAAAGCCTCGCGATCGAACAGCCTCGAGAGACGACGAGAGATGCCAGAC
>LKMK01000199.1 GCA_001563805.1 Natrialbaceae archaeon B1-Br10_E2g2
AGACTCGAGAAGAGACAGAACGGGAGGGCGTCGGCCGAGCGGTTATTCGGCGGGGGCTTCGGCTTCCTCGGCTTCTTCTTCGTGTTCGACGTCCTCGTCGGAGCGGGCGGCGACGAGGCCACCGCGGGCGACGCTGTACAGCGGCTCGTTCGCGTGCGAGACGTCGCTGATCGAGAACGGAATGTTCGCGTCGCTAAGGTGGTCACGGAATAGCGCCTCGAAGCCGTCCGGGCTCGAGGTGCCGCCGGTGACGACGACCGGCACGTCGAGACCCTCCTCGACGTCCTCGTCGTCGACTTCCGAGACGATGTTCTCGATAACGTAGTCCAGCAGGTTCTCGTAGTAGATCGACAGCGCACCCTCGACGCCGCCGACGTCGGTGGTGAAGTCGAGTTCGAAGTCGTCCTCTTTGATCGAGGTGACCTTGTCGACCGGCGTCCCGGTCGCTCGAGCGGCCTGTTCGTCGATCCAGTCGCCACCGCGGGCGACGGAGAACTTCATGACCGGAACCGCGTAGTAAGACAGACAGACGTTCGTCATGCCGGCACCGAAGGAGATGCCCAGCCCGGTGAAGTTGTTGTCGGCGAGCTCGCTGTAGATGACGGCCATCCCCTCGTTGATGGGTTCGGCGTCGTAGCCCATACTGTCGAGGAACGACTCGATCGTCTTCTGGTGGTACAGCGTCGAGAGATCGTCGTCGATCGGGTCCGCGGGCGTCGAGAAGTACAGCTTTTCGCCGGGATAGCTCGGATCACCGACGACCTGTTCGATGATGAGCTTCATCATCGGGATCGCACTCTTCTCGTCGTTCGAGAGGATCCCGGCTTTCATCGGACGGCGAGTCTCCTTGTTGAAGATGTTCGCAAAGTTCAGGGCGTCGTCACCGACGACGTAGACCTTGTCGTCTTTGCGAATGTGGAGTACTTCGCTTCGTGAGAGCATCTGCTCGGCCATATCCGAGTACTCGATCTCGACGAAGGAGTTACGCTGTTGCACGAAGACCGTATCGGTCCCATCCTGCTGTGCAGACAGGATGTTCATCGTACCGACGTCTAGGCCTTTGGCCATAGTTGGCCAAGGTTACCGACAGGTTATAAATCTATGTGCCTTAACTCCATCGGCCGAAACTACCAACTAGTATATCTTTACCGGGCTGCAGGTACCCGATTACCACCCTGCAGCTGGCCGTTACTTTCCACCCAGAAGAGAGCGAACGCGGCCGACGACGCGCGAGACGAGCCCCGGATCGGGGTCGGCCGTCGCGAGTTCTTCGGCCCGTTGCTGTTCGCGGAGTTCTTTCAGTTTCGCGGTCTGGTCGTCGACCGTATCGCTCGAGGTGGTCGTCTTCGAGTCGCCGCCTTTCAGCCCCTTGAGACCGGCGACCTGGGCGTCGACGCCGGACGAACGGGTCGTCTTCGCCGCCGGCACGTCGACGTCGACGTCGTCGAACTCGTTGCCGGAGAACTCGAGACGCGTGTGTTCGGTCTTCTCGACGCCGCCCCAGGAGAGTTCGACGCCCTCCATCGCGTCGTCGATGTCCCGCTGGATCTCCTCGTCGGAGTACGACTCCGCGTCGGCGTCGTCTTCGTCGTCCTCGAGGGCGGCGACGTCGGCGCGCCGGGCCATGTCGAGGTAGTGGGCGATCAGCGCCGCTCCCGTCGCGGCGGTGAGGCCCGCGAGTCCGACGGCGTAGGTCGCCGTCACCTCGACGGTGTAATCGGTGTCCCGCATGAAGTTCCAGTGGTCGGGGTACGCGACGAGGAAGCCGAGGGTCGCCGCGGTGGTGACGGCCGTCCCCGCGATCGACGTATAGAGCATCCGACGCTCGGAGGGAAGCAAGACGACGATCCCGAGCATCGTGACGGGGAGTGCCACCATCACGAGCGCGTACGCGGGGGTCACCCAGGCGAAGTACGCATCCGACCTGAGCTCGAGGGTCGTACTCCAGAGGAACAGTACCAGCCCGACGAGTGCCAGTCCGATGCCGCCGAGGAACAGTCCGAAACCGACGTAGACGTCAGTTCTGTTCTCCGGTTCGCCGATGTACCGCCGATAGAGGGCAAAGAGGCGTCCGTTTTCGGGCGGATCCGCTGCCATTACTCTCCCGTTCAAACTCCAGTACTATGACTGTTGGGTCAGCCCTCGTGACCGTTCCCGTCAGTGAACCGAGGGCAGCGATCCGCTCGAGCCGCCCCGACGGAAGCGCGGTCGCTCCCACACCCCCCGGATTCGAAAAGCGCCGCCGTTATACGCCCGTGGCCGCTAAACGGGGTAATGAGTCAGGAGTCGGGGTTCACCGAAGGAGACCTCCGAAATACGGGGATGAACCTCAAGCACGATCGCGAATGGGACTACGAACTCGAGCGCATCGTCGACGCGATCGACGAGCGCGACGCCAGCAAGGTCGGCTTGCAGTTCCCCGAGGGGCTGAAACGCCGCGGTCCGGCCGTCGCCGACGACCTCCGGGAACTGGTCGGCGACGACGTGACGTTCATGCTCTCGGGCCAGCCCTGCTATGGCGCCTGTGACCTCGACACCTACCTGATGAAACGCACCGACGTCTTCGTCCACTTCGGCCACTCGCCGATGAAGAACACGGACAAGGTGATCTACGTCCCGCTGTTCTCGAACGTCGAGGTAGCGCCGATCATGGAGGAGGCACTCGACACGCTCGAGTCGCCCGAAGAGACGCCGGACGTCGGCCTCGTGACGACGGCCCAGCACATGAATCGCTACGATGAGATGCGCGAGTTCCTCGAAGACCGGGGCTACGAGGTCCACAGCCGGCGGGGCGACGACCGACTCACCCACGAGGGCCAGGTCCTGGGCTGTAACTACGCGAGCGCCGACGTCCCGGCCGACCAGGTGCTCTACGTCGGTGGCGGCAAGTTCCACCCGCTCGGACTGGCGATGGAACATCCCGACAAACACGTCGTCATCGCCGACCCGGTCAACAACGTCGTCACCGTCGCCGACACGGAGAAGTTCCTGAAACAGCGCTACGGCGCGGTCCACCGCGCGATGGACGCCGAGAAGTGGGGCGTCATCTTCTGTACCAAGATCGGGCAGGGACGCTGGGAGGAAGCAGAGCAGATCCTCGCGGAGAACGACGACGCCTACCTCATCACGATGGACGAGGTCACTCCCGACCGCCTGCGGAACTTCGACATGGACGCCTTCGTCAACACCGGCTGTCCGCGGATCACGACCGACGACGGCCCGCAGTTCCACAAGCCGATGCTCACTCCCGGCGAATACGAGATCGCGGTCGGCAACGAGCCCCTCGAGAACCTCTCGTTCGACACGTTCCACGGTACCTGGTAACCGACGGTCCACCTCGAGACGTTCCATAGTGAGTCTGCGTCGGTACCAGCGCTGGAGCATCTCCAGCGTGACGGCTGACGACGGTCGAGCGACCCCATCGACTCTTCGATGACCGGACGACATCGTCCGGTCCCCACGAGTGTATCGATAGGCGATCGTTCACTTCCGGTTTGATAATTTTGTGATACGGTCACCGGAACCGGATTAAATACTGCATACGGCCAATGTGGTTTGGAGCATCGCTTTTGGAGGGATAGCACCGAGCAGTAGTCGATGACTACTCCAGACGCAGCCGGCCGACCACCCACCGACCGCGACCGCTGCTTCGAGGTCCTCTCGAGCGCCTCGCGACGGACGCTCGCTCGACTGGTCCTCGAGGAGTCACCTGCGGGAATCGAGAAACGCGAACTTGCGTCCCGGTTCGCGGCAGTAACGAACGATATCGACGCCGACGACGTGACGGACGAACAGTTCCAGCGGGCCCTCCTCGAGTGTCACCACAGTGGCGTGCCGGCCCTGGTCGACGCGGAACTCGTGACCGTCGCCGACGACGGGACGGTCCGCACGACGGACCACTGGGCGTACGACGACACCCGATTCGCGGCCGCGATCGCCGACCGAACGCCTCAGTCGGCCGAGAAACTCGACGTGCTGTTCGAGGCGCTCGCCGACGGCCGGCGTCGAACGACGCTGTCGGTGCTCGCGAGCCGGTACCGACCGACGACGGTACGGAGCCTGGCCCACGAGGTGGCCTCGCTCGAGGCGAGTTCACCCAACCGAGACGATCCGGACGTCGATCACGTGCGTACCTCGCTCGTCCACGCCCACGTCCCCATCCTGTCGGAGGCCGGCCTCGTCGAGTACGACACGGATGCCGGTCGCGTCTCCTTCGCCGGACACCCCGTCCTCGACGTCGCCTGGCTCGAGCCCGATCCCTCGAACGGCGACTCGACCGCCGGCGCAGTGTCGCTCCTGTCGCGGCCGTCGGACGTGTGATCGGGAGTCACCACGAATGCTATCGTGGTCGCTCGATGGTCCGGCTCCCACGAGCGCTCTCTATCAGTCGATCTTTCTTTCTCTGATCCGGATCCCCCCGACGCTCACCCGGAGAGGGCAACACTTACCCGGTCGGTCACCACACCTTCGCGTATGATTCGGAGCGACTGGGGAGACTGGCTCGTTCGTGACGTCGAGGACGCCTCACCCGAGGGTGTGGCGGTCTGGTATCTCGGCTGTAACGGTTTCGTGCTCAAGGGACGGAACGGAACGACGATCTTCGTCGACCCCTACGTTGGCCTCGGCGATCCGCCGCGGACCGTCCGGATGATCCCGGTTCCGTTCGACCCGGCGGACGTCACCGACGCCGACGCCGTCTTCGCCACGCACGAACACACTGACCACGTACACGGGCCGAGCCAGGCCCCGATCCTCGAGAACGCGAGTTCGACGTTCTACGGCCCCGACGACAGCCTCGCGGTCGCGCGCGAGGACGAGTCGTGGACCGACGAGTGGGACGTCGACGACGACCAGTTCGTCGAGGTTAGCGAGGGTGAATCGGTCGAGGTCGGGGAGTTTACGGTCCACGTCGAGGACGCCAACGATCCCGACGCGACCCATCCCGTGAGTTACGTGTTCGAACACGACGCCGGGACCGTCTTTCACGGCGGCGATACGAAGCCAAGCGACGAGTTCGACCGGATCGGAGCGGCGTACGACCTCGATCTCGGGATCCTCGCGTTCGGCACCGTCGGGCAGATTCCGGACAAAGAGACACGCGAGCCGAAGCGAACGCGCTGGTACAACGACGAGAACCAGGTCGTCGAGGCCGCCTCGGCCCTCCAGCTGGATCGACTGGTTCCGAGCCACTGGGACATGTGGAAAGGGCTGACGTCCGATCCGAAAGTGCTCCACCACCACGCGAAGAGCTTCGAGTACCCGGAGCGACTCGAGCTCGTCGAGATCGGTGACCGGATCGACCTCGAGTGAGGAGTCGGCATCGGTCTCCGGACAACTATTATCTGTCGTGTGACACTGTCCGTACGTTTTATAGTAATGGTAAGGTAACGTTGTCGGCATGAGTAACACCGCCGACGCGGACGACGTGATCGAGGTCAGTACTGACGGATTGAGCGTCAGGAAATCGTTCACGGCGGACGAGTTCCCTGTACCCGCGATCCGGTTCGAGATCGAGTCCACCAGAGACGAGCAGGTTCGGTTTCGTCTCTCCGAGGACATCCCCGAGGAGTTCCCGATGGACAAAGTCGGGTTCCACCCCGACTACCACAGCGACGACTGGACCGCGTTTCAGGACAACCACGTCGAGTTCACCGGGACGGTCGACCCCGACGCAGTGCTCGTCACCGTCTATGGCATCCGTATCGACGACGAAAGCGACGCGGCGGCGTTTCTGACCGAACCGACCATCGTCGAGGTCAGTTCCGAGGATGCCAGCGGGTCCGACGCCAGCGAGGTCGAAGACGGCGTAATCGAGAGCATCGTCACCGAAGACAGAAACCAGCCCGTCAAGGATATGCTCTCCGGACAGTCCAAAGCGGTCCCCGGGCTCGACGCCGACGACCAGGGAGACGAGGTCGTCAGCTTCGACGACGAGGCCGAGGACCTCGAGTTGGATCTCGGTGACGTCGACCCCGATCCCGTCGATCCGCTCGAGGCCGACTCGGAGTCCGAAGACGACGACGCGCCGGACATCGACCTCGGTTTCAGCGACGATGAGATTCCCGAACCCGACGACGTCACGGACGACGAACTCGAGCAGTCGGACGTGGACGAGGAAGAGTCGGCCGACGCCCTCGACGTCGATCAGGGTGACGGGATCGAACTCGAGGATCCGGTCGACGACGCAGACGACGCGGAGGACCCGCTCGAGGAAGCTGCCGACGCCGACGGTGGGGCTGCTGATACAGCCGAGCCCGAAGCCGACGTCGGCCTCGA
>LKMK01000034.1 GCA_001563805.1 Natrialbaceae archaeon B1-Br10_E2g2
CCGACGTCTCGACCAGCCAGTACGGCGGCTCGAGTCCGGAGGACCTCCTCGGGTTCATCAGCTTCGACGCCCGCGAGGACACCGTCCACGTCACCCAGCTCGACGGCACACCCGAGGCCTGCAAACAGCTGCTCGCCGAGCCCGTCCGCTTTGCCGACCGCGAGTCGATGGCCGTCGAGTTGCTGGTGTCGCCGGCCGCCGACGCGGTCGTCGACGCGGCGCGCGAACTCGGGTTCGAACGAACGGGAACGGGCCCCACGTTCGACGGCTCCCGGACGGTTCGCTACCGGCTCGGGGACGAAACGTGACGCGGGTGACCGACCCACCGACAGTCGCCATCGCCTGTCAGGGTGGTGGCAGTCACACGGCGTTCACCGCCGGCGTCCTCGCCCGCCTGTTCGAGACGCCGACGCTCGAGACCGACGTCGACGTCGTCGGCCTCAGTGGCACCTCCGGCGGCGCCGTCTGTGCGCTGTTGGCCTGGTACGGTCGCGAACACCCCGACCACACGCCCAGACAGGTTCTCACCGACTACTGGGCCGATCTGGCGGCCGACGACCCCGCAAACTGGACGGCAAACGGGATGGTTCGCTGGGCCGGAGCCATAGAGCAGCTGGGGGTTCCCCTCCCCGAGGTCAGCCCGTACTACTCGCCGGCGTCGTTTCTGAGCCGGATGGAGTACCTCCGGCTTCTCGAACGCCACGTCGACTTCGAGGCGATACCCGAGCTGCGAGACGGCACCGAGCCGGCGTTGCTAATCAGCGCCATCGACGTCCTCACGGGGGAGTTCAAACTCTTTCGCGAGGACGAGCTCTCGCCGGAAGCGATCCTCGCGTCGGCGGCGCTTCCGGACGTGTTCAAAGCCGTCGAAGTGGACGGGAGCTACTACTGGGACGGGCTGTTCTCGAAGAACCCGCCGATCAAGGAGTTCGTGACGAACAGGGAACTCCCGGACCCCGACGAGATCTGGATCGTCAAGATCAACCCCGAACGGCGCACTCGCGTCCCGAAGTCCGTCGACGGGATCGCCGACCGGCGAAACGAACTCTCCGGAAACAAGTCGTTGAACGCCGAGGTGAGCTTCATAGAGCACGTCAACGACTGGATCGACGCGGGATACCTGCCCGAGACGTTTACGCACACCGAGATCGAACGGATTCGGCTCGACCGTCCCGACCTCGGCTGGCGGACGAAACTCGAGCGCGACCCAGCGTTTCTCGAGGGCCTGTTCGCCGACGGCGAGGCCGCAGCCGACGCGTTCCTCGAGCGCCGGGCGGACTGACGGGGCTAGCTGAACTTCTGGACGGTGACGTCGAGCGTGTCCAGATCGACGATTGGAGCGTATCCCGAGTCCGGGTCGATGTTGACGCTCTTCTGGAAGTCGGTCTGGGCCTGCCAGCAGCCGGAGTTCATCGCGAGCACGTTATGATACTTGCCGAAACCGAGTTTGTGGACGTGGCCCGTATGGAAGATGTCGGGGACCTCGTCGATAACGAGATAGTCTTTCTCCTCGGGTGCGAGTCGGGTGTGGCCTCCGAACTGGGGAGCGACGTGGCGTTTTTTCAACAGCTGGTACATCGCCTTGTGTGGCTCGTCGTAGCTCGCTTTCTCCTCGGGGAGTTCGGCGATCACCTCGTCGAGGCTGACGCCGTGGTACATCAGCACGGAGACGCCCTCGAGCGTGACCATCGAGGGGTTGCTCACGATGCGAGCGTCGTGTGCGGACATGAGCTCCCGGAGCTCCTCGTCGAAACCGGGCTGGGGTTCGGCCAGCCGGACCGCGTCGTGGTTGCCGGGGATCATGACGATCTCGATGTTTCCGGGGACCCCCTTGAGATACTCGCTGAACACCTCGTACTGGTCGTAGATGTCGACGACGTCGAGTTCCTCGTCCTGGTTGGGGTAGACGCCGACCCCCTCGACCATGTCACCGGCGATCAGCAGGTACTCGACGTGCTGGGCCTCGGGGGTGTGGAGCCAGTCGGTAAACCGATTCCAGGCGTCGTGCATGAACTCTTGGCTTCCAACGTGGACGTCGCTGATCAGCGCCGCCTGGACGTGTCGATCCGCCGTCGAGGGCTCGTGGGTCCGGGGAACGTCCGGGAAGAACATCGAATCGACGAACGCGATCCCCGAATCTCCCGAGAGCGTCCCCTCCATCGCGAGCACCTCGTCACAGAGCAGTTCTTCGACGAGATCGGCGTACTCCCGGTCTTTCATGACGAGCCACGGGAAGGTCCCGGTGGCGTCCTCGAGTTCGACCAGCCAGTGGCCGCTCGCCGTCGATCGGACGTCGTTGACCAGCCCGACCATGGCGACCTCCTCGCCGCCGGGCATGTCCTGGATCGCGGTCGCCGGTCGGTGATTGACTCGCCCACGGAGTTTGGCGCCGAGTCGCTCGAGGCGGTCGCGGAAGACGGCGACGAAGTCCTCGTACTCGCCCGTTCCCGTACTCGCGCCAGTCATGTCGTTGGCGATCTCGAGCGAGCGCAGGTCGGGATCGGTCGACCGGCCGGAGCCGGCGGTCGACCCCTTCGTTTCAACTGGAGATCGAGCCGCAGATCCACCCGCCTCTACCGGGTCGGCTCCAGTCGAAGTAGAGGGGGGCGACGCGTCGTCGGTCGTCCCCGCCGAACTCGTGGCGTCGGCGTCGACACCTGCCTGGCCACCGCCCGGCTGGACCGATCCGGTCGCGAGGTCGTCGCCGTTCGAAAGGGCCGCCTCGACGTGTTCGGTGCGAACGACCAGCGTGTCCTCCGGAAGGTCCTCGACGACTCGCTCGAGTGCCGCGCCCGGATCGGCGACGGCTGCGAGCTTCGTGACGGCCTCGCGCTCGGCGTTGTAGCCCCGACTCGCGAGTTCGCTGACGATCCGGGCGGTGACCTCGAGTGGCACACGACTCGCATTCGTGAGCGGGGAAAAAAGCGTAGCGAATCCGGATCTAAGCGGAGCGAATCTGACTCTACGCGCGGCGATTTCGGAGCTAACCCGCAGCGGTGGTCGAGGTCGGGGGAGAGTCGCATCCGGAAGCCGACGTCTTGCGTCCGGAAGCCGATGTCCTCCCGGTCGTGGTGTCGGCGCCGTGATGGATGCAGAAAGTTGATTGCCGCCCCCAGCAAAAGCCGGCACAATGAGCGGTCCCGACTCCGGCGACCACGAGAGGGGGGGCGAATCCACCGATGCTCTCTCGTCCGATCAGCCAGACGCCCCGAGTGACCGTAGCGACGACTGGACCGCCTCGGCCGGAGGAGGCGACGATCGGCCGGACGGACGTTCCTCACCCGGTCGCACCGACGGTTCGAACGCGGGCTCGAGTTCGGTCACGATCGAAGACGACGGCGTCGTTCGCTGGTTCGTCCGAAGCGACGACGACACGGTCGTCTTCGTCAGGGATATCGTGAGCAGCGTCGCGATCGTCGCGGTGATCGGGTTGGTGCTGTTCGGAGTCAGCGGCATCTGGCCGCCGCTGGTCGCCGTCGAGAGCGGGAGCATGGAACCGAACATGGAACGTGGGGACCTCATCTTCGTCGTCGACACCGATCGATTCGTCGGCGACGATCCTGCCGAGGGAACCGGCGTCGTCCCGCTCGAGCACGCCGAACAGACCGGGAGCGAGTCGTTCGGCGAGTCCGGCGACGTCATCGTCTTCAGGCCGAACGGAAACGCACACGAGACGCCGGTCATCCATCGGGCCCACTTCTGGGTCGAGGAAGGGGATAACTGGGTCGACGAGAAAGCCGACGAGGCTGTCGTCGGGGACGCGACCTGTGACGACGTCCCGACCTGCCCGGCTGCCCACGACGGCTTCATCACGAAAGGCGACGCCAACAGCGGGTACGACCAGTACCGCGGCGGTGCCCAAACCGACGTCGTCGAGCCGGACTGGGTAACCGGGAAAGCCCAGTACCGCATCCCGTGGCTCGGCTACGTCAGGCTCTTCTTCGACGGTCTGTTCAGCGGACTGGTCGTGCCGATCACGTCCGCTCACACGCAAGTGACGGTCGTCACCGGCCTCGAGTCGGGGGGCGTCCAGTCGGCCATCGGGGGTAGTCTCGCCGTCGCCGGCACCAGCGTCTCGACAGCCCTCGCGAGCGAACGATAGCCGACACAGTTTCGGGAGACCACCGGCACAGGTTTCACGCTCTCCCATCGGCACAGATTTCAACGCTACCGGGGGGTTCGTGCGTCGCTCTCCCACGACCTCCAAACCCCCTCGTTTCCACTCGAGAATCAAGCTCGTCTCGATCGATGAGATCGTGACACCGACTGACTCGAGTTCGGCACGTGAGAGTGTGATCCCATCGGTGCGTTCGGCTCGGAGAAACGTACCGTCGTCAGTTATCGAATCGAGCCTGAACGAACGGCTGGACGTCGTCGATGTCGCTCAGCCGCGAGTCCGAAAGCAAAACCGCCTCGGTCTCATCGCGGGGAACCGAGAGACTGATCTCTTTCGTTCGGCCGTATCGACCCTTCGAGACGACGACCGCGTTGACGATCCCAAGCATGTCGAGTTCGCTGATCAGGTCCGTCACCCGCCGCTGGGTGAGGACGTCGGCGTCGATCTCCTCGCAGAGTCGCTTGTAGATGTTGTACACCTCGCCGGTGTTGATGCTCTGGACGCCGTTTTCCTCGAGCGAGATGATCGAGAAGAGGACCAGTTTGCTCTGGGTCGGGAGCGTACGGACGACCTCGACGACGCGGTCGAGTTCGATCTTGTCCTGGGCCTGCCGAACGTGGTCTTCGTCGACGCTTTCGGCCTGGGACCGTTCGGCCAGTTCGCCCGCAGTTCGGAGGAGATCGAGTGCACGCCGAGCGTCACCGTGTTCCTGGGCCGCAAACGCCGCACAGAGCGGGATGACGTCGTCCGAAAGCGCCCCGTCTTTGAACGCGACGTCCGAACGGTGTTCGAGGATGTCCCGGAGCTGGTTGGCGTCGTACGGCGGGAAGACGATCTCCTCTTCGCCGAGGGATGATTTGACGCGCGGATCGAGGAAGTCGGTGAACTTGAGGTCGTTGCTGATACCGATGATCGAGACGCGCGAGTTCTCGAGTTCGGAGTTCATCCGCGAGAGATTGTAGAGGGTGTCGTCGCCGCTTTTCTCGACGAGTTTGTCGATCTCGTCGAGCATGATGACGACGACGCGTTCGTCATAATCGACGGCGTCGAAAAAGACGCTGTATACGCGGTCGGTCGGCCACCCGGTCATCGGCACCTCTTCGAACGACTCCTTGTCCTCCTCGAGCGCCTCGATCCGCTCTTCGACGGCCGACCGGGAGTCGAACGGCGTCGACGCCAGTGGGTGAGCGGGCGCGTTCGTTCCGTCATCCGCGTTGGCCGCCGTCCGTTCAGCGGGTTCGTCGTCGGACTCAGCCGGCGGTCGATACCCCTCCGTTTCAGGTGCAGAACCGCCACCCGTGCGGTCCGGGTGGTCGGTTTCTGGTTCACTCGAACCGGTGGTCGAGTCAGTCGACGTCGACGGCGCAGCGTCCAGGTAGTCGAACGGATCGTCGGTCGACTGCGCGTCGTCGGCGTCGGTCTCGGACTCGGTTTCCGCCTCGTACTCGTCGATCGCCTCGAGGACGCCCTCGAGGGAGGCGACCTGCTCGTCGATCCGGGACTCGTTCTTCTCGATGAACTTGTTGGCCAGCTGTGCGAGGACGCGGTACTGGGTGTCGGTGACCTCGCAGTTGATGTACTCGACGTCACAGGGGACGCTGTACTTTTGTGAGGTGCTCTCGAGTTCCTTGCTGACGAACTTCGCGCTGGCGGTCTTTCCGGTGCCCGTCTTCCCGTAAATCAAGATGTTCGACGGCGTTTCACCGCGAAGGGCCGCGACGAGAATCGTCGCCATCTTGTTGATCTGGTCGCTTCGATGGGGGAGTTCGTGTGGCGTGTAGGATGGGCGGAGGACCTCCTTGTTCTCGAAGATCGGTTCGCCGCTCAACAGGTCGTCGAACAATCCCTGGTTCGATTCGTCTTCATCGAGATCCGTTCCCTCGAGGCGAGAGGAGAACCCCGCGGTTCCATCTATCTCGAGGTCGTCTCGATCCGGTGGTTGCGGTTCGTCGTCTGACATTCGTCGTATTCGTACCCCCTCATTTCGACTGGAGATCCTGAACCGGGATTGGATTATACACACGACAGACGGGCCATATCGGCCTATCTACGATCTCAGTAGCCCGGTACGGATCCAGTTGATGCAAACGAACCAGAGGAAGACATTGATATTAAATTCTTCCCTTCAGTTCTCGGACTGCTCCAGTTCCCGGACGAGAAGACGGTGTCCGTTCCGCCCGGTCGAACTGTCCGGTTCGCCGGATCGGGCTGGCTGGTCCAGCCGATGGAGCCGTCTGGTCCGGCCGATCTATAGTAACAACTGAAACGGTTTACACACCGATCGCACAGCCGTCGTGCGATCGGGTGTGCACTGACTTTCAGTGGCTACTATAGCTGTCTGGTCCGCTTGGTCGAACTGTCAGGTCCGCTCGATCGAACCGGAGCTGGCACGACTGAAAGCTCGGACCGAGATGCCGATTCCAGCATTGCTCCCCGTTATTACGAGCTTTGAATCGCATCTCGGTCCGTTTCCAATCAATATCACGTCGAACTCCGTGCCAGGATGAGTGAAGCTCGACGGTTCCAGAAGATGTATTCGAGGGAACCGATCGGTGGTCGGTCTCGAGAACGCGGCCTCGATCGAGGGACCGGATGTTTCCTCGAGGATGAGCGTTTGTCTCGAGCCAGGATCGGGTGGCGAAGTCTGTGGGTTAGCTGGCGAAGAGTGTCGTTTCGATGATGGTTCGGGGAGAGGCCAGGGAGAGGACCCCCCCACCCCTTCGTTTCCACTGGAGAGGCCCGAGAGAGGAGGTCCGAACGAGAGGTTCTAATATGGAAGGATTGATGTAGTAGGCTGAGAAACAATAACCGTAATACTAGCAAAAATTGTGTTGTGCTAGTGTGGTTCGAGTTTATTACTAGTTGTTACTAGAATTCTTTTGATTCAGGCTAGAAGTTACTAGGGCGGCTGATTCGACGGAGATCGCCCCGGAGAAGGCGATACTCGTCCGTTTGATGGTCTTCCTCCGTTTATCCGTACAACTCTCTCCCTCCTTTCGTCCAACTCCCCCGTCGTTCTGCCCCGAGCTCCATTGTTCTCCAGTCGAAACGAAGGGGTGGGGGCCGTCATCACCGGGACGAACCCGCGAAATGATGACGGCAATACACACTCTAGTTTCGAACTATGCTACTAGGTCACAGAAAATCCGTCCGTAATTTCACGCCCTCACTAGTATTCACGGCACACTACGATGGGTGCACCAATCCGGTTGTGCCTCGTCGAATCTCGTTCGGCCGGTGAGAAGCTGGTAGCGGTGGCGCGGGATCGGCCCGTTGTTCCACGCCGGCCCGCTGTTCCATACCTTGAATTGCGCGCTTCAGCTGGGAAAGGCGTCGATCGGGCTCTGTCACGCATCGCTCACAGTCGAGTGTCCGACGTGGCCTCCGTCGGACGTCGATTACCGATACGTCTGTGGTGACCCGGTGACGAGTACTCGGTAATCAGTTATTAGGACGGAATCCGGCCTGGTGATGCGTCAACCCTGCAGGTACGGACCTGTCGACGAGGCACAGTCGATCGTGTTCGGGACGTTCAGGCGATGAACACGGCACCATGCTCTCATTTCGCGTGAGGACGATCTAGCGACGGTCGCTCACGTATCGGCACCCCGACTAATTTAACGTAGGCTTAAGTGAATTCGGTCCAGTTGTACGCGCAGACACACCCCGTGTGCTGGAGGCCCTAGGATGGGACTGTTCACAGAACTCAAAGATAGTATCTCCCGGGTGACGGACCGCCTGTTCTCGGAACAGGAGCCGAAACGAATCGGGATCTACGGACCGCCGAACGCCGGAAAGACGACGCTCGCAAATCGCATCGCGAGAGACTGGACCGGTGACGCCATCGGAACGGAGAGTCACATTCCACACGAAACGCGACGCGCGCGCAGGAAAGAAAACGTCGAGATCGAACGCAACGGGAAGTCGGTGACGATCGACATCGTCGACACGCCCGGCGTGACGACGAAAGTCGATTACGAGGAGTTCACCGACGAGATGGACGAAGACGACGCGATCCGCCGCTCGCGTGAGGCGACCGAGGGCGTCGCCGAGGCCATGCACTGGCTTCGCGAGGACGTCGACGGCGTCATCTACGTCTTAGACAGCGCGGAAGATCCGATTACGCAGGTCAATACCATGCTGATCGGAATCATCGAATCGCGTGATCTGCCCGTGCTCATCTTCGCGAACAAGATCGACCTCGAGGACTCGAGCGTCAAGCGCATCGAGGACGCCTTCCCACAGCACAAAACGATCCCGCTGTCGGCGAAGGAGGGAGAGAACATGGACGAAGTGTACGAGTCGATCGCGGAGTACTTCGGGTGACCAGGATGCCCAAGGCAACGAACACGGACGACTCGGACGACGGAATCCAGATCGACCTGATCAGCGGCGAGCGGATGGACGAGTTGGCAACGATGGAGAAGATCAGGATGATCCTGGATGGCGTCCACGACGGCAATATCGTCATCCTGGAGGAGGGATTGACGCCGGACGAAGAGAGCAAGCTGATCGAGACGACGATGGCCGAGATCAACCCGGACGGCTTCAACGGGATCGAGATCGAGACGTACCCGAAGTCCGAGACACGAGAGTCGTCGCTGCTGGGTCGGATCATGGGTAACGAAGAGACGGCGGCCAAGCTCACGGTGATCGGCCCCGCAAACCGGATCGAGACACTTCACAAGGACGAAACGCTCATCAGTGCGCTCGTCTCTCGAAACTAATGCCTCACGAATGTACGAACTGCGGCCGAACGTTTCCGGACGGCTCCAAGGAGATGCTCTCGGGCTGTCCGGACTGCGGTGGAAACAAGTTTCAGTTTTCGCCGACTCGATCGGCCCCGACGGAGACGGCTCCCTCGAGCGACCCGTCGACGTCCGAGGATCCCCGTACGGAGGTTGAGACGGACGATCCACCCACGGCAGGTGAGACGGTATCCGGTGGGGCATCGACCGACCGCGTCGACGACTCGTCTGCGTCGCGCCGAGACGACTCGGAATCGTCGGAGTCGGTTCGAGAGTGGGTGAGGAGAAAAGCCGACGAGAACGACCGCCGGGTAGATACGAGCGACTTCGCGGAGTGGCCGGACTCGGCGCGTCGACCCGAGGACCGGACCTCGGGCGACGGCGAGTCCGACCCGGATCGGTCGACGACCCGTGCGAAGATGGCCGACGACGAAGACTCGGCACAGGCGAATGCCCGAACGAGCGTCGTCTCCGACGGGTTACCGACGGGGACCGTGGAAGGGACCTCCCGTGCGACACAAACGGACGACGACGCTCGAGCGGTCGACTCCGGTGGAGCGGCCCCTACGGAGCCCGATCCTGCGGCCGCCGACGGGGACGATGCCCCGCCGGAGCACGGTCGCGTCGTGAGTGAACCGTCGGGAGACCGTCCCTCGATCGACGAACTCAGAGCCGAACTCAACGAACAGTTCGAGAGCATCAAGATCGTCCGTCCCGGCGAGTACGAACTCAACCTGATGGAGCTGTACAACCGCGAGGAGTACATCATCTCGCTGCAGGAAGACGGCCGCTACGTCATCGACGTCCCCGACTCTTGGCGCGAAAGCGACAGCTGACGGTTCGATCGGGGCTATCCGCGTTCCAGTTGAAACGACACCCTCGAGCTCCGGATACCCGACCCGAGCGAAGGAATCCCGGCGGATACTCGACCGCCACCCGCGCCACCGAACGGGGCTGTTCGAGTCGTCGAACCGTCAACGCAGGCGGGTGAATCGAGGCGAGACAGATGGATTTATGCGACGTGGGTGATAGCCCTCGAACATGAGCACTGCAACCAAAATCGTTCTCGGGACGATCAGCGTATCGGCGCTCCTGTCGATCTTGATCATCTTCCAGACGCTCTTCGTCTGATGTTCGACTCGCGTGAGCTCTCGGCGCCCGTCGCCGCAGTCAAAGACGACCACGCGCCGACCGCGATCGTTTTCGACTGCGAGCGGGACTTCGAGACGCTCCCGCCGGAACAGGCAGAAGAACTCGGGTTCGCCGTCGATTCGCTCGAGCCGGCGACCTATCCACCGGCGTGGCTGCCAGCGGATGCACCGACGGTGCTCGCGAGGTATGCGGGCAGTGACTTCACGATCGGGATGCCCGGCGACGGCAGCGTCGTCTGGACCCGCCAGACCGACCCGCCGGTGGTGCTGGTCAAACCGCGCGTCCAGGGCTCGCCCGAGTCGTTTATCGACTTCCTGCTCGCCGAGACGTTCGTCGAACTCGGTCTCGAGGTTCCGGAACACTTCCTGGGTTTCTTCGAGGAGCGATACCCTGACCTCGATCGGGCGGTCGCCCTCGATCCCAACAGCACCTACCAGATCGCCGCGGCGCTGTACGACGGATGGGTGGGCCTCCAGACGCGTTCGGTGTTCGCGACGTGGCACGACGACGCCCCGGAACTCGCGGCGGCGTGGCAGGACGCAGGGGATCGGCTCGAGGACCGGGTCTCCGGACTCCCCGGCGCGGTCGCTCGCGGCGAGACCGACTTCGCGGATGCGACGGAACTCGCGTGTGCGGCGATCAAACACGCGATCGAACTGCCGGCTCCGTTTGCGGCGCTCGATACCGAGGCCTACCTCGACCACGGTCCCGAGTACGGGGTGCGGTGGGCCGAGAAGACGTTCGACGCACTCGCCGACTGACTGCCGTCGGCCGACGGCGGTGTCCCGGTCGGCTCCCACCCTCGAGCGACGGCGGCGTCGCGGCAGCCGGTGACCATCTCTGACGACGCCGGGCGGAGGTCGACCGTAGCCGCTACTTTTCGCCCGTCAGCGACGCCGCACGGATCTCGTAGGTTCGCCCAGGAGTGATTCGAACGACGGTGTCCGCGGTGTTGAACGTCAGCGTCGTGTGCCCGCCGGCAGACGCTCGAAAGAGTCCGTCGAGTGCGGCCGGATCGACGTCCTCGAAGAGTTCACACTCCGCTTTCGTCAGATCCGTTCCTTTCGCTTTCGCGACTGCGTTACAGACGGCGTCGCTCAACTCGCGGTCCCGACGGGGATCGTACCAGTTTCGAATCTCTCCGGTGTCAGTGGGTCCCATAGCTGGGCTGTACACCGACCTGTGACAAAAAGCTCCCACGCCGGTAGGACGAATCCCTCGACCGTGGCGGTCGTCCTGCCGACAGCGCCGCCGCGACTCGACCGACGGTCCCGCTCAGAACTCGGCGTCGACGCTGCCGTCCTCGTCGAGGTCGATCACGCCGTCGAACAGCGAGCGGAACTCGTCGACGATCGACTCGTCGTGAGGGTCTTCCGAGAGGTGAAAGAGCCCGACGGCGTCGTACTCCTCGAGCAGCTCCAGGATGCGTTCGACCGCGGAGAGGGCCTCGTCCTCGCCGGCGTAGTAGGCGAGTTCCGTCACGGAGTCGAAGCTGAGCCGGAGTTTGCCGTCGTGGGCCTCGAGGAAGCCGTCGATGTGCTCGACGATGCCGTCGACGTTGTCGGGGGCGGCGACGTAGTGGACGGTGTCGCTCTGTCGTCGGGAGTAGCCGCGTTCGATGCTCAAGGTGTCGAGGATCTCGGCGCGCTCCTCGTCGACGTCGTAGTACTCGAGTTTCTGTCTGACCTCGCGGGCGGTCGTACGGGTGGAGACGACGAGGAAGTGGTCGGTGTCGGTCTTGAGGAAGTCGGTGTCCATGCGGTCGGTTTCGCCGGTGCTCGGATGGAGCAAGAGGACGCCGGTCCCACCTGGTATCGTCGCCGGCGCGTCGTCGATCTCGAGCCTGTAGTCCATGTTGGACACAACAACTTTTGGAATCACCTTAAGCGTGCGGATCTCCGGCCTTCCTGGCTGTACTCGAGTGTAAACTGAGAGCCGACGGCAACTGCACGTCGAGGGGGTAGGTTAGCCGAGTCGTCCCCCTTCCTGGCGAAGCAGAACCAGCATCGAGACTCCGGAAATCAGGATGAGCAACAGCGCCGGCACGGCTGCATACCGGTAGGCCAGCGCGTCCTGGGCCCCCCAGATGATGCTCACGAGCGTCTCCATCCCGATGGGGCGGAGCATGAGCGTGATCGGCAGCTCCTTCATCGTCGTCAGGAAGACGAGGATTCCGCCGACGACCACGCCGGGCATGATCAACGGGAGGGTGATCCGTCGGAACGTCTGGTACGGACCCGCGTTGAGCGTCCGTGCGGCCTCGATCGTCTCGTCGCCGACCTGCAGGACGGACGAGCGGACGGTGCCGACCGCCTGCGGAAGAAATCGAACGACGTAGCCGAAGATCAGCAACCAGACGCCCTGCCGGTAGATCGAGGGCAGTGTTCTCGTCCCGAGGAACACGAGCGCGAGACCGATGACGACGCCGGGAACGGCGAACCCGAGGTAGGTCGCCCGCTCGAGGACACGCGAGACGACCGAGTTGGCCCTGGCGGAGTAGTACGCGACCGGCAGCGCGAACGCGCAGGCGACGAGCGCGGCGAGCAGCGCCAGGTATGCGGAGTTGAACGCGTACGTCCACTCGAACTCGAGGGAGGGTAACGGGTCCCCTTCGCTGACGAGTAGCCAGTTCGTGAAGATGGCGACCGGCACCACGAGGGTGACGATGCCGAGACCGGAGACGAACCCCATCGCAGGCCACTTCCAGGGACCGAGCCGGACCACGCTTCCGCGGCCTGAACCGCCACCCACGTCTTCGTCCCGGCCGATCCCGGCTTCGATCACGAGGACGATGGCGACGATGGCGATCAACTGGAGCGCCAGCAAGGCGGCGTACTCGACCGCGAAGCCGCTGAACTCCCAGTAGATCGTACTCGTGAACACGTTGGCGTTCATGAACGCCGGCGTCCCGAAGTCGGAGATGGCATAGAGGCCGGCAAGCAACGCTCCTGCGGCGATTCCCGGACGGATCTGGGGGAAGGTGACTCGGCGAAAGGCCTCGAGCGGGCCGGCGTTGAGCGTCCTCGCGGCGTCGACGATCGAGCGATCCATCGAGAGCAACGCGGCTCGAGTCGTCAGGAACACGTAGGGATAGGTGTAGAGCGTGATGATGAACACGGCACCCCAGAGTCCGTGCACGCGGGGGATCGTCATCCCGAAGAGGGAATCGACCTCGCCGCCCGGGCCGAACATCCCAACGAAGGCGATGGCACCGATGTAACTCGGGATCACGAGTGGCAAGGCGGCGACGACGGTCCAGAACCGCGGGTAGGGCAGGTCGGTTCGCGACGTCAGCACGGCCAGCGGGACCCCGAGCAGGATCGAGAAGGCGGTCACGAACACCATCAGCCCGATGCTGTTGAGGGTTATCCAGGCGGTTTGCGAGGAGACGACGAGATCGTAGGCTCGCGACGCCTCGACCGTCGCCGCCTGCCAGACCAGCCAGAACATCGGCAACACGACGAGGAACGCGACGAAGGCGCTCAGGGCTCCAAGGGCGACCATCGATCGGTCGGCGTCTGCGATTCGACGCTGGAGAGCGGCGACCCGCGGGAGAGAATCGAAATAGGTAGTCGGTGATTTCATCGGAGATTCCCCACCGTGACAGGCGGAGCGTTGTGGTCGGTGATCGGTAAGAACTAGGTTGTCCTAAAACCCTCGAAGTGTTCCCAGGGTGCTGGAACGTCGAGCGCGGAGGTTCGGCGCGAGCGTGTGATGTCGGATCGGTCGATGCGGGGGAAGCGATAGATTCCCATTCTGTATTGGCTCAGAGAAAGACCTGGATCCGTGCTGGCTCGGAGATCGACCCCTGACCAGTGCTGGCTCAGACCGTCATTCCCTCTTCAGTGAGGAGGTCCTGGGCCTCCTGGAGGTCCATGTCGAAGTCGCTGAGGTCGAACGTCGGTGGGTTCAGGTCTTCGAGGTCCGGCAGATCGCCGACGTAGTCGACGCCCTCGACGACGGGGTACTCGCCGTTGGCGTCCATCATGAACTCTTGGCCCTCTGCAGCGAGCAGGTGGCGGACGAACTCGGCGACGAGTTCAGGATCCTCGACGTCGTTCATGACACCGACGCCAGCGATACTGAACAGACAGCCGGGATCGTTCTCGGTGAAGGTTGCTCTGATCGGGGCGTCCGGATCCTCGTTGATAATCCTGGCGGCGTAGTAGCTGTTCCCCAGGGCGACGATCGGATCGTCGTCGCCGCCACGGTTGACCGCTTCGGCCTGGTCGGAACCACCCGAGAAGAGCTGGACGTCCTGGTCTTCGACCATCGCACGAACCCACTCGCGGGTCGCTTCCTCGCCCTCGAGTTCGACCATCGCCTGGATGAACCCACGGAACGTCCCGGAGTTGGGGCGAGTCGAGATGATGCCCTCGAACCGTTCGTCCTCGGCGTACTCGAAGATGTCCGTCGGGAGATCATCGCCGCTGTCGAACTCGGTTTCCTCGGCCAGTCGCTCGCTGTTGTACTGGACTGCGCGAACGCGGCCAGTCACGCCGGTCCAGTAGCCGTCAGGTTCGCGGTAGCTCTCGGGGACGGCGTCGACGACGTCACCGGGCAGCGCCTGTACCGCGCCGTTGCGCTCGAGTTCGCCGAGCGCGCCGGGGTCCTGTGAGTACATCAGGTCGGCAGGGGTCGCCTCGCCCTCCTGGAGGATCTGGTTGACCTGCACGTCGTTGTCGTCGTAATCGACGTTGAGCGTGAGGCCGTCGTACTCCTCCTCGAGCGCGACGAAGACGGGATCGATCTGATCCCGGGTCCGTCCGGAGTAGATCGTCAGTTCGCCCTCGAGGTCCCCGAGGTCGTCCCAGGTGACCGCTTCGGAGTCGACCGGCTCCCCGAGTGGATCGGCGTTGGCGACGGCGCCGCTCCCGTCGTCGCCGGAACCGCCGGAACCGCCGTCGCTGCCGTCGTCATCGTCGTCCCCCAGACAGCCCGCGAGGGCGGCGATCCCCGCCACTGAGGCTCCAGCGGTGGCGAGGAACGGTCGTCGGCCGATCGAGGCGTCGCGCGTCGAACTGCTGTCGCGTCGTACCATATCTAGTTTTAGGCTGACCTAAAACACTTAACTGTTCCGTTTCCCTTCGGATTTATGGAGTGAAATTGGGGGAGTAGAGCCACTCTCGAGCGCGATCTGGGGGGCTTTCGGGCAGCCTAAATTCACTACGTCTATCTTTTTAGGCCTCCCTAAAGAGTGTAGCGGTCGCTTCCAGATGGCTGGAGCCACCGGCGCGATCGATCCCGAACCGGTTTTCCGGTCGGCTCGCGACGTCTCTACTATGAGCGCCCGCGAGGAGTTCGACGACTGGGCCGCGAGCGGCCGGGACAAAGGAATGGAAGAGCGCCACTGGCACACCGCAAAGCACGCGCTGGCGCGGATGCCGGTCGAGCCGGGCGACGTCGTGCTCGATCTGGGCTGTGGCAGCGGCTACGCCGGTCGCGCCCTTCGGGATACCAAGGACGCAGGCCGGGTCTACGGCCTCGACGGCTCGCCGGAGATGGCACGCAACGCCGCGGGGTACACCGACGACTCCGACATCGCCTACGTCGTCGGCGACTTCGATTCGCTGCCGTTCGCCGACGACTCGATCGACCACGTCTGGTCGATGGAGGCGTTTTACTACGCCGCTGACCCGCACACCACGCTCTCGGAGATCGCGCGTATCCTCCGGCCTGGGGGGACCTTCTACTGTGCGGTCAACTACTACGAGGAGAACGTCCACTCCCACGAGTGGCAGGAGTTCATCTCGATCGAGATGACTCGCTGGGACCGCGAGCAGTACCGGGAAGCGTTCCGCGAGGCCGGACTGTACGTCGCCGAACAGGACAACGTGCCCGACCGGGAGATCACGATCCCGGATGCGGACGCCTTCCCCACCGACGACTGGGACGCCCGCGAGGAGATGGTCGAACGGTACCGCGAGTTCGGGACCCTGCTGACCGTCGGCGTCGCTCCCTGAGCCCGTCTGCGCCGCCCCCGATTTCGACTCGAGCACTCGCTTCTGAACCCGCCGGTTTCGACTCGAGCGCGCCGGTTACACCCCATCGATTTCCACTCGAGATCCCGGCTCTGGAACCCCCCCAATTTCGACTCGAGTCGACGCTACGTCTGGCGGTTTCCCTCTCTGAGTTCGAGGGGAAACGTCACCCCACACATCGCGGGTGAATCAGTCGATCCGTTCGCCCACCGGAACCGCCACCTCGAGCCAGTTCTCCTCGGGCGGCAGTGGACAGTCGAAGGTGTCACTGTAGGCACAAAAGGGGGTGTACGCGAGGTTGAAGTCGAGGACGATCTCGTCACTGTCTGCGAGTTCCCGTTCGGGGGATAGTTCCATGTACCGACCGCCACGGTAGCTCTGCTGGCCCGTCGTCTTGTCGCGAAACGGGACGAACAGCGGCTCGTCGTTCGGGCTCTCGAGCTGGTAGGCCGCGAGTTCGTAGCTCCCGTCCGTGAGCCCCTCCTCTTCGCGTGCGAGTTCAAACTCGAGGGTCGCGACGCGAAGGTAGCGCATCTCACGCCCCGAGGTCGTCTCCATGAGCACGACCGCCGGCTCGTCGTGAGCGGTCACCATTGCCTGCACGCGATAGGCCGGATCGGGCTCGAAGTACCCGAGCCCGTCGAACGCCTCGCGGTCGTCCGGCGGAATCGGTGACTGGGGATGCTCGGCGAAGAATCGGTCCTTCTCGTCGCGTTTGGCCTCGAGTTCGGCGCGCCACTGCTCGACGTCAGCGCCAGGGTCGGCAGGATCACTCATACTTCGTCTACCGCTGGGAGACGGGAAGGGGTTGCGTTTCGTACGACTCGAACGGCGCCCGGACGGTCGCTACGCTCGGGGGTTGCCGTCGCGTCTGGGACTCACTCCTCGATCGTCAACACGCCGTTGCGAACCGACACGTCGCGGGCCTCTTCCGGGAGTTCGAACTCGAGGTGCTGACCGTCGACGACGACGATCGTGGTCGAATCGACGACGTCGATCGTCACGTCGTCACTGGTACCGAAGTCGACGGCGATGACGGTCTCGTCGTCGTACTCGATCGTCCGAACGACGGCGTCGAGGCGATCGACGTCGCGGAGGGATTCGGGGACGTTCACAGTCGCGGGTAGGTGGCCACGACTGGTAAGGGACACGCCAGCAGGGTCCGGGACGTTCGCACGAGCGAGCGCTCGAGGAAGAGTACGTCTAGCGGGTCGTTTCCGGGACGAACGAGGAGCACGGTGGCGCCCGCAGCCCCGCGTCGACACCGGCTAAGGGTTTATGATCGAAGCCGCGGCTACGACTCCGTCAACGCTATGGACACCCACCGATGAGTACGGGAAGAATGACGACCTGGCGCTCGATCTTCGGCCACGCCGAGCCCTACGAGGAGCAAGTCGACGGCATCGAAACCGCCGTCGAGACGGCTCGAGACGGTGGCTACACCGTCATCGAGGGCGCCTGCGGGACGGGGAAGACGATGATCGCGCTCACCGCAGGGATCGACCTCGTGCGCGATCCGGACACCGACTACGAGCGCGTCTTCGTGCTCACGAGCGTCAAACAGCAGTTGCGACAGTTCGAGGCCGACCTCGAGACGATCAACGCGAACCTGCCTCCCGAGGCCGACCCCGTCTCGGGACTCACGCTCGTCGGGAAAGCCGACGTCTGTCCGTACAATCGGGAGGGTGCGGCCGGGATCGACGACGGGAACGTCTACGACCGGTGTGAGACCCTCCGCGATCGCACCCGTGATCTCACCGGCGAGGGCGGCGAGACGACCGCCGGCTCGCTGGCCGCCCGCGCGCGCAGTCAGCAGATCGGACTGGCAGACAGCGGCGCTCGAGGCGGCGGACGGTTCCTCGAGACCGCGGGCGAACCCACGCCGTACCCGCCCGACCTCCCGACACACGGCGACGGTGGGCCGGTCGGCGCCGAAACGGAGTACTGCCCGTTCTACGCCCGGTACCTCGAGGACCTCCCCGACGAGGGAAGCGACGGCGACGCGGCCGAGGCGGTCCCGTACGACTTCACCGAAGCCGGGATGGTCACGCCCGAGGACCTCGTCGCCCGGTCGGTTCGCCACGGCACCTGCCCCCACTCGGTGATGGGCGCGGTGTTGGGCCACGTCGAGGTCGTCGTCGGCAACTACTACCACTGTGACTCGGATCTACTAATACGAGCGAGCTGAGATTCCCTTCTTATGATACGATACCAATTTGCAC
>LKMK01000200.1 GCA_001563805.1 Natrialbaceae archaeon B1-Br10_E2g2
CTCGCCGTCGAGGACCCGTTCGTCGAGTTCGCGGACGAACGCCCCGGTCTTGCCGAGCCGGTGGATGAGTTCGTCCTGGATCTGGTCGCCGGTCGTCTCGACGGTGACGAGTTCGACCTCGTACCGGCGCTCCTCTAGGGCCTCTTTCACCAGCGTCGCCTGTCGCCGGGCGAGTGTAGATCCCCGCGTCGCCAGTCGTACCGTCCCGCGCGTTCTCATGGGGGGTACTCCTCGCTTGGAGTATGAAAAGCGCACGCTTGTGGGACAGCCGACCCAGGGTCGTTACGTCTCGACGACTCGTCGCCGGACGAGGTAGTAGCCGGCAAGCGTCGGCTGGAGCGGCGGGACGAACAGACTCACGAACGCGAGGCCGAGGTAGAGCCCGGGGTTCGGCCCCCACGAGTCGCCGTAGGTACTCACGTAGGCGGCGTCCTGGTGGATCGCGATCGGGAAGGCGCCGAACGCGATCGCTCCCGCGAGTCCGATCCCCGCCGTGAACAGCGACGGAATCGCGAAGACGAGCGCCACGACGGCCGCGGCGAACCCGAAGAGCGTGGTCGAAAGCGAGAGCGCCACGACGAGCCACCAGCGCGACCACCCCGGCGGCGTCCCGAAGCGTCGGTGTCGACGGGCGAGGTAGATCACGCCGGCTGCCGGCGCCCAGAGGAGCCCGAAGATGGCGTTGAGCCACGGGTTCGGCCTCCAGCTGCCGCTGGCTCTTGGCTGGCGACGAACGCGTCGGGCGTCGAGAGCGAGCGCGAGCGCCACCCCGAGCGTGAGCACCGTGTAGCCGAACGTCCCGAACAGGACCAGCCCGTACTGGAGGCCGGGGACGCCGGGCTCGGCGTCCTGGAGGACGCCGACGAGTCCGACGCCGATCACCGGCGGGAAGGCATAGAGCATCCGCTCGAGGAGGCGTGCCCAGTCGACCCACCGCTCGCTCGAAGACAGCTCCGCCATCACGCGACCGGTCGGTCCTCGATGCGACCGTCTCGGCCGTCGGCTCCGCGGCTCGACGCCGGGATGCCGGCCGTTCGTCTCGACGAGATCACGGTGTCCCCCTTCGGGCTCAGAGGGCTTCTTTGTACGCCTCGAGGGTCCGTTCGACGTCCTCGTCGGTGTGGGCGTAGCTGACGAACTGACACTCGAACTGGTTCTGGCTGAGGAAGATCCCCCGCTCTTTCATCTGGCCCCAGAAGACCCGCCGCCAGCGTTCGGTCTCGGCGTTTTTGACGTCGCCGGCGTTTTTCGGACAGTGGTCGTAACGCGGGCAGGCCGGCTCCTGCCGACAGCCGTCGGAACAGGCCTCCTCCAAGCTGTTCTTTCCGGGTCCGTCTCTCGTGAAGATCACTTTGAACATGCTGTCGGTGCCGACGACGGTGTATTCGGGTGCCTGGTCGGCGACGATTTCGGAGAGGCCCGTTCGAAGTCGCTCGCCCAGTCCGTTGACGTGGTCGTAGACGCCGTTTTCGGCGGCGAACTGCAGGGTCTCGAGGCCGGCGGCCATCGTCACGGGGTGGCCCGAGAAGGTGCCGGCCTGGAAGACGGGTCCGGAGGGGGCGAACTGCTCGATGATGTGGGCTTTGCCGCCGATCGCGCCGACGGGGAAGCCGCCGCCGATGATCTTCCCGAAGGTCGTGATGTCGGGCGTGACGCCGAACTCGCTCTGGGCACAGCCGAGGCCGCCGACGCGGAAGCCGGTGATGACCTCGTCGAGGATGAACAGCGCGCCGTGGTCGTCGGTGAGCTCACGGAGGAACTCGAGGTAGCCCTCCTCGGGGGAGACGATGCCGTAGTTGCCGAGGATCGGTTCGGTCATCACGGCGGCGATGTCGTCGCCGTGTTCGTCGAAGACCGCCCGCATCGCCGCCTCGTCGTTGAACGGCACAGGAAGGGTGTGTTCGGCAAACGACTGGGGGACGCCCGCCGAGGACGGCGCGGGGTCCTCGGCGTCGCCCTCGACCAGCGTCGACTCCTGGGCGCCGTGGTAGCCACCCTGCATGACGACGATCTTGTTCCGGCCGGTGTAGCCGCGAGCGAGGCGGACGGCCGACGTCGTCGCCTCGGTACCCGAGTTGACGAAGCGGATCTTCTCGACGCTCGGGACGTGGCGGACGACGAACTCGGCGAGGTCGACCTCGACCTCGGTCGGCGTCCCGTACATCGGCCCCCCGCTGGCGTGTTGCTGGATCGCCGCGCGAACCTCCTCGGGCAGGTCGTGGCCCAGCAGGAGCGGACCGAGGCCCATCACCCAGTCGACGAGCCGGTTGCCGTCGGCGTCGATTACGTGGCCGCCGTCGCCTTTCTGGACGAAGAAGGGATACGGTTCGATCGCCGCGCGAACCGCGGAGTTGACGCCGCCGGGCATGACCGACAGCGCCCGGTCGTACAGCTCGCGTGAGTTGTCGTCGTTCATAGCCGGTCGTACGGAAGCCGACGGGAAAGTAGTACCGAGGTTCACTCGGCCCCACAGGTCGTCTCGACCGACTCGAGTCGGCCCGGATCAGCCGCCACATCGTAGACTGTGTCGATGCGTCTGTCATACGGTTTACTGTACGTCAGTTCCGGCGCAACCGCGACCCGGGCGGCGGTTGCGCCGGTACATCGGTACAGGAATCCGTATCAGAACCTCGGTTTTGTCCAGCCCACCAACAAAGAGTACCGCTCGAGTGTTTTGATCCGACCGACCACCGATTGATGATCGGGAGGTACGATTCCAGTCGACTGTCGGGGCGAGTCCGGTCCGTTAGACCGCCTCCGTCCCGCTATCGCCGGTTCGGACCTGGCAGGCGTCGGAGACCGGAAGCACGAAGATCTTCCCGTCGCCGGGCTCGCCCGTGTTCGCGGCCTCGCGGATGGCGTCGACGACCTCGTCGGTCGGGACGTCGGCGACGACGCACTCGATTTTGACCTTCTGGTGCAGGTCGACCGTGTACTCCTCGCCGCGCCACTGGCCCTTCTTCGCGGGCTGGGAGCCCCGGCCGGAGACGTTCGTGACGGTCAGCGACGGGGCGCCGACCTCCGCCAGCGACTGTTTGATCGCGCCCAGGCGGTCGGGGCGGACGATGGCGGTGACGAGTTCGATGCCCGACTCGGACGGACTCGAGCCGCCGTCGGTGCGCAGTTCGCCGCCGTCGGTCGCGACCTCGGGCTTGCCGAACTCGGGGTAGGTGTCGACGCCGTGTTCGGCGATGTCCAGTCCGTCACGTTCGTGTTCGGAGGTGACTCGAGCCTCGCCGATGGCCCTGAACGCGCCCCAGACGGCTGCGGTCGCGAGCACCGTCCAGACGGTGATGACGGCAACGCCGACGATCTGGGGGACGAAGGCGCCCGCTTCGATCGAGAGGATGCCGCCGGCGACGAGGCCGCCGCCGACCGCGGTGCCCTCGATGGACCACAGCGGGTAGATGATCAGGCCGAGCATCCCCGCCGAGCCGTGGACCGGGAACACCGCACAGACGTCGTCGATCTTGAGCGTCTGTTCGACGAACCTGAAGACGATCGGCAGCTGTGCGCCGGCGAGGAAGCCGATCGCGATCGCACCCATGGGGGTGATGAGGTCCGTCGGGCCGGTGACGCCGACGAGGCCCGCCAGCATCCCGTTCGCGACGTACAGCGTGTCGACCTTGCCGCTGACCTTGAGCGAGACGACCGAGGCGCCGATCGCGCCCAGCCCCATCCCCAGGGCCGTGACCATCGCGACGCTGCCGACGTAGTCGAAGTCGGCGAGTTCGAAGGTTCCGGGGTCGATCACCGTCGCGGCCGTGCCGACGTTGAAGCCGAACCAGCCGAAACAGAGGATCAACGTGCCGAGTACGGCGAAGGTCATCGAGTGACCGGGGATGACGTTCGAGGTCCCGTCGTCGTAGTACTTGTCCATCCGGGCACCGAGGATCCAGGCCGCGGTGAGGCCGGCGACGCCGCCGACGCCGTGGACGACCATCCCGCCCGCGAAGTCCGCGAAGCCGAAGGCCGCGAGGATCGGCGTCCCGCCGGGGGCGTACCAGACCATCGCCGCGACGACCGGGTAGATGACCGCCGCGAGCAGGAACGTGTAGGCCACGTACGCACGCAGTTTCGCGCGGCCGGCGACCGCACCGGAGACGATCGTGGCGGCGGTCATCGCGAACACCGCGCTAAAGAGCCACATCGCCCAGTCGAACGACCCGGCGCCGAACATCGTCAGCGGCGAGGACTCGCCGCCGCCCAGCGCCGCGCCGACGTTGTTCGAGAGCCCCATCCCGATCACGAAGAAGACGCCGATGCCGACCGCCCAGGTCAGCATGTTCTTCGTCAGCTGGTTCGCGACGTTCTTCGAGCGCACCTGTCCCGCCTCGAGCATCGCGAAGCCGGCGTGCATGAAGAAGATCAGGAAGGTGACGGTGAGCGCCCACATCAGGTTCATCCCCGTCGCGAGCGACTCGAGATCGGAGGCGGCCACCTCGAGGGCGACTGGATCGATCACTGGCCCACCTCCTGGCCGGTCGTCCCGTCACGTTCTCGCAGTGACTGGTCGGTCACCGATAGACGTTCGTCCACGTTCGATACTCCTTCTGCCGTGGTCGTATTTCGAATCACGATTGAGTGACACGAAGCTACCTAATATAAGGATTAGCGTTGGTGTTTGTCTACGATTCGCCTTCTTTGAAGCCGATTATCAAAATCTAGATGAGGTTTAATCTATATAAGGACGATGAACGTCGCGATCAATCTCGTCGACGACTATATTCTGTCCGTTCGTCCACCCGGGATCACTCCGCTGATCCGGACGTTCGGCATCGACGGACGCTATCTGATGGCTCGAGCCCCTGTCTCCGGCCAGCGGACCTCGCGCGCGGCAGATGTTGCCACACACCGAACGCTCGCCAGCCCGACTGGACGTTCGTCAGAATCGGAGTCACGAGGCACGTCTGTCGAACCCCCGACGATTGTCGCGGGTCGCCTACGCGAGCTCGTCCGCGATGTCCTCGGCGAAGTACGTCAGGATCAGATCCGCGCCCGCCCGTTTGATCGACAGCAACGACTCGAGCGCCACGGCCTCGAGGTCGAGCCACCCCTTCTCGGCGGCGGCGTGAAGCATCGCGTACTCGCCGGAGACGTTGTAGGCGGCGACGGGGTGGTCGAACTCCCGGCGCAGGGAGGAGACGATGTCGAGGTACGGTAACGCGGGTTTGACCATCAGCACGTCCGCGCCCTGCTCGACGTCGAGCCGGACCTCGCGCAGCGCCTCGCGGGCGTTCGCCGGGTCCATCTGGTAGTGACGTCGGTTCCCGAAGCTCGGCGCGCCGTCGGCGGCGTCCCGAAACGGTCCGTAGAAGGCGCTCTCGTACTTCGCGGCGTAGCTCATGATCGGGACGTGCTCGTAGCCCTCGCCGTCCAGTGCCCCGCGAATCGCGGCGACCATCCCGTCCATCATCCCGCTGGGGGCGACCATGTCCGCGCCGGCCTCGGCGTGGGAGACGGCGATGCGCTCGAGCGCCTCGAGCGTCGCGTCGTTGTCGACGGTCAGCGTCGGGTCGTGGTCGCAGTCGGGACCGTGTTCGTGGCCGGCCTCGCCGCGGAGTTCCTCCTCGAGCGGGCCGCAGTGGCCGTGGTCGGTGTACTCACAGAGACAGACGTCGGTGACGACGTAGGCGTCCGTTTCGGCGGTGATCCGGCGGGTCGCCTCCTGGACGACGCCGTCGTCGACCCACGCGCGGGTCCCGTCGGGGTCTTTCGATTTGGGGATGCCAAAGAGCATGACGGCCTCGACGCCGGTCTCGAGCACCTCCTCGACGCGGGCGACGCTCTCGTCGATCGGCACCCGCTCGTGGCCGGGCATCGACTCGATCGGCACCCGTTCGTCCGTCGTCGCGTCGACGAACACCGGTGCGATGAGGTCGCTGGCCTCGAGACTCGTCTCGCTGACGAGTCCGCGAACGCGGTCCTGTCGGAGCCGGCGGGGTCTGTGGGTGAGGTCCATACTCGCCCTACCGAGGGGACGGCCAAAAACGGTGCGCTCGAGGGCTGTGCATATCACCCCTCTCCACCGCGACCGTCGTTGCTCGTCGACTTGTTTTCAACTGTTCCCTTGAGATGTCTCGAGCGTGCGGGCGAGCGGATCAGTCAGGACTCCCGTCGCGCCGGCGGCTCGCGGCTGGCGAGTTTCCCGAACAG
>LKMK01000201.1 GCA_001563805.1 Natrialbaceae archaeon B1-Br10_E2g2
CACCGAGGTCGGGGAAGCCGTCGTACACCTCTTCGGCGCCCGTCAGCTGCTCGATGCCCGCGGAGAACACCTCGTGTTCGTCGAACCCGAACGCGTAGCCGGGGTTGATCCCCGCGTACGTGTCGATTTCGTCGGCGCCGAGCACCTCGACGGCCTCGACGGCCGCCGCCAGCGCCTCCATCACGTCGTGGTTCTGGAAGCGGAACGAGTAGGTGTTGTCGTCCGGTGGGTGGTCTTCCTCGTACAGCGTCGTCACCGTGCCGTCGGTCGCGACGTTGATCACGCCCTGGGCATTGATCTCGGGAACCATCGCCTCGTGATTCCCGCTCGAGATCGGCCCGAACGTGACGTCTTTCCCGTCGTCGACGAACTGCTGGTAGTTTTCGAGGGCCTCTTCGCCCTCCTCGATGACGTCGAGTTCGATCTCGCGGCCGGCGACGCCGCCGTTGTCGTTGATCCGGCGGACGGCCGTCTCGGCGCCCATCTCCGCCTGTACCCCGAGGACCGCTGGCGCGCCCTCGAGGAACGTCTGGAGGCCCGCCTCGATCGGTTCGTCCGGGACCTCCGCGTCCTCGAGTGCCTCGTCTTCGTCCTCGAGCAGGTCCGCACAGCCTGCGAGTGCGACGGCGATCGCCGATCCGCCCAGGACCTTCAGCATCGTTCGTCTGTCTGTGTCCCCTGCCATCGTGCCATCCGTGTGTTCCGTTGTCATCGTTCGTGAGCACCATCTGTGGCTGGCGTGCCGACTGTATGTTATAGTGTGTCTACCAAATAGCACGATGTGAATATGTTAACCACGAACAGCGACCGCTGCCCGGGGCCGGCGGCCGTTCGAGGGGTAGACGGCGAGAGAGTGGTCAGTTTCCGTTTCTGGGCAAAAGACCACGAACCGCAGTCCGCTGGCAGAATAGGTGCTAGTTATCTTATGAGTGTCTGACGTACGTTTATATGTTCGCCGACAGGCCTAGGACGTATGTCGAACAACCGCGTCGAGCAGCTCGAGTCGACGGTCGCCGAGCTCGAGTCGACCATCGAGGGACTCACAGACGAACTGATCGAGGCCAAAGAGCGCATTCGCGTCCTCGAGGCCGAACTCGACACGGAGACGCCGACGCGCGTCCCGGAACGACGTAGCGAGTCGGCCGAAGAGACGACGGAAGCAGCACCCGACGACGTCGCGGAAGCCGCCGCAGAGGCGGACACGAGTGACGGGACCGGCGACGAAGCGGAAGACTCACTAGGCGACGATATCATCGTTGCATAACCGCACGAAAATACGGTCCCGGGCCGGCGGTCACCGACCTCGAGACGGTCCGGCCGTCGTCGGTCACTGAGAGTACGGAGGACTCGAAGCGAGAATGTACATCAAGGCAGTCGTTCTGGACAGGTTCAAGAGCTTCGGACGGAAGACGAAGATACCGTTCTACGAGGATTTCACGGTCGTCACCGGTCCGAACGGCTCCGGCAAGTCCAACATCATCGACGCCGTCCTCTTCGCGCTCGGACTCGCTCGAACTCGCGGGATCCGCGCCGAGAAGCTGACCGATCTCATCTACAATCCCGGTCACGAGGACGGATCGAACACCGGTGGACCGCGCGAGGCCATCGTCGAAGTCATTCTCGACAACAGCGACGAGACGCTCACCCGCTCGCAGGTCGTCAACGCCGCCGGGAGCGACGACGTCGGCGACGTCGAGGAGATCCGGATCCGCCGGCGGGTCAAGGAGACGGAGGACAACTACTACTCCTACTACTACCTGAACGACCGGTCGGTCAACCTCTCTGACATCCAGGATCTGCTCGCCCAGGCCGGCGTCACCCCCGAAGGGTACAACGTCGTCATGCAGGGCGACGTCACCGAGATCATCAACATGACGCCGTACGCACGCCGGCAGATCATCGACGAAATCGCCGGCGTCGCCGAGTTCGACGCGAAGAAAGAAGACGCCTTTTCCGAACTCGAGATCGTCGAAGAGCGGATCGACGAGGCGACGCTCCGCATCGATGAGAAACGCGACCGACTGACCCAGCTCGAGGACGAACGGCGGGAGGCGTTGCGCTATCGACGCCTCCGCCGCGAGAAAGACGAGTACGAGGGCTACAGGAAAGCCAGCGAACTCGAGGAGAAACGTGACGCGCTCGCGGCCGCCGAGGCGAGCGCCGGCGAGCTGGCCGACGAGCTCGAGGAACTCCAGCGCGAACTCGACGAACGCCAGGGGAAAGTCGTCCGCCTGCAGGAGGACCTCGAGGACCTGAACGCCGAGATCGAGCGCAAGGGCGAGGACGAACAGCTCCGGATCAAAAGCGAGATCGAGGAGCTCAAAGGCGACGTCTCCCGGCTCGAAGACCGGATCGAGACGAGCGAAGCGCAGATCGAGGCCGCCGAAGCCGACCGCCGCGAGGCGTTCGTCCAGATCGACCGCAAACAGGAGCGGATCGACGAGCTCGACGCCGAGATGCGCGAGCACAAACTCGAGAAGGCCTCGCTCAAGACCGAGATCGCCGAACGCGAGGCCGAACGCGAGCAGCTCGAGGCCGAAATCGAGGCGGTCGACACCGAGTACGACGAACTCAAAGCCGACCTCGCCGACCGCAAGGCCGACCTCGAGGCGGAGAAAACCGAGAAGAACGACCTCCAGCGCGAGCAGGATCGCCTGCTCGACGAGGCCCGGCGCCGCTCGAACGCCATCTCGGAGACCGAGACGACGATCGAGGAGAAACGCGACGCGCTGCCGGAACTCGAGCGGGAACGGTCGGACCTCGAACGCGAACTCGAGAAAGCCGAGCGGAACCGCGAGAACATCGCGAGCGTCGTCGACGATCTGAAAGCGGAAAAACGACGCGTCCAGTCGAAACTCGACGACCTCGACGATACGCTGCAGGCGAAACAACAGGAGTACGCCGAACTCGAGGCCAACGCGGGCGAGAGCGGCGACTCCTCGTTCGGGCGGGCGGTGACGACGATCCTCAACTCGGGGCTCGAGGGCGTCCACGGCGCGGTCGCCCAGCTGGGCAGCGTCCCGGGCGAGTACGCCGTCGCCTGTGAGACCGCTGCGGGCGGTCGGCTCGCGAACGTGGTCGTCGACGACGACGTCGTCGGCCAGCAGTGTATCGAGCACCTCAAGTCGCGAAACGCCGGCCGGGCGACGTTCCTCCCGATGACGGAGATGCGCCAGCGTCGGCTGCCGTCGGCGCCGACCGATCCCGGCGTCGTCGGCTTCGCGTACGACCTCGTCGAGTTCGACGACCAGTACGCCGGCGTCTTCTCGTACGTCCTCGGCGATACGCTCGTCGTCGAGGACATCGAGACGGCCCGCTCGTACATGGGCGACTACCGGATGGTCACCCTCGACGGCGACCTGGTCGAGAAGAGCGGCGCGATGACCGGCGGTTCCCGGAAAGGGTCGCGGTACTCCTTTACCGGCGGCGGCGAGGGCCAACTCGAGCGCGTCGCGAAACAGATCACCGAGCTCCAGGACGAGCGCACCGACCTGCGTGAAGAACTGCGTAGCGTCGAGGGGCGACTCGACGACGCCCGTGATCGCAAGACCGACGCGGCCGACGAAGTGCGCTCGATCGAGACCGAGATCGAGAAACTCGAGGACCGCCGTGAGTCCACCGACGACGAGATCGAGGGGCTCGAAGACGACCTCGAAGAGCTCCGGGCGGAACGGGAGTCCGTCGACGACCGGATGAACGAGATCTCGGCCGACATCGAGGCGAAGACCGCCGAGATCGAGGCGATCGAGGCCGACATCGCCGACCTCGAGTCCGAGCTCGCCGACTCGAAGATACCGGAACTCACGGCCGAGATCGAGGACCTCGACGCCGAGATCGACGAGCGCGAGGACAAGATCGACGAGCTTGACGCGACACTGAACGAACTCGGCCTCGAGAAGGAGTACGCCGAGGACGCGATCGAGGACCTCCACGACGACATCGAGGAGGCACAGAACCGCAAGGCCGAACACGAAGACCGCATCGCCGACTGCGAGGAAGCGATCGCCGAGACGGAAGCCGAACTCGAGGACAAACGCGAGGCCGTCGCGGACTTAGAAGACGAACTCGCCGAACTCAAAGCCGACCGCAGCGATCTCAAGGAGGACCTCGCCGACGCCCGGACGAACCGCGACCAGCAACAGGACCGCGTCAACGCCGTCGAGAGCAAACTCGAGGACGAACGCGAGCGGGTCAGCTCCCTCGAGTGGGAGATCGAGAGCCTCGAGGCGGAGGTCGGCGACTACGACCCCGAGACCGTCCCCGACCACGAGACGGTCCTCGAGATGATCGAGTTGCTGACCGCGGACATGGAGGCGATGGAGCCCGTGAACATGCTCGCGATCGACGAGTACGACGACGTGCGCGCGGATCTCGAGGAGCTCGAGGAGGGGAAAGAAACGTTAGTCGAGGAGGCCGAGGGCATCCGCGACCGGATCGCCCAGTACGAGACCCAGAAGAAAGAGACGTTCATGGAGTCCTACGAGGCCATTTCGGAACACTTCACGGAGATCTTCGAGAAGCTCTCGGAGGGGACCGGCACGCTCCACCTCGAGGACCGGGACGACCCCTTCGAGGGCGGGCTGACGATGAAGGCCCAGCCGGGCGATAAGCCCATCCAGCGCCTGGACGCGATGTCCGGCGGCGAGAAGTCCCTGACGGCGCTCGCGTTCATCTTCGCGATCCAGCGACACAACCCGGCGCCGTTTTACGCGCTCGACGAGGTCGACGCCTTCCTCGACGCCGTCAACGCCGAACGGATCGGCGAGATGGTCGAAGAGCTGGCCGACCGCGCCCAGTTCGTCGTCGTCTCACACCGCTCGGCGATGCTCGATCGCTCCCAGCGGGCGATCGGCGTCACGATGCAACAGGACAACGTCAGCGCGGTCACCGGTATCGACCTGAGCAGCGAGGAGGTGCCCGCGGATGACTGACCGAGACTCGACGGGAGGCTGGTCGAATGAGTGACGACGACATTCCGCTGAACATCGCCGGTCACGAGAGCCGGGAGCGACCCGGGAGCTCGAGCGACGACTCGGACGACGGGACCGTCCTCGAGTTTTCGGAGTCGAGCGACGACGCGGGCGAGACGCCCATCGCGGCGGCCGAAGACGAACTCGAGGACACCGACGACGAGGACGTCGAACCCGTCGAACTGCTCGTCCAGCTGGCGAAAGACGGCGAGATCGATCCGTGGGACATCGACGTCGTCCGGGTGACCGACAAGTTCCTCGAGGCGCTCGACGACCGCGACCTGCGGACCTCCGGGCGGGCACTCTTCTACGCGAGCGTCCTCTTGCGGATGAAAAGCGACGAGCTGTTCGCGCCCGACGAGCCCGAGGACGAAGAGCTGCCGCCGTGGGAGGCCCCGTTCGCCGACGAGGGGCCGATAGACGGTGGCGACGATCCGGGCCACCCGCCCGGGTTCGACCCCGTCGAGAGCCTCGAGACGGAGATGGAACGCCGGCTCGAGCGCAAACACGCCCGCGGGAAGCCGGAGACGCTCGACGAACTGGTCCGGGAGCTCCGGAGTGCCGAGCGAGGGAGCTGGTGGAAAGAATCACGCACGTACGACACGAGCGACTCGCCGCGCGGGTACGACCGCGGCGTCCAGGAACTCAGCTACCACGCCGAAGACGAGTTCCGCGTCGACGACGAGCCGACGAGCGACGACGTCACCCACACCACCCACGAGGAGGACATCGAGACCGTCATCGACGACGTCGAGGGCGTCCTCTCCGAGCACTACGGAAACGGCCGTGAGGAGGTGCTGTACGCTGAAATCGACGAGGTTGGTGGCACGCGCGTGATGACCTACCTCGCGTTGCTCTTTCTGGCCCATCGCGGGCGGGTCGAACTCGAGCAAGACGAACTGTTCGGCGACCTCTGGATCCAGCGGGTGACGGTGGACGCCGAACCCGAAGAAGCGATCGCCGACTGACCTCGCGTCTCCAGCCGCGGCGGAGGCCACGTCGATCGGGGCAGGCGACTTCTGGAGGAACGGTGCTGGAAACGGACAGCTCTTCGCATAGGTCGGAGAGTTCGCGTCCTGGATGAGGAACGAACAGCACGCCTGAATATCCGCGACAGTACTCCGATGGCCCGACGTGAGGCGGG
>LKMK01000202.1 GCA_001563805.1 Natrialbaceae archaeon B1-Br10_E2g2
GTTCGTCCCCTGCTCGACCTCGTCGTCGTAGCCGTGCTCCCAGAAGTTCGTCATCAGGAAGACGCCGTCGGCGTCCTGGACGAGCGGTTCGATCGCGTTTCGCTCGCCGATGTCGGCCTCGACGACCTCCGCGCCGCGTCTGGCGAGGTCTCGAGCGGCGTCGCCGTCGCTGTTGCGCGTCAGTGCGTGGACCTCCACGTCGCGCTCGAGGAGGTGGTCGGCGACCGCGTTCCCCTGGGTGCCCGTCGAACCGATCACGAGGACGCTCTCTAGATCCATACCGGGTTCCAGGCGGGCCTGGCGGAAAAACGTCACACGAGCAAGTGCAACGGATGTGGCTGTCCGCTCGCGTCGCCGAAAACTGCCGACGGGCTACTCCTCGGCGAGCAGTCGGTCGACCATCTCGTCGGGGTCGAACCGCTCGATGTCGTCGTAGTCCTGGCCGACGCCGAGAAACAGGATCGGCTTGCCGGTGACGTGAGCGACCGAGATCGCCGCGCCACCGTTCGAGTCGGCGTCCGCCTTCGTCAGGATCGCGCCATCGATCTCGGCGGCCTCGTTGAACTCGCGGGCACGGTTGACGGCGTCCTGCCCTGCGACGGCTTCGTCGACGAACAGCGTCAGGTCGGGACCGACCACGCGGTCGATCTTCTCGAGCTGGTCCATCAGCCCCTCGTTGGTGTGCAGCCGGCCGGCGGTGTCGCCCAGCACGATGTCGATGTCGTTGGCCTGGGCGTACTCGACGCCGTCGTAGAGTACGGCGGCGGGGTCGCCGCCCTGCTCGTGGTTGATGAGCTTCGTCTCCAGGGCGTCGGCGTGCTCCTGGATCTGCTCGTTTGCGCCGGCCCGGTAGGTGTCGCCGTTTGCCATCACCGTCGAGTAGCCACGCTCCTCGAAGTACCGACTGAGTTTGGCGATCGACGTGGTCTTGCCGACGCCGTTGACCCCGGTGAAGACGATGGTGACGGGTTTGTCCTCGACGGCGATGCGCTCGTCGAAGTCGAACTGGCCGACGCTGATCACGTCGTAGATCGCATCGCGCAGTGCCTCCTCGACGACCTCGCCGGTCGAGGTCGTGAACGTCCGCGTCTCGCCGACGAGCTCGTCGCGGATGTTGTCGAGGATCTCCTGGGCGACGCCCATCTCGACGTCGCTCGAGAGCAACGCGAGCTCGAGTTCGTGCAGTGGCCCCTCGAGGTCTTCTTCCTCGATGACGAACTTCCCGCGCACGAGCGATCGGGCCTTGGCGCCGAAGCCAGTCGAGTTGTTCTCTGACGCCTCCTCGTCGGACTCGGCTTCGCCAGTTTCGGCGTCAGGATCGTCGGCTTCGCCGGGGACGTCCTCGACGGCAGTCCCGTCTTCGGCGTCGGGTTCGGCGTCAACCTCGGGCTGTGCTTCGGTTTCGTCCTGCGGTTCGGGCTCGTCAGCGAACTCATCCGGCTGCTCGTCGCCGACCGCGGGTTCGGCGTCTGCGCTGGCGGCCTCGTCAGTCGAGTCAGGTTCGGCCGCTTCGGCGTCGTCGCTCGGCTCGGCCTCCGCATCGGGCTCGGCCTCCGCATCGACCGCCTCGGCTTCCGCGTCCTCGAGCTCTTCGAGTTCGTCCTCGTCGACGTCCTCGACGTTCTCTTCGGCGGCCTCTTCGGCCTCTTTCCGGAAGCTCCCGAGTTTCTTCTTCAGGTTGTCGAACATGGTACGTCCGGCTTACTCGTCGTTCTGTCCCTGGCCCTGCATCCCCTGAAGCTGCTGTTGCATCGCTTGCTGTTGGATCTGCTGGGCCTGCTGCTCGAGTTGCTCCTGTTCGGTCTGGAGCTCCGAGATCTCCCCGTTGAGGTCGCTGATCTGCTCGTCCAGGTTCTCTTTTTTACTCTCGAGTGCGGAGACGGCGTCGTCTTCTTCGAGTTCCGCGGCGTAGTCGCCGCCGAGGTCGACGATCACTTCGTCGATGTCTTCGATGGTCGCCCGAAGGTAGGCACCGCCGCCGATCGGGACCTGGACGGTCGACTCCGTCTCGAGGGAACCGAGGGCGTCGATCGCCTCGTCGACGTTCGACTTCTCCTCCTGGGTGGCCTCGACTTCGGCCTGAAGTGTCTGTACCTGCTGTTCGATCTCCTGGAGTTCTTGGGACAGCTGCTGAAGTTGTTGTTGACTCATGTTTGCATACCCTCGTCGAGTTCGAGTTGCGTGAGCCCGTGCTGGCTCCCGAGTCGGGAGTAGGCGTGTTCACGGACGACGTCCGCAGTGTCCGCGTCGATGGCCGGCTCGACCGCCGCGTCTCCGTCACGCGAGTTGAACCGACCGGTACCCGTGAACTGGCTCATGTCCCCCACTCCGGCAGGCAGTCGGAAGAATCTTCCCTTCCACGATCCGGTCACCTGCCCGGAATCGGCCTCTCGGTCGGCCGAACCTGGGTGGCCGATCGATTCGAGCTCGATCCGTCCAACCCACGAGCGCGTCGTCCCCCATCGCTACGAACGACCCGACGTCGGGCGGTCACGTCGCCACCAGGGTACGCAGAGAGGGAGAACGGTTTTGTTCGCGGCGACGGAGACACCGCGTATGGCAGAGATCGACTCAGGCGAGGTCCTCCCGAACGATCGAATGGAACAGCAGGCCCTCGAGGGCGAGGTGACCCAGATCCACCGCGGCCACCAGTACGCAGACGAGGGCGATACGTTCACCATCGACGGCGAGACCTTCGAGGTCGTCGACGTCACCCACCGCACGCTCGGCGACCTGACCGACGAGGACGCCCGGGCCGAAGGCGTCGACGACCTCGAGGCCTACCGGCAACTGCTCGACCGTGCCCACCCCAACTTCGAGTGGGACGACGAGAGCGAGGTCGTCCGTCACCGATTCGAACGGCGATAGCCACGCCACCGATTCGAACGGCGATACCGGAGCCGACGCTGCCAACGACGATAGCAGCGCCACCGCTGGGACGAGATGCGACGGTTCGGAGAGAGAATGTGGCTGCCGAGTCGACGATCAGTCGATGTAGCCCAGTGCGTCCTCGATGCGGCCGAGCTCCGGCCCGGTCGTGTTCTCGCCGACGACGTAGCCCGCCTCGTTGGCGAGCAGCCCCGATCCCACGAGCGGCGCCCCGTAGTTGATGGTTCCGACGTCTGCCCGGACGTCGAGTACCTCCTCGAGGAGGTCGAGTTCCGCGTCGGTCGCCTTCGGGTGACAGAGGACGCCCTCGTTCGTGGCGACGGCGGCGGTCCCGACCGTCCGGACGCCGGCGAGGTCGCCGCGGTCGACGGGCACCTCGAGTGCGTCCTTGACGAGTTGGACCGTCTCGCGGGGGAGGTCCGGGTGGACGTACGCCCCGTAGTCGTTCGCGAGAACGACGTTGCCGGCGGCGTTGATGTTCCCGGGGAGCTCCGTGACGGGGACGTCGAGTTCCTCCTCGAGTCGCTCGCGTTCGTACTCGAGGACGCGCGAACTGACGAGCAGGCCGTTCTCGTTACCCGCCGCTAACGCGCCGACCGTGGACGAACCGCCGACGGTCGTCGGAACGGCGGGGGCCTCGAGTTCGGCCTCGAGGTCGTCGACGATCTCGTCGTCGACGTCGGGACGAACGAGCACGCACGAGTCGGTCGCGCAGGCGAAGACGCCGACGTACGCCGACCCGGCGAAGGCGAGACGCAGCAAGTTTACTCGGCGACCTCGGCCTCGACGACGTCCTCACCCGCTTCGTCGAAACGCGCAGCGCGCACGCGAAGCTTGCGCGGCGGGTTGGACTTGCCGTTCGACCAGACCGCTTCGTTGATCGAGGGGTCGAGCCGGATCGCGTCTTCGTCGACCGCGAAGTGTTTCGCGAGGTGTTCCCGGACGAGTCGCATCGCCAGATCCGCGGCCTCGTGGTTCGGCCCTTTCTTGACGTCGCGCAGCGGAACCGTCACGACGCGTTCGTCGAAATCGCTTGCACTCATGATTACTCGTCAGTGTCGCTGCGCCGCCAGTTGCGTCGCTTCGGGTTCCGCGTCGTCTCCATGTCGGTGCGGAGCATGACCCACGTCGGAACGCGGCTGTTCTGCTTCTCGAGTTTGGCAAGACGCTTCTTCTTGCCCTTCGATTTCTTACCCATAGTGGCCGAACGTAGCCCGCGGTGGGTTAAAATCTTGTCCATCTGGGTGACGGCGCCTCGAGCACCGAATGTCCGCGTTTCGACCCCTGTAGCTACCGATTTTCACACGGCCGGCGTCGGACTCTCGCGGTCGGCGTTCGAGGCCGTCTACTGGCAGCGACGGCCGGCGCCGGATCACTCGAGCGGGACCGTCGCGACGCTCGAGTAGATCGGCCCCGCGTCGGTCAGCGTGCTCTCGGTCAGGTGGATCGCCTCGACAGTCGCCTCGCCCACCGTCGGATCGCGCTCGCGGACGAGTTCCTGGACGCGCGCTTTGCCCCCCGCGTGTTCCATCCGGGCGAGGGTGACGTGGGGGGTGAACTCGTGGGCTTCGGCCTCGAACCCCATCGCCGTCGTCCGACTCTCGATCGCCTCGTGGAGTCGGGTGAGCTCGTCGGCGCCCTGCTCGACGCCGAGCCAGACGACGCTGATGTACTCGAGGCTCGGGAAGACGCCCAGCCCGCCGTAGCGCACCGTAAAGGGCTCGACGCTGGCGTCGTCGACCGCCGCCTCGAGTTCGCGCTCGAGGGTCGGCAGCCGGTCTTCCCCCACGTCGCCGAGGAACTTCAGCGTGAGATGTGCCTGCTCGGCATCGGTGAAGTTCAGTCCACCGGCGTCCGCGAACCCATCCTGGAGGTCGGCGATCGGCGCCGCGAGGTCGTCGGGAAGGTCTACGCTGACGAACAGACGCATACGGGAAAATCGGACGGGAAGCCCCTTCAAACACACCGGTCGCGATGGGCCGTGCCCGTCGTCCCGGCGGTCGGACCAGTTCCTGGCCTGGAGACCGTCCACGGGTGTGCCGACACTGACGGACAGCGGTCCGGATCAGGCGTCGTGCGGGTGGAACCGCTTGACGGCGCTGCGGACGGCCTCCTCGCGGCCGATGAACGTGACGCGGTCGCCCGCCTCGAGGGTCATCTCCGCGTCGGGGACGTAGGTCTCGTCTTCCCGTGCGAGGACGGCGACGATGCAGCCGTCGGGGATCTCGGCGCTGAGTTCGCGGATCGTCGCGCCGTCGAGCTCTTCGGCGGTGACGACGATCTCCTGGGCGTCGTGGCCCTCGCCGAGTTCGTTCATCCAGTGGGCGAGCGCCGGCCGTTCGATCTCGTTGTCGATCGACCAGGCGGTGGCGCTGGCGACGTCGATCGTCCGAACGTCGAGCGTGTCGAAGGCGCTGACGTTCCCGGGGGTGTTCACCCGGGCGACGACGTCCTCGACGCCGAACTTCGTGCGGGCGAGTTGGGAGACCAGCAGGTTGACGTCGTCGTCGGCGGTCGTCGCGACGACGAGTTTCGCGTTCTCGACCCCGACGTTCCGGAGCGTCTCGTCGTCGGTGGCGTCGCCCTCGTGGGCGGTAAAGCCGTCCTCTCGGAGGGCGGCGACGATCCCGGAGTCGCGGTCGATCAGGTGGACGTTTTCGCCTCGTTTCTCCAGCCGCGTGGCGAGCGCCCGGCCGACCCGGCCGCCGCCGACGATGATGCTTTTCATGGGTACGACGTGCAGGTACTCCGCGATCTGTCTGGCGAACCCGGCCTGGAGGACGACCGTGATGAAGATGACCAGAAAGACCGTCCCGGCCAGCGTCTGGGCGGCCTCGAACTGGCCCGCCGCCTCGAGTTCGATGGCGAACAGCGTCGCGACCGACGCGGGGATGATCCCCCGGGGCCCGACCAGCGAGAGGAAGTACTTCTCGTTTCGGCTGAACCGCCAGTGGGTCGTCGAGATGGCGATGAGGATCGGGCGGACGACCAGCGTGACCGCGACGACGACGGCGACGCCGCCGATTCCGAGGCCGAACAGCGCGCCGAAGTCGATCAACGCCGCGAGCGAGATGAAGACGAACGAGAGCACCACGAGCGTGAGGTCGCGGTTGAACCCGAGGACCTCTTCGCGGTGGGGGAGCTCGAGGTTGCCGAGGACGATGCCGGCGGCCGCAGCGGCGGCGACGCCGGTCTCGGGGAAGATCGACTCGGCGAGGCCGAA
>LKMK01000203.1 GCA_001563805.1 Natrialbaceae archaeon B1-Br10_E2g2
ACGTATTCGTCCCGCCGATCGGCGGCCACTTCACGATGGACCGCCACGAGGCCGCCGACTTCGCCCGAAGCGTCGAACCCGATTTGGTACTGCCAGAACACTACGACACGTTCGAACCGATCGAAACCGACGCGGAGGCGTTCGCCGAGGAACTCGAGCGCGACGGGATCCGCGTCGAACTGTTCTGATACGGATTCCTGTACCGATGTACCGGCGCAACCGCGACCCGGGCGGCGGTTGCGCCGGAAATGACGTACAGTAAACCGTATGAAACACCCAACGGCTATCGTTCGATGCTGCCTATCCCTAGCTGTGATCATCACAGCCGACTCAGGGTCGAGAGCGCTCGAGGAACGCCCGTCGATGAGGGCCGATCGCCGATGAGGGTCGTCTGTCTCGCCGGCCCGAGCGACTCGGGCAAGACGACGCTCGTCGAAGAACTCGTCCCGCGACTCGCCGACCGCGACGCACGTGTGGCGACGGTGAAGTCGATCCACCACGACATCGAGATCGACACGCCGGGCGCCGACACACACCGCCACCGGACTGCGGGCGCGGAGACGGTCGTCGGGATCACCCCCGAACTCACCTTCGACGTCAGCACGCGGGCGAAGCGAAACCCACCGCCGCTGCCCGACGGCGCGACCGACGGCGGGCTCCTCGCGGGGGATCTGGACGACCCCGAACTCACAGCGCTGGTGTCGACACTGGCCCGACTCGAGCGCCGGGGGTACGACACGGTCCTCGTCGAGGGCTTTGCCGCTGCACCCGTCCCGACGATTCTGGTGGGCGACCGCGACCCCGAAGACGTTGGCGGCGAGGTGATCGGACGCGGACGCGACGACCTCGAGGCGCTCGTGGCGGCGATTTGCGAACTCGAGGGGATCTCCTTTTCGGAAACTGGCGACGCTGCCGGCACACACGACGATGCCGACTCGCACGACGGCACGACGCGACCGGCGTCGAACGCCGACGAGTGAGTGGCGAACGGATCGGCGTTCGAGGTGTAACCGTTCTCGAGTACGTCAGCCGCTCACGGCGACCCACGTCGTCGAACGCTCCCGAGCGCGAAACTTACTGTGGTTACTTTCCAGCCCTGTGGGAACTTTGGGCAGTTATATCCCCGCTGGAGGTCGAACCATCGCGCATGGGGACGCGTGGCGACGAGGCTCGACCGGCCCACAGCCGACGGTCGGTGCTGGCCGCGGCGACGGGCGTCGTCGGGCTCGCGGGGTCGGCAAGCCTGCTTGCCGGACGCGACCGCATCCGCGTACTCGCCGCGGCGAGCCTCGCGGCCGCCCTCGAGGACCGGATCGGCCCCGCGTTCGAAGCCGCGACGGACGTCCGCGTCGACGGCGAGTACCTCGGGACGAACGCGATCTTGCGACTGATCGAACGCGGCGACACGCTGCCGGACGTCGTGATCGGGGCCGACGTCTCGCTGGTCCGGGACCGACTCGTCCCCGAGCACGCTCGCGTCGGGCTCGAGTTCGCGACGAACGAGGTCGGGATCGCGTACGATCCGGAGACGGAGTTCGGAAGCCGACTCGCGGCCGACGAGCCGTGGCACGAGGTGCTTACGGCCGCCGACGCCGGGGCGATCGGGATCGCCGATCCCGACCAGAACCCGCTGGGCTACCGCGCGGTCCACCTGTTCGAGCTGGCCGAGCGCGAACACGACCGCCCCGGCTTCCGGGAGGCGATGCTGGAGCGGGCGGCCGTCGACGGACAGGAGGGGCAGCTCCTCGGCGGCCTCGAGGCCGGCAACCGCGCGTGTGCCATCAGCTACCGGAACATGGCCGTCGACCGCGACCTCCCGTTTTACGCGTTACCGGCAACCTACAACTTCGCCGATCCCGCCTTCGAAGACACCTACGCGAGCGCCAGCTACACGACGGCCGACGGCCAGACGGTGACGGGCTCGCTGGTCAGCTACGTCGCAACCGCTCCCGACCGCGCGACCGAGCACGAGGACGGTGGCCGCTTCGCGGCGTTTCTCGGCGAGCGACCCTCGCTGCTCGAGGACGCCGGACTGGCGGTCCCCGAATCACTGCCCCGGACGTCGGGCGACTCGCCGGGGGTGGCCCAGCCGTGAGCGGCGGGCTCGGATCGTTCGGTGTCGGGCTGAAGCGGACGGCGCCGTCTCATCCGCTCGTTATCTCGGTCGTCCTGGGCGGACTGTTGCTCGCGTACTTCGTCGTGCCGCTGGTGGCGTTCCTCGCTCGAGCGGGGGCGGTCGACGTCGTCGGCGAGCTAACCGATCCCGTCGTGCTCGAGGCGGTCGCCACGTCGCTCGTGACCGCACCGGTTTCCACGGCGATCGCGACCGTTTTCGGCGTTCCGCTGGCCTACGTCCTCTCGCGAGGCGATTTCCGCGGGAAGCGACTGGTCGAGGTGCTCGTATTGCTCCCGCTGGTGGTCCCGCCGGTCGTCGGCGGTGCGATGTTGCTCACGGTCGTCGGTCGGTTCACGCCGATTGGGGCCGCGGCGGCGAGTCTCGGCGTCCCGCTGACCGACAGCCACCTCGGCGTGATCCTCGCACAGACGTTCGTCGCCGCGCCCTTCCTGGTCGTCACCGCGCGGGCGGGCTTCGACGAGGTCGACGACCGACTCGAGGAGGCCGCCCGGACGATGGGCTACGGCCCGCTCGAGACGGTCCGGCTGGTTACGCTGCCGTTGGCGAGAACTGCCATCGCGGCGGGGATCGTCCTCACGTTCGTGCGAGCGATCGGCGAGTTCGGCGCGACGATGATGGTGGCGTACAACCCGCGGACCATGCCGACTCGTATCTGGGTCTCGTTCGTCTCCTACGGCCTGGATGCCGTCGTCCCCATCGCGCTCGCGTTGCTGGCGATCACGGTGGTCGTCGTCCTCGGCGTGCAGGTCCTCGTCGGTACATATACTCGTCACTGAATCCCACACAGAAAGAAATGTGTATCTGGGTCGAAAGTCGCTTTCGTCGGCGCTAATCTTGTTGGAAGTGGGGTTAATGCGATCGTCGTTGTACCAGCATACGAGACTCATGACATCGATCGCAGACATCGAAATTCCGGCCGACGGAACCGGGTTGGGCGAGCTCTTCGAGACGGTACCATCACTGAACTGTGAGATGGAGCGCGTCATCGCCTCGAGCGGCCACGGCCTGTGGCTCTCGGGCGCTCCACAGGACGACGTCGAGGACGCGCTGGACGAGGCCTCGGCGATCGGTCGGTACTCACTGATCAGCAGCGACGACGACCGCTGGCTGTACGACATCGAGTTCGACCCCGACACGGTCGACGTCTTCGAACTCGTCCTCGAGGAGGGCGGGACCGTCCTGTCGGCGTCGGCCTCGAACGGCAACTGGCTGATCAGCATCCGCGTGGTCGACCGCGAGAGCGTCAGTTCGCTCTACGACCGGCTCGTCGCCGACGGCGTCTCGCCGACGATCGTCCGGCTGTACGACTTGGCCGAGGAGACCCACTCCCAGTGTGGACTCACCCCGCGTCAGTACGAGACGCTGGTCGCGGCGATCGATCATGGCTACTTCGAGATCCCTCGAGAGGTCTCGATGCAGGAACTCTCCGAGGAACTCGACATCTCCCATCAGGCGCTGTCCGAGCGGCTCCGCCGCGCCTACCGCGCGCTGGTGACTTCGGAGCTCAACGTTGCCGAGGAGGAGACCACCGCTCCGCCGATCCCGTCGAACTAGGCCACGAACGGCCCGTCAGGAACGCCCACCTGAGCCGAATTGGCCGATCATCACGACGCCGTCTTCAGTTTTCGACGCTCGAACGCCGTCCCAGAGTCACGATTCCGTTCCGGAGCCTCGAGAACGTCCCAGAGCCGTGGAGCCCGGCTCAGAACAGCGGGGCCGTACCAGAGCCGTGGAGTCGTCTCAGGGGCAACAGCGCGTCCCGAGTACCCGTCCACTGACGTGTCAGCGAAGACACCGGTACAAACAGTACCCGGGGGCGCTAGTGTCGAGTCGTATGCACGTCGAACACGACGACGGCGTCTTGCGACTCACGTTCGATCGCCCGAACGTCCTGAACGCGTTGACCCGAGAGGTCGTCACCGAGATGGCCGACGAGATCGAAGCCGCAACGCCCGACGACTACCACGCGATCGTCATCACCGGCGAGGGCGACGCCTTCAGCGCCGGCGGCGACCTCGAGATGCTTTCCGAGGAACCCACCTCGCCGCGGGCGGCCTACACCGAAGTGACCGCGACGTTCGGCCGACTGGTCGAGGCGATGCTCGAGTGTCCCGTTCCCATCGTCGCGAAGGTCAACGGCGACGCTGTCGGTGCCGGGCTCGCACTCGTCGCGCTGTCGGACATCGCCTACGCCGAGGAGGACTCGACGTTTTCCTGTGCGTTCGTCCGTGTCGGACTGATTCCCGACACCGGCGGGACGTTCATGCTGCCGCACATCGTCGGTCTGCGGGCTGCGAAGAAGCTCGCGTTCACCGGCGAGTTCTTCGACGCCGAGCGGGCGGCCGACCTCGAGTTAGTCAACGAAACCGTCCCCGCCGACGAGCTCGACGAGCGAGTGACCGAGACCGTCGAGCGGCTCGGCCGGCGGCCGACCGACGTCATCGGGATGATGAAACAGGCGATGCACGAGAATATGGCTCGCCACTGGGCCGAGGCGCTCGACTACGAGAACACGCTCCAGGTCCAGGCGCGAGCCTCCGATGCCCACGAGGAGGGCGTCGCGGCCTTCCTCGAGGGGCGCGAACCGCAGTTCAACGAGTAGCCTCACGTGCCGGTCCGTGCGGCCATCGTCGTCCGCAAGCCTTCGCAAGCAACACCGTTGTGGTCAGCATTCCCGTTCGTTGGATTGCAATGACTCACGAGTTCACAGACGACGACATCGGAAAGACCGTCATCAACGCGAACGACGAGGAGGTCGGCATCGTGGCGGCCGTCGAACACGGTACAGCCCACGTGGAACCGGATCCGGGGGTCGCGGACACGATCAAGGCGAAACTCGGCTGGGGTGGAACGGACGACGACGCCTATCCGCTTCAGGAGGGATCGGTGGCACAGGTCACCGACGACGCGGTCCACCTCCAGAGCGACCTCTCGGGAACCGGTACGAGCGCCGGAACGACCGGCGGCGAAACCACGGAGGCGGACCGCACCGGCGGCCGGAGCGACACCGGCATGGATACCCACGAGACCTCCGGCACTGACGTCGGCGCCGGGACGACCGGCAGCGCCGGAGCCGGGACGACAGACCACGGGAGCGACGTCGGCGATGACGACCTAATGGGCGACGACGATGCGCTGATGGGCGACGATGACGACGGGCTGATGGGCGACGATGACGACGGGCTGATGGGCGACGATGACGACGACCACATCGGCGACGACGACGAGGGGCTGATGGACGACGATGACGACGACCACATCGGCGACGATGACGACGGGCTGATGGACGACGATGACGATTTGATCGGCGACGACGATGATGAGGGACTACTGGACGACGATGACGACGACGAACTCATCGGCGACGACAGGCACTGATCGCTGCGAAGGCCCCTCGATTCCTCTCGCGACGAATCGTTCGATTTCTCCGAGATGTCCGCAAGTGTGTCTGACCGCGGTTAGCCGAGGGTGAGCCGGGCGATTACTCTCCGTCCTGTTCGCTCTGTTCCGAGGACGACTGGCTCATCTCCTGCTCCGAGTCCGTTTCCTGGCCCTCGCCTTCGCGCTCGGCCTGCGCTCGGTCACCCGCTCGAGGCGTGCGATCGGGCCGACTCCCCTGTCCCTGTGGAACCGGTCGGCGCTGTCGTTCGTCCTGGCCGGAGTCGATCCGCTGTGAGTACTGGCCGGCACGTTCCTGTTGCTCCTGTCTCTGCTGATCCTCGCTATGTTGGCCTTCGCTCTCTTGGGCCCGGCCCTCCCGTCGGCCGCCTCGCTGGCGTGACTCCTCACGCATCGATTGCTGGCCGAACCGGTCCTGTCTGGTCGAGCCCTCGTACGGCCCCTGCTGGGACACCCACTCGCCAGTCTGTGGGTAGGGTTGCTGCTGTGGTTGCTGTCCCTGCTGTTGCTGCTGTGGTTGGCGTTGTTGTCCCTGGTGTTGC
>LKMK01000204.1 GCA_001563805.1 Natrialbaceae archaeon B1-Br10_E2g2
CGAGCCCGGCGACACCGTCGTCGAGATGGGCTGTGGAACGGGGGCGAACCTGCCGTACCTGCGCGAACAGGTCGGCCCCGACGGGGTCGTGGTCGGGATCGACTTCACGGGACCCGTCCTCGAGCGCGCCCGCGAGCTGACGAGCGAGTACGACAACGTCCACGTCGTCCGGGGCGACGCGACGCGGCCGCCGCTCGGCCTGCCAGCGACCGCCCCACTCGAAGAGACGTCGGTCGACGCGGTCCTCGCGACGTTCGTCGTCGGCATGCTCGAGGACCCGGTCGGCGCGGTCGACGACTGGTGTGACCTCGTCGGTCCCGGCGGCCACGTCGTCCTCGCGAACGCCGCCCGCAGCGACGAGTGGTACGCACCGCCGGTCAACGCCGTCTTCCGGGCGATCGTCGTGCTCTCGACGCCGCCGACGACAAAACTCCGCTACGAGACCGAGCCACACCTGCGGCTCGACCGGAAGATCGACGCCGCCCACACCGGACTCCGGGAGCGGTCGGCCGCCGTCGCCGACGAGACGCACGTCTTCGGCGTCGTCAGGCTGACCGGCGGAACAGTCGCGTAACTGTTCGTTGGACGACCGCTCAGACGGTCGCTTCGAGTCCGCCGACCTCGAGCATCGCTGCTCGCGCCCGCTCGGGGAGCGGCGCCGGCCGTTTCGCGTCGGGATCGACGTGGACCATGGTCGTCTCGGCGGTCGCGGCGACGCCGTCGTCGACGCGGATCTCGTAGGTCATCGTACAGCTCGAGTCGCCGAGGTCGGTGATCCAGAGCGCGACCGTCGGCTCGTCCTCGGCGACGATCGGCCGCTCGTAGTCTATCTCGAGGTTCGCGATGACGAACGAGACGTCCTCGGCGGCGACGTCGAGGGCCTCCTCGAGAAACGCCACGCGGGCCGTCTCGAGATAGCTGACGTAGACGGCGTTGTTGACGTGATCGAGGGGATCGAGGTCGCGGTACCGAACGGGGACGTCGACGGTAAACGGATCGGTCATCGTACGTACTGAAGTCGGGTGCCCGAAAAGAGGGCTCCGGTTGCGACGCCCCGTCCGTTCGTGTCACTCGAGCCCGTACCGATCGGCGTGGACCGGACAGAACTCGGGCTCGCGAAGCTGGGCCTCGATCAGGTCCTCGTGGTAGTGGGCGTTGAAGAGTCGACACTCCTCGCGGTCACAGAAGGGCTCGCCCGTCTCGAGGTAGTGGTACGCCCCGAGGACGTAGCCAGAGAGCGCGTCGGTCGTCCGGGGATCGTTCTCGATCAGGAACTCGCCCTCGACCTGATTCTCGAGGACCTCCCGGGGTGGCGTATCGCCCGAGAGCAGCGCGTGGCGTTGCTGTTCTTTGTAGTACTCCTCGGGCTTTGCGGGCGCCTCGTAGAGTCCCGGAACCGACACCAGCGCGGGCTGGCCGAGCACGCTCACGCGCTTGTGCCAGCGGCCGTCGTGGTCGCCCCACGTCCCGAGGGCCCGATCGAGGATGGCGACGTGTAGCGTCTCGAGGCCGCGTTCCTCGGCCGGCAGCGCGGCGTTGAGCGCCCGCTGGATCTGGATACCGTCGTAGAGGACGCCGCCCTCGCGTTCGGGCTGCTCGAGGGCGCGCTCTTCGTACCGGATCGTTCCGAGCATGGTGTTGCCGGTCTCGCGGTCGTACGGCGAAAGGACCCGCGCCTCGGCGAACCGCTCGGCGAGGTCGTCGGTTCGGTGGACCTCGAGGAATCGGTCCCGGACGACGACCTCGGCGTCGATGCGGGGCTCGAGCCAGTCGGCGATGGCGTCGACGTCGACGACGCCGTCGGCCCTTCGGGGTGGGCCCGACGCCTCGCTAACGGCGACGGTCGACGGCGGTCGATAGCAAACGACGCGGTCGGTCATTGGTGGTCTCGTGTAGCGGTGTGTCGTGTTCGTTCGTCGGGTGTCGCCGGGGGCTCCCGTCGGCGACGGCCGTCAGTCGTCGGCCGGCGTCGCGCGCGAGGTGATATCGACTGGGTCGGCGTCGACGCCGAGTTCGTCGATGGCTTCCTGGGCGGCGCGTTTGCCAGAGACGAGCATCGCGCCGAAGGTCGGCCCCATCCGCGGGAGGCCGTAGGCGGTCGCGACGGCCATCCCCGTGGCGATCAGGCCGTCGTGGACGAGGCCGGTGTGTTCGACGACGGCGTCCTCGCTCTTGCCGACCCACATCGAGTCGTGGCCGGGCGAATCGTGGCCGGGCGCGCCGTAGGATTCGCTGTCTGTCTGGTCCATCACCTCTCCGCGCTCGCGGGCGTCCTGCACGCCGGGCGCGTCGAGCACACCGCGCTCGTCGAGTTTCGTGATCGCCATCGCGTCGTGGCCGGTCGCGTCGATGACGAGGTCCGCCTCGACGGCGATGGGGTCGACGCAGGTGATCTCCCTGGGCAGGGCGTGGACCGGCGTCCAGTTCATCACGATCCCCGAGACCCTGTGATCCTCGCGGATGACGATGTCCGTGAACTCGGTCATGTTCTGCATCTTCGCGCCCGCGTCGCAGGCGGCTTTGATCAGTCCCGAACAGGCCTCGGGACCGTTCGCCACGTACAGTCCCTCGCTGTCCTGAGACTGTTTGTACGACACGTCGAGTTCCTCCAGAATTTGCTGGGCCGGGTCGCGCACCGTCACCTTGTTCATCAGGAAGCCGCCGAGCCAGAAGCCGCCGCCGAGGTAGTTGTTCTTCTCGACGACCATCGTCTTCACGCCCCGTTCTGCCAACTCCTTCGCCGCGGTCAGTCCCGAGGGACCGCCGCCGACGATGATCACGTCCGAGTCCGAGAAGTCCATGAACTCCTCGGTCCACTCCTGGCCGATCGCGCGCGTTACGTCTGCTTCGCCGACGTCGCTGAACTGGTCGAATCCGGACATACAACTAGGTGGTATGCTCGAGTGGTGAAAAGTCTGTCGCGGGGGTGTCACGGACATGCTCGCGGGTAGCCGCGACGGTCGAACCGGTGGTCGTTCACCCCCTCGAGAGGCCACGTGCTGTCCACGGACGGCCGCCCCGGCCGGAGGAGTGGCAGCCGCCGACACTCTATTTGATATGGCGTTTATTGGTTTATCGATGAGGCATGCGAGCTGGAATCGTCAGCTGCAGGCCTACTCGGGGAGAGCACTGACTCGAGAATCGAAGCCGAAAAACGAGGTTCGAACGTCGACCGCGGCGTACGATTACTCGGTGACGACGACCGTCCCGATCATGTCGGCTTTCACGTGGGGTTCACAGATGTAGTGGTAGGTGCCGGGGACCTCGAACGTGTGGGCGTAAGTTTCCCGCGTTCCGAGCCGACCGCCGCGGTACTCGTGCCAGGCTTCGATGGCGGTGTCCTGGTCCTCGTAGTCCCCGCTCGCGAAGTACTCGGCGTCGTCCGGAATCTGGTTCTCGAGGGCCGTTACGGTGTGGTCGGCGCCGCTCGTGTTCTTCCAGACGACGGTGTCGCCGACGGTCGTCTCGTACTCCCTGGGGACGAACTCGTTTCTGGTCATCCCGATGTCACAGTCGTCGCTGCTACAGAATTCGTCGTCGTCACCGAAGACACTGAGCACTGACGTACAGCCAGCCAGCCCTGCGGTGGCCCCACTCCCGACGGCGGCGAGGTAGACGCGCCGGTTCATACGCGTTCGTTGGGGGAGTCGGAATATAACGGCCCCGGTTCGCCCATCGAAAAGTCGGTCGGGATCGGTCTCGGCCGACCTGACGTCGTGAGAAACGTCTGCAGCCACGGCCGGGCCACGAAACGAAAACACGTAAGGCACCCGCACGCCGAATCCGCGAACATGCTTCCGCGGTTCGTCGGTCGACTCGGCGTCGCCGACGCGGTGACGGTCGCCAACGCCGCCCTGGGGTTCGTCGCCTGCGTCGTCGCGTTCGTCGACATCGACCTCGCTGCCCGCCTGATCCTGCTGGCGGCGGTCGCGGACGGATTAGACGGCATCCTCGCGCGTCGGTACGGCGGAACCGACGCCGGTCCGTACCTCGATTCGCTCGCCGACGTCGCCTCCTTCGCCGTCGCCCCGGCCGTCCTCGCGTTCGTCGTCGTCAGCGACGGCCTCGGGATCGGGTTCGAGACGGTCACGGCCGAACTCCTGGTCGTGACGGCGGTCTGTGCGTTGTTCGTCGCGATGGCCGTCACCCGACTCGGACTGTACACCGCCTACGACACCGCAGACGAGTACACGCAGGGCGTCCAGACGACGCTCGCGGCGACGATCCTCGGCGCGGCGATCCTCGCGGGCGTCGCCGGACCGTGGCTCGTGCTCGCGATCACGGCGGCGTTCTCCTATCTCATGGTCTCGCGGATTCGGTATCCCGACCTGCTGGCCCGAGACGCCGGGATCATGGGCGTCGTCCACGTGCTGGCGATTCTCGTTCCCGAGTTCGCCAGCCGGTCGTTCCCGTTCGCCCTGTTGATCCTCGGACTCGCGTACATGACGCTCTCTCCCTGGTTCTACTGGCGGGCGATGCCGCCGGCGACGCCGACGGATACCCCCGAGAACGCCTGAAGCCGATCGTCCCTCCAGAGCACCCACGGATGGACTCCCCGAGAGGGCCCACGCGAATCCTCCCTCGAGAACCGCGCCGAGAGGCGACGCTGCATGGAAACGCTTAGGGCGGTCCTGACCGCACCGTCTCGTATGTACGTAGTCACGCGTCGGCGTCGTCCCCCGGCGAGGGTGGTACCATGAGCGAGGACGAGGCAAACGGTGACGAGGACGCGGCCGACGACGAGCCGTCGGCCGACCTCGAGGCGATCGACGCCGACCTCGAGTCGGTTCGTGGCGACCTCGACGACCTCGAGGGCGACCTCGAGGCGGCCGACACCGAAGCCGACCTGGACGTCGTCGAGGGAGACCTCGAGACCGTCCGTACGGACCTCGAGTCGATCGAGGTCCCCGACCCACCCGAGTCCGACGACGAGGACGACGAAGACGACGAACCCGCTCCCGAAGAGGAACTGCAGGAGACCTACGACGACCTCGAAAGCGACCTCGGCGATCTCGAGGACGACCTCGAGGACCAGCGCGGCCCCTACGCCGAGGACGTCGTCGGCGAGATCGACGGCGTCCGCGGGACGATCACGGGTACCCGCTGGACGATCGAAGGCGACGAGGAGCTGATCGCAGCGACCGAGGAGTTCCTCGCGGCCGTCAACGAGTTGCTCGGAAGCGACCTCACTCTCCCGGACGACCTCGAGCCCGCTCCCGGCGCGGAACTCGGCGAGGACGCCCTCGTGGAAGGGAACGTCCCCGAGCAACTCGACGCAACGCTCGAGGAAGCCACGGAGGCCGTCGAGGCTGCCGATCTCGACGCCGACGAGGACGCCGAGACGATCGCCGGCCTGCTCGAGTCCTGTGACGAGTTCGAGTCCGCCGTCGACGACGCGACCGAGTGGACGGACCTCGAGGTCCGCGAACAGCTCCGTCGCGAGGGCTTTTACGACGTCCTCGACCACGTCAAGGACTTCCCGCCGGAGTGGCACGCCCTCAAAGTCCACGAGAAGCGGGGCAACGTCGAGCAGATCCTGCTGGCGTACGACAGCCTCGGCTCCGACTTCATGGAAGAACACTGCCTCGAGGCGCTCGAACGGATGGGCCCCGAGGAGGCGATCGATCCCATGCTCCAGAAAGCAGGTCGTCGCGATACGGCGGCGATGAGCATCCTCGGGAAGATCGGCGTCGCGGACGACGAGGTCGTCGAGACGCTGCTCGACTACGTCGACTCCAACCGCGACCTCCAGAAACCGGCGTTCCGGGCACTGGGCGAAATCGGGGCCGAAGACGCCGTCCAGCCCATCGCGAACCAGCTCGTCGCGGACGATCCGGACGTCCGTAGCTGGGCGGCCCGCGCGCTCGGGCTGATCGGCGACACCCGCGCCATCGAGCCGCTGGCTGACGTCCTCGCCGACGACGAGGAAGATCGGGTTCGGGCGAGCGCCGCCTGGGCGCTCAACCAGATCGGGACCCAGGACGCCCTCGAGATCGTCGCCGAATACGACGCCGACCGCGCGTATCTCGTTCAGGCCGAAGCCCGGAAAGTCGACCTCGAGCCGGCAGC
>LKMK01000205.1 GCA_001563805.1 Natrialbaceae archaeon B1-Br10_E2g2
CGGTCGAGCCCGACAAACACCACGTCGCGGCGGCCTCGGTCTCGTTCGACGCGATCGTCGTCCCCGGCGGCAGCGAGAGCGTCGACACCCTGTGCGGGCAGGGCGATCCGAAGCACTTCGTCGCCGAGGCGTTCAAACACTACAAGCCGATCGCCGCGGTCGGCGAGGGAACGGAACTGCTCGAGGCGGTCGACCTGCCGGACACCGAGATCGCCGACGAGGGCGACCTCGTCTCCGACACCGGCGTCGTCACCTGTCGGAACGGCGACCTCGAGCGTTTCGCCGAGGCGTTCGTCGACGCGATCTCCCAGCACCGCCACTGGGAACGCGAACCGGACAACGTGCCAGCCTGAAGGGCCGACGTCAGTGGAGGGTCCCCTCGCGGACCTCGACGTCGTAGGCGAACAGTGCGTACCCCACGTCGGCGACACTGTAGCCCGTTTCGGCCGCGATCTCCCGGATCGGACCGATCATCGTCACGTAGTCGTCGGCGTCGAAGCTCTCCTTTCGGCCCTCGAGGGTGCCCAGTCGCTCGAGTGACGCCCAGACGCGAGTGTCGACGACGGCGTGGCGGTCGGGATCGTACGCGGTGAGCACACAGGAGGCCGTCGGCGCTTTGAACCCCGAGAGGCCGGTCAACAGCTGGATCTTCGAGAAGTCGTCGTCGACGGCGAGGACGTTCGCCGTAACGGTTCGACACCGCTCTTCTGGATTCGTCTCGACGTGATAGGCACTGCGCGTCGAGGACTCGTAGGCGATCTCGTAGAGCTGATCGCGGGTGAGATACCCCTGTTCGCGGTAGGTGTCACCGAACGCGTCGAGCCGATCCGGGAGGACACCCTGCGTCTGTCCGTAGCGGTCGAGGTTGGTCGCGACGAACTCGTCCATACGGCCCCTCGAGACGGCCGTCACTCAACCGTTGTGGTTTTCGGCGCTACCACGAACGTTCAGCTCGCGATCCACTTGCCCGCTCGCGAGCGGTCTCGAGTCGTGACCGATCACCGAAGCTGACCCTCGCTCTCGAGTGAGACTCACGTTGATTGGGTGGCGGGAAAGGCTACCGCAAACCAAACGCGTCTATACGGATTCGTGGTCCCTTGGGCGTATGACGACGGTCGTCGAGCTCGACGTCCCCGCCGACCGCCTCGGTCTCGCGCGAACGTTCGACCACCTCCCGGCGTTCGAGTTCCAGATCGGCGCCATTATCGGCGACGCCCCGCCGCTGGTCCGCGCCTCGGGGTCGGACCGTCGGACCATCGAACGGGCCCTCGAGGCCGACCCCTCCGTCGACGTGCTCGCGAACGTCTCAGTCGGCGCCGACGAGTCCGGTCGGTCGGGATCGACGCGTCCGTTCTGGGTGTTCCGACTCGAGTTCACCGGCGGGCTCGAGCTGTTTCAGCGGCTGGTCACCGACGCCGACGGGGCCGTCCTATCGGCTCGCGGCCGCGAGGGAACCTGGTCGCTCCAGTTGCTCTTTCACGACCGCGAGTCGGTCTCGACCTGTCACGACCTGTTCGACCAGTACGAGTTCGACGTCGAGGTGACCCGGCTCACCGGGATGGACGGCCTCGAACGGGTTCAAACGCCGCTGACGGAAACGCAGTACGAGACGATCTGTACGGCACACGACCTGGGCTACTTCGACGTCCCGCGGGCGATCACGCTCGAGGAACTCGCGACCGAACTCGGCGTCTCCCACCAGGCGCTCTCCGAACGGCTGCGACGGAGTCAGTCGGCACTCATCAGCGCGGAACTGTCGGGCGGACTCACCTCGAGTGCGATCGATCCGTAGCCGACCCATCTCCTGTCAGGGTGGGAGAGCCGTGCCCGGTTAGCGACTCGATCGTCTCCTCGAGGTCGACGACTGTCGAAAACGTCGCCCGCTGCCCGGATGTAATGGGACATGGGGGCACATTTTGTCCTCAGAGATCACGAGTTCAAAACTATATCGGGGATATTCGTCGTACTCACCGCAATCAATAGCTTTATGACTGGACGAACAATCAATAGTGATGTCGGCGTGGCGCCGACCCGTGACGCATCGCCTACAAACCGACCCCTGTGAGCACCGGTGGATCACTCGTGTCCGATCAACCCGTGCGGTCACTCGTGGCTGTGTGACCGCCCCACTCGTGTTCGATCGCTCTGGGTCAGCCCTGATCGTGCCCTCGGGCTGACTCTCCAGGTACATTTTGCCGACTGTCCTCCCACCGAGCCACAGCAGCTGCGTTCGACCGCCAGGGCGCTCGTCAGTCGTCGCGTACGGAAACACCCTCGAGTCGGTCGCTCTCGAGGGCGCTGTGGGCGTAGAAGGCCACCGAGAAGTCCTGCGGACTCGGAATCGCACACGCGAGCCAGCCGATCGCGACGGCGGTCGTAATCGGCGACTCGTGGCTCACGGCACCGGTGGCGATCCCCACGAAAACCGGCACCGCGAGCACCAGCGGTGCGAGCGCCGCGAGCCGGAAGATCCAGGCCGGTTCCCCGCCGGTCGGCCGTGGACGAACGACGGCCCACGGACAGCTCGCGAGGGTTCCGACGATCCCACCGGTTCGCCCCGGTGCGATCGATATCGTGTACTCGACGCGGGCGAGCTCGAGAACCAGCGCGTGGGTCCACTCGTGGGCGAGGAGTCCGGCCGCTACCGCCAGGACGAGCCCGCAGCCAGCAATCACCACCTCGAGTTCGACCATCGAAACACGTAGCCCGGCAGGCTCCCGTCGTCGATTGGGGGGCAGGAGGCGATGCCGGCCACGCGCAACCGACGTGAGGCGAGCAGTCCACAAGTCCGCCCGGATGCACGTGTGTGTCGTTTACGGTCCCGTCGACTCGAGGTCGCGTGCAGGGAACGATTCAAGTAGTGTGTCGTGGTAGCTCGCCACATGGCTTCACGCGAACGGCTCGAGTTCGGCCACGAGGATCGCAAGGGGATCTACGAATACGTCGAACGACACGGTGCGGTCGACCCGGACGAGGTCAGAGACCACCTCGGCATCGACGCCGGTGGCTTCAAACACCACGTCGCGATCCTGAAACGCGACGGACGGCTAGCGGAGGCAGACGACACCCTTCGGGTGACGATCGACGCGGGGGCCGAAGAGGAGTACGTCTCCGAGGACCTCGAGTTTCACATCCGGCCGGCCAGACAGGAAGACCTCACCGGGATCGTCGGCGCGATCCGACAGGTCGCCGAAGAGAAGACCTACATCGAAGCCGAGAGCGTCGCCGACGAGGTCGACCACCAGGACACCCTGTTGCGGTACAACGAACTCGAGTCGCGGATGTTCTTCGTCGCGACCGTCGAGGACGAGGTCGTCGGCTGGGTCCACCTCTACGCGCCGGAACTCGAGAAACTGAGCCACACGGCCGAACTAACCGTCGGCGTCCTAGAGGAGTACCGCGGCCACGGCATCGGTGCCCACCTCCTCTCGCGCGGGCTCGAGTGGGCCGGCTCGAACGGCTACGAGCGGGTCTACCAGAGCGTCCCCTCGACCAACGAGGAGGCCATCGCCTTCCTCGAGGCCCACGACTGGGAGACCGAGGCCGTTCGGGAGGACCACTACAAGATGAACGGCCACTACGTCGACGAAGTGATGATGGCCGTCGATCTCTGACGGACTCGAGGGTCGACCTCGCGGTTCCAGGACCGCCTGGTTCGACGCCAGGAAGGTGAGCGCTATCCTTGTCGATGGGGGTCGCTCTCGGCGTTCTCAGTACTCACTGAGCGTCAGCATCCACTGAGTATCACATAGGCTGTGCGTCAGCACGGACGAACCGTCAGCATGGGCGGACCTCACTGCTCGTCGACGGCCTCCGCTGTCCCGCTCGCGTCGTCATCCGCCTCCTCCGGAACGTGCTGTCCCCAGAAGCCGTCGTACTTTCGAACCTCGAGGTCGCCCTCGACTCGCGTCTGACAGGACAGGCGGAGTCCCGAGTCGGGGTCGTGCGGCGGGACGGAGAGTCGCCGTCGTTCGGCCGCCGTCGGCTCGCTTACCGCTCCTTCGATCGCGACCGCACAGGTTCCACAGGTCCCGTGACCGCGACAGTTGAACAGCGCTGCCCGGCCGTTGTGGGGTGACTCGTCGGCCTCGAGCAGGACGTCCCTGAGGATGCGGCCGCGCTCACACTCGATCTCGCGACCGCGAAACTCGATCGTTGGCATGCCGATCGGTACGGGACGGACGTCCTTCGTTCTTCCCGGTCGCAGACTCGAGGGCCGACGCGTTCGATCCCCCGAACCGAAAGGCAATTTGGGGGGACGCGAGTAGCTCTCCCCATGCTTTCGATCGCGCTTGCCGGGAAACCGAACGCCGGCAAGTCCACGTTCTACACGGCGGCGACGATGGCCGAGGTCGACGTCGCCAACTACCCGTTCACGACGATCGACGCCAACCGGGGCGTCAGCTACGTCCGGACGGAGTGCCCCTGCCTCGAGCGCGAGGAACGCTGTAACGCCGACAACTGCGAGGACGGTAAACGCTACGTCCCGATCGAACTGCTCGACGTCGCCGGCCTGGTTCCGGGTGCCCACGAGGGGAAAGGGCTCGGCAACCAGTTCCTCGACGAACTGACGAACGCGGACGTGATCGTCAACGTGATCGACGCCTCCGGCGGGACCAACGAGAAGGGAGAACCCGTCGACGTCGGAAGCCACGACCCGCTCGAGGACATCGACTTCGTCGAAGAGGAGATGGACCTCTGGCTCGCGGGGATCGTCGAGCGCAACTGGGAGTCCGTCGAGCGAAAATCTCGCTCGCCCGAGTTCGACATCGACGAGGTACTCGCAGATATGCTCTCGGGCTTTGGCGCCTCGCCGACCCAGATCGCGACCGTCCTCCGGGATCTCGAGTACCCCGACGACCCCATCCAGTGGACCGACGAGCATCGCGAGGCGCTGGCCCGCGACGTCCGCCAGCGGACGAAACCCATCGTCGTTGCGGCCAACAAGATCGACGTCGCGCCCGACGAACACGTCGAACGACTGCTCGCACTCGACAAGCCCGTGATCCCGACGACTGCGGAGGGTGAACTCGCGCTGCGGCGGGCCGCCGACGCCGACCTCGTCGACTACGACCCCGGCGACGAGACCCTCGAGATCGGCGACGACGTCAGCGACGCCCAGCGCGAGGCCCTCGAGGACCTCGCCGACCGGATGGCCGCGTACGACGGCACCGGTGTGCAGGGAGCGCTCAACTACGCCATATACGACCTGCTCGAGCACGTTACGGCCTACCCGGTCGAGGACGCCTCGAAGTGGTCCGACGGCAGCGGCAACGTCCTCCCCGATGCGTTTCTTCTGCCCGACGGCTCGACGCCCGTCGACCTCGCCTACGCCGTCCACTCCGACATCGGCGACGGCTATCTCCACGCCGTCGACGCCAAATCCTCGCGGGAAGTGAGCGACAGCTACGAACTCGAGGAGGGCGACGTGATCAAGATCGTGAGTACTAATTGAAGACGGTCAACACTTCCCCCATTCCCACTTTCGTCGAGAGCGGTGTTTCGCACTGAAGAGACAAATGTTGACTACACAAGTAGTATTACTAATTCGTTGGGAGAGTCTCCTATCCCCGATACTTACCGACACCAACAAAACCGTAGGTTCGTTACTCGTCTTCGAGTGCGTCGTAGATCTCTCGGTTTGCGTCCCGATCAGCTGCTGCTACCCGTCGGACGAGTTCACCTCGGATATCCTCCATCACTTCATCGAGTGGAGTCTCGGGCTCTGAACTTTCCTTGGTCGCCATAGTTGTTGTATCGTTCCGACTTCGGTTAATCGTTCGGGTTAGACGAATCACCGGTTAGTTCGTCCAGTCCGTACTGGATGAGATCGTCACGCCACTGTTCGATCTCGCCTGCGAGGTCGAGTTCTTCAGTGTGAGAACGAAGGTATTCGAGGGTTTCCGTTTCGTCGACGATTGCCTGATCCGTGCCGAACTGCTTGAGAATCGTCCTGATTTCGTCGTCGTACGTGAACCGATATCCGTTGAGGAAGTAGAACACGACCGTCGTGTTGAGCGCGGTGCGTTTGTTTGCATCGACGAA
>LKMK01000206.1 GCA_001563805.1 Natrialbaceae archaeon B1-Br10_E2g2
CTCGCAGCGACGATCCAGTCGGCAGCCTCGGCGGCGTCCTCGACGGCCAGATACTCCCAGCCGACCTCGTCGGCGAGCGCTTCGTCTTCGTCGCTCGCGCCGATGTAGACGTAGCGGTCGGTCTGAAACTGGTCTTTGACGCCCTCGAGGCTCTCGGCTTTCCCGCGGGGGCCGGAGAAGAAGTCCTGGCGGATGCGGTTCTTGCGGGTGAAGTTGGTCACGACGTAGGTCGGTTGCTCCGAGACGACGCCGATGTACTCGGTCCAGCCTCTGGCGTCCTCGAAGACGCGTTCGGGCGAGGCGAGCTGTTTCAGCGCCTCGAGCTCGAACGCGAGGGTCATGTCGGTGTCGCCGTTCATACCGAACCGAACGGCCGCACCGGGGAAAACGGCTTCGATACGTCGAGCGAGCCCCTACGCGCTCGAGACGCGGTAGTAGTCAGTGAAGACGATCACGTCGCCGACCGAGAGCGACGTCTCGGCGGCTGGCACGGGGCGATCACCACCCAGCAGGGCGAGAAACTCCTCGAGTGCGGCCGTCTCGAGCTGGTCGACGTGTCGGACGGTCGCGGTCGGCGCCACCGACTCGACGGGGCGAACCGTCACCGGACGCCCGGCGAGATCGGTATGCGACTGTTCAGTGGTGGCCATGGTGTATGATAACGATAGTCACAACATAGGTTAAACGTTTCGCTCGAGCGTGCCTCGACCCGCGATCAGTCCACTGCGACGATCGGGGACGAACGGAGACGAGACGTCACATTGATACGCCGAGCGTCCGTTCAATCGACGTGACAATGCCGCCTCTCCCCGTCGCGTCCGGGAGTACGCTTCCCGTCGGCCTCGAGTCCGCCCTCACGACGGTGCTCGCCCCGGCGATGGTGAACTCCCCGCTGCTGGACGCCCTCGCCTGGGTCGCGATCGCGGGCTTTTTCGGTGCCGTCGTCCTCCAGTGGCGCGGTGGGAGCGACCTCGCTCGACAGCTCGCCGCCGGATCGTGGCTCGTCTTCGGCGTCTTCTGGCTCACGATGGTGCCGTACTACTACTTCGACGCCCAGAGTCCGATCCAGACCGTCCTCGCGCTGGCTGCCCTCCCGCTGTGTGTCTACACCGGCTACCTCCTGTATGCGGGCCGTGAGTCGCTGCTGTTGCTCTCGAAGGCCGTCGCCATCATGGGGCTGATCTACCTCCCCGCGGAGACGATCCCGTTCGTCCGCCAGTGGCTGATCGAGACGACCGCGATGCAGGCACACGTCGTGATGGAACTGCTGGGCCACAGCCCGGGACTCAGCGAGGGCGCAAACGGCTACCAGAGCCGATTCGACTTCGATCCCGACGAGACGGTCACCGGCCGGACGACCTACATCGTCCTCGCCTGTACCGGGCTCGGGAGCATGGCGATCTTCGGGGGGCTCATCGCGTCCGTCTCGGCACCGCTGAAGCGCAAACTGTCCGCGCTCGCGCTCGCGATCGGCGTCATCTGGTTTCTCAACCTCCTGCGAAACGTCTTCATCGCGCTCGCCTCGCCGTACGGCTGGTTCCAGTTCGACTGGCTCGTCTCGTTCATGACCACCTACATGGGCGCCCACCCGGACCGCGTCTCCTTCCTCGTCGCGCACAACTACATCGCGCAGACGCTCTCGGTGGTCGCGCTCGTCGCGATCACGTTCCTCGTCGTCCGCATCCTCCCCGAGGTGCTCGCCCCGCTCGAGGAGGTGCTGTTCGTCCTGAGCGGCACCGAGTACGACCTCTTCGAGGCGCTGGGCTACGAGGAGGCTCGCCCCGACGCCACCACCGACCGCGAGCAGTGACCGATCCCGTCGACGTTCCGTTCTCGCTCTCCCGTCGGGCCGCCTACGTCCCGGCGGCCGACGCGCTCGTTCTGGCCGACGTCCACCTCGGCCGAGCCGCCGCCTCGAGCGTCGACGCCCCGCTCGACGACGGCGCCGACGTCTGCGACCGGCTGGCCGACCTGCTCGAGCGAACCGAGCCCGCGACGGTCGTCGTCGCCGGGGACCTCCTGCACTCGTTCGACCGCCTCCCGCGTGGCGTCGAGCGCGACCTCGCGGCCCTCGAATCGGTCGTCGACGACGCCGGCGCGTCGCTGGTCGTCACGACCGGCAACCACGACCCGATGCTCGAGTCCGTCTTCGACGGAGTCCAGACGGCGGAACAACGGCTCGACGACGGCGAGACGGTCGTCTGTCACGGCCACGAACGGCCCTCGAGCGAGGCCGAGCGGTACGTGATCGGGCACGATCACCCGGCGCTGTCGGTCGACGGCCGGAAACTGCCCTGTTTCCTCTACGGTCCGGGCGCCTACGACGGCGCGGACGTGCTCGTCCTCCCGGCGTTTACCCGTCTCGCACCGGGTGCGACCGTCAACGGGATGTCCGCCGACGACTTCCAGTCGCCGCTGGTCCGGGACGCGGACGCCTTCCACCCGGCGATCAGGGACGAGCCGAGCGCGGAGACCCTGTGGTTTCCGCCGCTGGGCGCGTGTCGGCACCTGCTGTAGTCGCCGGTCGGCGGGCAGCGCGCGCCCGGGCGGAGCCGGACCGGCCCGGCGACTACCGCCCGGAGACGTCCTCGAGAACGGCCCCGGCAGCCTGTCTGCCGCTCTTCATCGCCCCCTGGATCGACGACCAGCGCATGTAATCGCCCGCGAGGTAGACCGACCCCGCCGGATCGCGGACGTCCGGCAGCCGGTCGTGGATGCCGGGCGGCTGGTCGAACTGGGCGAACGGGATGCGCTCGGTGTGCAGGGACTCGAGGCCGCCGAAGAGCCGCTCGGGGAACCACGACTCGAGCGCGCTACGGGTCCGGTCGGCCAGTTCCTCGTCGCTCTCCTCGCGCTCGCCGAGGTACGTCGCGCTGAGCAGCGTCGCGTCGTCGGGCGCGTACTCGGGTGCGACGGCGCTGTGGGGGACGACCTGGTTCGGCCCGCCGTCCGGGCCCGCGTCGCCAGCGTTCAACACGAGTCGCTTGCCCGTCTCGAGGTCGGCGTCGCCGGGCAGTCGGTAGTACTGGGTGACACAGGCCCGTCCGGCTGTCGGAATCGCCTCGACGTCGGTCAGTTCGCGAGCCGTCGGCGGATCGGTCGTGACGACGACGGCGTCGGCCGCCAGCGTCTCCTCGGCCGTCCGCACCGTCGTCCCGCCGTCGCCGTCGGGTTCGACCGCCTCGACCGCACGGTCGGTCTCGAGCGTGGCGCCGGCGTCGCGGACGCGATCGGCGAGCTGTGCCGGGATCGCGCCCATTCCCGCCGCGGGAACCGCGGTGTCGCCGATTGCGAGCGTCCGGAAGGTGTACTCGAAGACCCGCTTCGAGGTCGAGAGCGTTCGATCGAGACAGATCCCGCCGTAGAACGGCGCCGCGAAGTTCTCGATGAACCGCTCGGAGAACCCCCGGTCGCGCAGGAACGCGTCGATCGTCTCGTCCGGCCCGTCGAAGACGTCGTCGAGATCGTCGCGAGCGAGGTCGACACGCAAGCGCGCGACGCGGAGTTTGTCGCCGAAGGAAACGTCGCGGTTGAACAGCGTCGCCGGCAGCGCCCGCGGGTCGCGAACGGGATCGGCGAGCGTCGAGCGGTGGCCCGGCCGGGCGATGATCGCCCCCGGCGCGAACCGGCGCAGCTCGAGCGCCTCGAGGTCGAGCTCCCGTTTCACGGCCGGATACGCGGTGAACAGTACCTGAAAGCCGCGGTCGAACCGATAGCCGTCGCGCTCGACCGTCCGAACGCGGCCGCCGACCGTCGCCTCGCGCTCGAGCAGCGTCACGTCGACGCCGCCGGCAGCGAGGTGACGTGCCGCGACGAGGCCCGCCAGTCCGCCACCGACCACGACGACGTGGGGTGTCGATGTCATGCGTTCCAGTTGGCAATCCGGACGTAAAGCTCTGGACCCAACGACGGGACCGACTCGAACGCCTGCAGGCGGAGGGATGATGACCGTCGGCGGGCGGGGCCCTAGAGATCCGTCACGAACCGGAGGAGCAGTCCGAGCACGATTACGAGCACCCCGGAGACGGTGGCGATCGGTGGAATCGGAACGAACAGCAGGACGATACCGGCGAGGATCACGATCGTCGAGAGTCGGACCATGGTCGACGTTCGAGGGGCACGGACGTAGGGATGTGGCCGGCATTACTCGCATAGCGGGGCCGACGACGACTGTGTTGGAGTCGCCGCCTCGTGAACCTATAACTGTGCGTCGGCCGTGTTCGAGGTATGGTCGACGCGACAGTCACCCCGATCGAGCGCGGGACGATCACCACCGACGTCAACAACATCTTCGAGGGGGCCGTCCAGGCTTCGGCGGGCGACCCGAACCCCGCCTTCGAACTGGCCGAGGGGCCGGTTTACAACCTCGTGATCGACCACCCCGAGGCGACGATCCTCTGGGACACCGGCTCCCACCCGGAGGCCGACGCGGGTCACTGGCCCGCGCCGCTGTACGACGCCTTCGAACACACGGGTCTTCGGCCGCTCGAGGACGACCTCGCCGACGCCGGCTACGACGTCGCCGATATCGACCGCGTGATCCAGACGCACCTCCACCTCGACCACGCGGGCGGGCTGTACGCCTTCGACGGGACCGACGTGCCGATCACCGTCCACGAGCGCGAGCTCAAATACGCCTACTACAGCGCGAAGACCGACGCCGGCAGCGACGCCTACGTGGCCGCGGACTTCGATCTCGACCTGCGGTGGGAGATCGTCCACGGCGACGGCGAGTACCTCTACGAGGGCGTCGACCTGCTGCACCTGCCCGGACACACCCCGGGGCTGCTCGGCGTCCAGCTCGAACTCGATGCACACGGGACCGTCGTCCTCGCCGGCGACCTCGCGTACTCGCGGCCCAACTACGACGACGAACACCCAATGGGCGGCGCGTTGCTGTGGTGCAAGCGCCACTGGATCGACAGCGTCCGACGGGTGAAAGAAATCGAGCGACGCCACGACGCCGCCGTCTTCTGCGGACACGACGCGGGCGACCTCGAGCGACTGGGGGAGCTGTAGACGCTGCGATAGAGTCGCCGGCGTCTCGTCTGCCGCGGCCGGTACGGTTTTGGCCGTCGCGAAAGCGCTGAAGATATGGCCGACGCAGACACGGACGCCGATCCGGAGCTCCAGACGGTCTTCGAGAACCGCGTGCGATTCGCCGAGACCGACCTGCAGGGCGTCGTCTTCTACGGCGAGTACTTTACCTATCAGGACGAAGCCGTCACGGCGTTCTTCCGCGAGATCGAGTACGACTACGACCGGATGGTCGAGGCGGGCTGGCAGGTCCACGTCGTCAGCGCCTCGCTCGACTACCGCGATGGCGCCGAATTCGACGATCGACTCCGCAACCGCATCCGCGTGATCGACATCGGCACCTCGAGTCTCACCTTCGAACACCGGGTCGAACGCGAGGACGGGAGCCTCGTCGCCGAGGGGACCGTCACGCACGTCGGCGTCGACCTCGAGACCGAAGCGCCGACGCCGCTTCCAGACGACTTCCTCGAGGCGATCGCTGCGTATCAGGGTGGCCTGCCCGAGTGAGCCGCCTCGCCGCTGCTCGGATATCGGCCCCGAGTCGACGACGCCGACTGCACTGGAAGCGGGGGGTGGACCCCCGGAGACGGAAGCTTTAGCTACTATCCGCTTGTATAACTCGATTGTATTATGAGAGTACTCGTCACGGGCGCGAGCCGGGGAATCGGCCGGGCGATCGCACTGACCCTCGCCGGCGACCACGACGTCGCAGTCGGCTATCGAACGGCAGCCAACGCGGCTGCCGACGTGGTCGACGAAGCCAGAGAGCACGGCAGCAACGCGGTCGCCGTGGGAGCCGACGTCCGCGATTCCGCGGCCGTCGACTCGATGATCGCCGAGGTGGTCGACGAGCTCGGCGGGCTCGACGCGGTCGTCAACAACGCGGGCATCGTCGAGCCGGATCTCGCGACCGACATCGACGACGACCAGTGGGACCGGGTCCTCGAGACGAACCTCACCGGGGCGTTTTACGTGACGCGGGCAGC
>LKMK01000207.1 GCA_001563805.1 Natrialbaceae archaeon B1-Br10_E2g2
ATCGTCGTTCCCGTCGCCTCCGTCACCGTCATCGTCGTTCCCGTCGCCTCCGTCACCGTCATCGTCGCTCTCGTCTCCGACGAGGTCGAGGATCGTCGGCAACACGTCGACGTTGCTCACGAGCTGGTCGTATCGCGTGCCGTCGTCGGCGAGCCCCGGACACCGCAGGAGCAAGGCTCCCTCGATGCCGGCGTCGTAACAGCTCCCTTTGGCGCGGGGAAACGCGATGCCGTGTTCGGTCGTGAAGATCACGAGCGTCTCCTCGGTGAGCCCCGTCTCCTCGAGCGCGTCGAGGATCGTCCCGACGGCGTCGTCAACGGCGTGGACCATGCCGTGCATCTCCGCCAAATCGTGGCGGATTCCCCGTCGGTCCGGCAGATACGACGGCGGCCGAATCGCATCGGGGTCGTCCGTCTCGTAGTGGTCGCTGTCGAAGCCAAAGCGGCCGTGTTCCTCCTCGACGCGGTGGAGTTCGAAAAAGCCGACCGCCGCGAAGAACGGATCGTCGAACCCGCGGCGCTCGAGAAAGCCCGAGACGACGTCGGCGACGTTTCGCGCCCGGTTGGCCTGGTGGACTGCTGGTGAGACGCCGGGGTAGAGGTTCCCTTCGGAGTGGACGTAGTCGTACTCGAGGCGGTCGGTATCCTGCGTGATGTGCTGGAGGCCGAAGAGGTGTGTCTCGTAGCCGAGGTCGCCCAGATAGTGGGGCAGGATGCGCTCGCCGTCGTCGAGTTCCCACTCGCCGTGGGCGAGCCCCATCAGGCCGTTGACGTGGGGGTATCGGCCGGTCATGAAGCTCCCGCGGCTGGGCGAACACTGCGGGGCCGTCACGAAGTGGTTCTCGAAGCAGGCGCCGGACTCGGCAAAGGCGTCGAGGTGGGGCGTCTCGACGTCCGCGCCGTAACAGCCGAGATAGCGGCCCAGATCGTGACACGTGATCAGGACGATGTTGGGTCGTGAGGGGGCCATGCCGGGGCCCTACCACGACGCCGTGGATAATCGTTGGCCCGCTGACTACTCCGTCAGGACCATCACGGGGACCATGATCGCGATGCCGAGGCCGATGCCGACGAGGAGTTCCCGGCGGCCGCCGCCCGGCAGCTCGGAGCCGTGATCGAGGGCCTCGGGGAACATGTCGTGGAGGACCAGGTAGATCATCGCCCCCGCGGCAAAACCGAAGCCGAAGGGGAGAAACTCACGAGCGAACGTCACGAAAACGTAGGCGATACCGGCCCCGACCGGCTGTGGGATGCTCGAGAAGACGGCCCAGCCGAAGATCTTCCAGTTCGAGATGCCGTAGGTGTGCAGCGGGATCGCGACGGCGAGGCCTTCGGGGATGTTCTGGATCGAGATCGCGATCGTGATGAAGATGGCCAGGGCTGGAACCGCAAGGCCCGCCAGCACGAGGTCGCCCTCGACACCGAGATCGGCGAACGCGACGCCGAGTGCGACGCCTTCCGGAAAGCTGTGGACGGTGAGGACGCCGACGATGAGCACGAGTTTCCGAAAGTCGGCGGCGGGGATCTCCCGGGGTTCGAACTCGTAGCCCGAGATGACGCGATCCGCGAGGACGACCAGACCGACGCCGACGACGAGGCCGAGCCCGACCTGGGTGATCGAGCCCTCGCCCAGCCCTTCGACGATGAATCCGAACAGGGATGCAAAGAGCATGATCCCGCCCGCGAGTCCCCAGAGGACGACGGTGAGCCGATCGCCGACGTCGTCGACGAAGAAAAACGGAAGCGTCCCGAGCCCACAGACGAGCGCCGTGAACACCCCTGCAGCCAGCACCAGTCCGAGCCCCTCGACCATTCGTTGACCGTCTCTTGCTGAGTTGGCTGTATTAGCGTGTCGATACGTCCACCGTCAGAAACAACGGCATCGTACGAGATACGGCCAGTGGGGCAGTCCCTCGCTCGAGATCGTCGATCGCCGGTCGCGGCCACGCATACTATTTTGGTGCGGTGGGAGGTACAGTGGTTCGATGGCCAGTACGCTACTCGTTCCGATCGACGGATCACCGATGTCGTGGCGAGCGTTAGAGCACGCCCTCGAGCTCGCAGCCGACGGTACCGTCGTCGTCTTCCACGTGATCGACCCGGCGGACCCGGGCTACAGTTCGGCGACGAACGTCGACGTCCGGACCGAACCACCCCACGGCTCCGAAGCGTGGTACGAGCGAGCCGCCGAGGAAGAAGCGCGGCTGTTCGAGGAGGCCCGAGAGCGAGCGGCCGACGCCGACGCGACGCTCGAGACCGACAGTGAGGTCGGCGAGCCCGCCCGCGAGATCGTCGACTACGCGGAGGCGAACGACGTCGACCACGTCGTCATCGGGAGTCACGGCCGCACCGGGCCGACCAGACTGTTGCTCGGCAGCGTCGCCGAACTGGTCGTGCAGCGATCGCCGGTGCCCGTGACGATCGTCAGAGACAGAGACGAGACGTGAGGGGGGTCGGTCCTCGCCGGCTCACTTCCCGATGACGGCGGCTGCCCCGGATCCGATCCCGCGTCGTTATCGAACCACCGTCACCGGCACGTCGGCACGTTTGACGACCAGCTCGGCGGTGCTTCCAACCCGCGCGTCCGCGACCTGTCCACGACCGCGACTTCCCAGAACCACCTGATCGACGGCCAGATCCTCGGCCGCCGCGACGATCGCCTCCGGAGGCGACCCGACCCTGGTTTCGGTCTCGAGCATCGCCTCACCGGTGTCGACCCCCTCGAGCGCGTCGTCGAAGAGTGTGGCCGCCGCCTCGCGTTGGTCTTCGAGCCAGGCGTCGGATAGCGCCGGCAGCCGGTCCTCGTCGGTCGTCACCTCGAACGGGTCGATGGCGTAAAACAGGACGAGGCGGGCGTCGGGAAACGTCTCGAGGGCGTACTCGAGGGCGTCCTGTCCGTGAGCGGAGCCGTCGTGCGGAACGAGAATCGAGTTCGACATCTCGGTTCGATCGTTCACCCGGCGCGATAGTAAAGTCACCCGTCGTCGAGGCGGGTGTCCCCGCACGCGCCGCAGGGTCCGGGCGCGCTCAGTCGCCGCCGCTCGAGGCGGGCACCACGAGAACGGGAACCGGCGCACTCCGCGTGACGCGACGCGTCGTGCTGCCCAGAAACGGTTTCGTCAGCCCGTCGCGACCGGTTCGGCCGAGGACGATCAGGTCGATATCGTGTTCGTCGGCGTACTGGACGATCACCCGGGCGGGGCGGCCGCGACGAACGTCCCCGGTGACGCCCGCCTCGTGTCCCTCGTAGGCCGCGACGACGTCCTCGACGAGCCCGGTTTTTGCTCGCTCGAGTCGATCGACGAACTCGACGTCGAACTCGAGCGGCGCGGTCGTCACGTCGACGACGGCGAGGACGTGGACGACCGCGTCGGAGGCGTCGGCGATCGAGAGCGCACGCTCGAGGGCGGCAGTGGCAGCGTCGCTCCCGTCGGTCGGGACGAGAATCGACTCGACGGCGTCGTCGGCGTACGCGGTCGGGGCCATTCGGCTACCGCATCAGAGGGGGCGGTCCCGAATAACGGTTCTCGTCTTCGAGCAGTCGGCTGGAGCGGGCTGGTCAGCGGAGAGCCGAGGCCGCGAGGCTATCTGACGACGATCACGGGGATCGGGGCTCGGCGGACGACTCGCTCGGCGACGCTCCCGAGCAGGACCCGCGAGACGCCCTCGCGGCCGTGGCTGCCGATCACGATCGCGTCGTACTCGCCGTCGACGGCCGTCTCGACGATCTCCCCATCCGGCTTGCCGGAGGCGAGGTGCGTCGACAGCGATCGGTCGTGCTCGTCGGCCAGGTCGCTCGCCCGCTCGAGCAGCGTCTCGCCTCGTTCGCGGGCCTCCGTTTCCCCGGGTGCGTCGGTTTCGGCGTCCTGAAACGCACCCCAGTAGCCCTCCGACACCGGGATGACGTAGACGGCCGTCACCTCGGCCTCGGGGAATCTCTCGAAGGCGTACTCGAGCGCCGCGTCGGACGGTGACGAGCCATCGTACGGGACGAGGATTCGGTCGCTCATGCGGCCGGCTACGGCGGGGGGGTGTATAATACTACCACCGGATTCGAAAACACCGGGAATACGATCACCGCGAAGACACCGAGAATACGTTCACCGCGAGGACTCCGGGAACACGATCACCGGGGTCGAACACGGCGTCCTCTCAACGAGGGAGAGTCCACGCCGCGGCTGTCACAGGAGCAGACGACCACACGGGTAGCGGCGGGCGTCCACGGGTCTCATACGGATTCCTGTACCGATGTACCGGCGCAACCGCCGCCCGGGTCGCGGTTGCGCCGGAACTGACGTACAGTAAACCGTATCAGAACGCGGTCCAGCCACCGTCGACCGGGATGTTCGCTCCCGTGATGTACGACGCCTCGTCGGAGGCGAGGAACGCGGCCATCGGAGCGATCTCCTCGGGCTGGCCGTGTCGGTCCATCGGGGTCTTCTGCTCTAAGAAGTTGTAGAACCGTTCGTCCTCGAGTAAGTCCTCGGTCATCGGCGTCTCGACGAAGCCGGGACAGATGCTGTTGACCCGGACGCCCTGGGTTGCGTAGTCGATCGCGACCTGCTGGGTGAAGTTGACGACGCCGCCTTTCGCGGCGGAGTAGGCCGCGGCCCCCTTGCCACCCACCAGCCCGTAGATCGAGCCGAGGTTGATGATACAGCCGTCGGACTCCTTGAGGTGGGGCAATGCGGCTTTCGTGCCGTGCATGACGCCATCCAGGTTCGTCTCGAGGACGGTCTCCCACTCCCCGACCTCCATCTCCTCGACGGAGGTGACCGAGGCGACGCCGGCGTTGTTCACCATCACGTCGAGCCTGCCGTGGTCGTCGACGGTCTCCTCGACGAGCGCCTCGACCTGGTCGTACTCCCGGACGTCACAGCGTTCGAACTGACAGTCGAGTTCCTCGGCCGTCCTCGAGCCCTGGTCGTCGTCGATGTCGGCGATGACGACGGTTGCTCCGTCGTCGATGAAGCGGCTGGCGATTGCCTTCCCGATGCCGACGGCGCCGCCGGTCACGATCGCGATCGTATCGTCGAGCATTGCGCCACCCCGCTACACCGACGGCGTATAAATTCGTTCGTGTCAACACGTCAATTGGTGCGTCATGGGCACTGATCGGTCAGGGCGAGTACCTGTGCCTGGGGGTATTAACAGTCAGATCGTGGTAGCCCGGGGCGCATGACCGTCCAGATCGCTGGCGTCGCCAGCACGCCGTACGGCAAACATCCGGACGCTTCGACACGTGAGCTGTTCACTGACGCCGCCCTCGACGCACTCGAGGACGCGTCGCTCTCGGTCGACGAAATCGAGGAACTCTACGCGGGGAACTTCATCGGCGACCTCACGGACGATCAGGCTCACGTGGGCGCGATGCTCGCCGACTACCTCGGTGCTCGCCGGGCCGCCTCGATGCGAACGGAGAGCGCCTGCGCGTCCGCCAGTTCGGCCGCCCGATCCGGCGTCCAGGCGATTGCAGCCGGCGACGCCGACGTCGCGCTCGTCGGTGGCGTCGAGATGATGCACACCAGCGGGCTCGCGGAGGTCACCGACGCGCTGGCCAACGCCGCGGACAACGAGTACGAGAACGAAGCCGGGCTGACCTTCCCCGGCATCTACGCCCTGATGGCACAGGTCTACATGGACGAGTTCGACGCCACGAGCGAAGACCTCGCCGCCGTCGCGGTCAAAAACTACGACAACGGCGTCTCGAATCCGATCGCCCAGCGCCAGGAGGAGACCGACGTCGAGAGCGTCCTCGAGTCGCCACCCGTCGCGACGCCGCTGCATCTGCAGGACTGCTGTCCGATCACCGACGGCGCGAGCGCGGCCGTCCTCGTCAGCGAGTCCTACGCCGACGAACACGGCCTCGAGACCACCGTCTCGTGGGCCGGCAGCGGCCAGTCGAGTGACTCGCTCGCCCTGCAGGATCGTCCCGACCTC
>LKMK01000208.1 GCA_001563805.1 Natrialbaceae archaeon B1-Br10_E2g2
ATCCGCGCGATCCCACTATTGCTGCCGCGAGCAAATTCGCGAGCGGCAGCTATTGGACAAAGCGCGGATTTGAATCAGGGAGTGAAGCGACGCGAAACGACCGTGGTTCAAATCCGCGCGATCCCACTTTTCATCGCGAACGGCATCGTCACTGTCGAGGCTCCGAGTTCGGTCGGGCTCCTCGAGCCGACGCCGAGGGAACTACCACAATACGCTGAAACATGGCATATAATCGCATAGCCAGTGAACGCTTATATATCAGGTCGTGGCCGCCTTGTACGATGACGGCTACGACTACACCCCTGGCAGTGCCAACCGACCTCGAGGCTCCGGACTGCAGGCCGGGCTCTTTGACCCACCTCGCCGACGCCGTCTCCGTGACTGACCCGCAGGACCGACGCGGACTGTCCACGCCCTTGCCGAACCGCTCGTCGCTCGTCGACGACGACCTCGTCCGGCACACGGAGGCAGACTATGCAGGCCGGTAAGTTCGCCGACGCCTCGCGCGTCGCCCTCGAGTCGGCCGGCGACCTCCGGGTCGACTGCTACGTTCGGGCGTCCCTTCCCGGCCCACTCGTCGAGACGGTCGACGCCGTCGTCGGGCAACTCGAGCGCCTGCACGAGCGAGAGCAGCTCGCTTCCTATCGGGTCACCGACTGGCCACCCGAACGCCACATCGGCGGCGACCGCGAGGCGGCGACGCGTGACGACCTCGTCGCCGAATTCGAAGACTGGGCCCGCCGTCACGGCTACTCGCTCGAGCCGGCGTTTCGGCGTCGCGAGCGACCGGCCTCGTACGGGTGGGGCACCTGCGACGGCCACGAGCAGGTCCGCGTGCCGCTGGTCGCGCTGGCAGTGTACGACGCAGCGGGCGACGAGCTCCGGGCGGTCGTGCCGTACACCGAACGGCCGGGGACGGCCGATCAGCGGACCCACTCCGTCCGGGAGTGGCTGCGGAGCGTCGATCCGGACGGCGACGTGTCCGCCGCGCACGTCTCGGATCACGACGGGACGGCCGTCCTCGAGGGCCGACAGTAATCCCGACCGGGAGGAGCCGACCGACGGAGCGAGGGGTTCAGTCGGTTGCTGTGAACGAAACGAGATCTTATATGTCGGCGTAGCGTATCCTGAACTATCGTTACATGCCCTCCACACGGTCCGTGCTGACCGTCAGTGCCGTCGTCGTCTTCGTTTTCCTCGTCGGTGCGTTCGCTGCGATGCCGACCGCGGACGACGGCACGGACGGTGAGCCACCAGCCGAGGAACTCACCCCAGGCCCGACCGGCGAGGGCGTCACCGTCGCGGTCGTCGACACGGGTATCGACGACGGGCACGTCGGACTCGAGGGGCGCGTGGTCGACCGGATCGATCTGACCGACGACGGCGACGACGCCGACAGCGACGAGGCCGACGTGGGCGTCGACGAGCACGGCCACGGCACGCACGTCGCCGGTATCGTCGTCGGAAGCGGCGAGGGCGAGGACGGCGAGGCTGGGCTCGCACCCGGGGCTGACCTCGTCGACGTCCGGGTACTCAGCGAGGAGGGCGAGGGCGACGCCGACCGGATCGCCGACGGCATCGAGTACGCGGTCGACGAGGCAGGTGCGGACGTCGTCGTCCTGAGCCTCAACGTCGACGGCGTCGACGACGAACCGATTGACGACAGCGTCGCCCAGGCGACCGAACAGGGTGCTGTGGTGGTCGCCTCGGCGGGCAACAGCGGCAACGAGCGGTCGATCACGACCCCCGGGGCGACGCCGGAGCTGCTCACCGTCGGGGCGACCGCCGATGACGGCTCGATCCTCGAGCACTCCTCGCGCGGGCCGACCGACGATGGCCACCTCAAGCCGGAACTCGTCGCACCGGGCGAGGACGTTCCCGGCCCGGCCGCGGACACGGGCGAAGAGTACACGACCCGAACGGGGACGAGTGTCGCCGCCCCGCAGGTCGCCGCCACCGCGGCCCTGCTGCTCGAGGCCGAGCCATCGCTCTCGCCACGAGAGATCGAAAGTCGGCTCGCGAGTACCGCCCGGCCGCTCGAGGGGGCCGACGTCTATGCGGCCGGCGCCGGAACACTCGACGTCGATCGGGCGCTCGAGCCGGATATCGTCGTCGACGAGGGCGTGATCGATCTCGGGCTGGTCGACGACGACGAGCCGGTGACGCGGACGGTGACCGTCGCGAACCACGACGACCGAGTACACGAGCTCTCGCTGGAGGCCGACGTGAGGAACCTCGACGTCGACGCGGACGGAGCCGATGCGGATGGAGCCGGTGCGGATGGAGCCGACTCGGACGAAGTCGACGGTGATGGAGACGACACGACGGCGAACGAGACGCTGTCGCTGAACCGGAGCGAACTCACGCTCGAGCCGGGCGAGCGGACGGCCGTCGAGCTGACCGTCGACGCGGACACTGAAGCGGGCGTCTACTCGGGAGCGGTCACGTACGCGGTCGACGGCGAGCCCCGGACGGTCCCCGTCGGCTTCGTTCGTGGCGGCGAGGTGACCGTCGAGAAGCGACCGCTGTCAGAGGGCGACCGGGTCGACGGCGACCCGCTGTTTTTCTTCACCGAGGACGGCACTCACTCGGGCATCCAGGACTTCGAGGACGGGGAGACCTCGTTCGTCGGCGGCGGCGGAACCTACGTCCTCTGGTCGAAAGGAGTCGATCGAGAGACCGGCTCGATCGTCTTCCTCTCAGAACGCATGGAGATCGACGGCGAGGAGCGGGTCGTCCTGGACGAGTCGGAGACGATCCCGGTCGGCGTCGACGCCGGGCCGATCGTCGAGGAGTACGGACCGCTCGAGAACAACACGATCGCGGCGTCGATGAGCACCGCTGCGGGAGAGCAGACCCAGCGACTCTCCCGGACGCTCCTCGACGCCGACAACCGGACCGTTCGCGTCTCCGAAGATCCCGAGAACGCGATCGCGACCACCTACCTGCTCACGCCCGAAGCCAACGACGAACTCGGAACGACGGACGTCTTCCAGCTGCACCACGAGACCTCGAGCGCCAGGTGGTCGTCCCCGGTCACGATCACGCCATCCGAACTCGAGACGACGGCGTACCGAATTCACCGGCCGACCCAGGATCGGCCGCTCGAGGCACAGGACCGGACGACGACCCGGTTCGAGTGGAACGATCCCGCTCGCTACTGGTTCGAACTCGGCGACAGCGGCGACCAGCGAGTCCACCGAACGACGACCGGCGTCTCACACGATCGCGAACTCCGTGGCGAGGGCTGGCGGGCGGTCGTCGACGACCGTGACGCCGGGTCGGTCGACGTCCTCGCCCACCCGCTGACTGCGGTCGTCGACTCGATCGCGGTCGACAATCACACCGCGACGGTCGAGGGCGAGCCACTCGCCGACGGTGCCGGGACGGAACTCTACGTGAATGGGGAGCACTCGCTGTCGGTCGCCGTTGGGGACGAAGTCGTCGACGCCGTCGAGAGCGACGAACCAGCACTCGGCGCTCGAGACGTGCCGATCGACCCCGACGAGCCGCTCAGGGTCGAACTCGCGGGCGACAACGCCGACGGACGGCTCTCGACGACCACGGAGACGACGGTCACGATCGACGAACCCGGGACAGGTGAGCCGCTCGAGGCACCGCTCGTCAGGGACGTCGACGTCGACGCCGACGAGACGAACGCCGCAGGGCCAGGCGATGTGACCGTCACGCTCGAGGTCGACGACCTCCGGTCGGTCTCGTCGCGGTCGGTCTGGTACGCCCCCGACGACCCGGAGACGCCACCCTGGGACGAGTCGACGGCGTGGGAACGCGCCGACACCGGCTACGAGGACGGACGGCTCACCGCCACGCTCGACGTGCCCGAGGACGCCGACACCGTGAGCCTCGCGGCCGAACTCGAGGCCGACGGCGACCGCGTCCGGACGATGACGACGGACGCCTTCTACGCCGGCGAGGCGCCGAACACGTCGACGCGAACGATTTCAGGGCGACTGCTCGCACACGACGGGGCGCCCGCGGACAACGACACCGTCCTCGCGGCCCCCGCCGACGACGACTCACCCACGATCGACCGAACTGACGAGGACGGCACGTTCGACCTCGAGGTTCCCAAAGACGAGACCTACACCCTCGCATACCGCCGTGGCGAGCCGTGGCAGTTGAACGCCTCGCTCGAGGACGAGCGCCCCGCGTTCGCCGCGCTCGGGCGTGTGACGGTCGGCGACGGCGACGTCACCCTCGAGGAGACGCTCTCACGGGCGGAGCCGGTCGACGTTGCGGTCGTCGACGAACGCAGCGAGGCCGTCCCGAACGCCACGGTCGAGCTCGGTCACCGGGCCGACAACGCCTCCGTCGGGGCGACTGTCGATTCCGACGCCGACGGCACGGTACGGGTTCCGGGCGCCGACGAGTCGGGTATCTCGCTTTCCGGAGCGGTCACAGCCGCCGTCGAACCACCCGACGAGGAGCCGTACGTCGACGGGATGTACCGAACGAATCTCACCGTCGGCGACTCCCGAACCGCGACGGTCGAGATCGAGACCGAACCGCCCGACGCGACCCTCGAGACCAACCGCGACTGGATGCTCGAGGGAACGCCGGTGACCCTCGACGCCGGCGAGAGCGACGTGCCGGCAGGGGCCGAGGAGTACCGCTGGGACCTCACCGGCGATGGCTCGACCGACGAGGTCACCCCACAGCCAGTCCTGAGACACGAGCCGGAGCCGGGGACGACCGAGGTGACCGTCACCGTCGTCGACGAGGCCGGTGCGACCGACGAGGCGTCGGCGACGGTCCGGGTGGACCCGCTCGAGGAGTGAGCGAGGTCCACGCGTCACAGAACCGTTCGGTGACTCCTGTCCGGTATCGTTCACACGGACGGCCAGTCCAGCCGACCGAGCGGGGTGTGTCAGTCAGCGTGAACGGTCCATATCTACATAAGTGAGGCCGGCGAAGTATCTGACGAGGCCACGTGACCGGTACTGAGTGTCGTACCCCGTACGGCAGTCAGTACACGAGCAGGAATACAGGATACGGCGTGTTCGTCGCCAGCGGGTTCCCGGTGGCGACGGCCGTCGAACGGACGGTTCGACGTGGCCCGAACTCGATCCGTTCAGTTCTCGAGGGCGAGTCCCCACGACGTGCCCAGCAAGGGCCACGACCAGTTTCGCCGCGGTTTGCGACCATTTATACCTGATGACGGCCGTACAACAGTGCAATGGCGCAAGCGGGCAATTCTGAACTCGTCGACGCGTTCGAGCAGTTCTTCCGCGACTACTACGACAACGAGATCAAACAGCTTGCGCAGCGATATCCGAACGAACAGCGGTCCCTGTCCGTCGATTGGCAGGACCTCTATAAGTTCGATCCGAATCTCGCAGACGACTTCCTCGAACATCCCGAACAGCTCCAGCGCTACGCCGAGGAAGCCCTGCGACTGTACGACCTCCCGATCGACGTCAGTCTCGGCCAGGCACACGTCCGGGTCCGGAACCTGCCCGACTCGGAGTCGCCCGAGATCAGGGAGATTCGCGCCCGACACATGAACAAACTCGTGCAAGTGCGCGGAATTATCCGCAAGGCGACCGACGTTCGCCCAAAAATCGAGGAAGCCGCCTTCGAGTGCCAGCTCTGTGGCACCCTCACGCGCGTCCCCCAGTCGACGGGCGACTTCCAGGAGCCCCACGAGTGTCAGGGCTGTGAACGACAGGGCCCCTTCCGTGTGAACTTCGATCAGTCGGAGTTCGTCGACGCCCAGAAACTCCGCATCCAGGAGAGCCCCGAGGGACTCAGAGGCGGTGAGACGCCCCAAGCGATCGACGTGCACGTCGAAGACGACATCACCGGCGAGGTCACCCCTGGTGACCACGTCTCGGCCGTCGGCGTCCTCCGGCTCGAACAACAGGGCAATCAGCAAGA
>LKMK01000209.1 GCA_001563805.1 Natrialbaceae archaeon B1-Br10_E2g2
AGAGGACTGAGGACGGTGACCGACACGCCACTCCAGGGGGTGAGAGCCGTTGCCGGTGGATGAGCTCGGGAACCTGCCGCTCTCGAGTCTGTTCTCCGGGCCGCTTCTCGCCGCCGTCGACGCCTCCGTCCAGCTCCAAGAAGAGACCGTCGAGTTGCTCCAGGAGGCGGGATACGACGAGAACGGCGACCTCGTCACGGTCGGCTTCGACTACCTCGCCACGGAGCGGGACCCCGACGGCGGACGACGCCGGGTCGTCAAACGACTCGAGGTGCCGCTGTTGCTCTTTCTGTCCCTCCCCAACCTGGAGATCAGCCGGATCGAAGAGGAGTTCTCGGCGAAGATCACCCAGGTCGAAGAGGAAGAGGGGAGCCGCCCATCGAGGGACGGCGGGCGACCGTTCCGACTCAACGTCAGGCCGGCCGAGCAGTCGACGAGTTTCAGCGAGAAGACCAAATCGACGTTCGACCTCGACGTCCGGATGGTCGCCGAGATCAGAAACGAGACGCGGGGCGTGGAGATCCTCGACCGGGCGGTGAACAACTCGACCAGAGAACGGGTCGACGAGCGGAAGACGGCACGGCTTCGCGAACGCGAGGCTCGTGACGAGGAGAGACCACGGCCGCGCGACGACGGCGACGGGTGAATATGACCGAACTGAAGGCATTTCTCACGGCGTTTTACGACTCGCTCTCGGAGGCCGAGCTGCAGGCGCTCGAGCACGGACAGCGCCGGCTGGCGGGGCTGCTGGAGTCGGGGAGGGCCCCTCCCGACGTGTCGGTCCCGGTCTACCACGCGACCGACATGGAGCTGACCCTCGACGTCGGGCTGGAGGCTCGACGGACGGAGGAGGGCCTCGAGATGCACGTCACCGAGGCCCGGCCGGAAGACGGGACGAGCGTCTCTTTCACCGTCGAGCTGTACGACCTGCTCGAACGCGGAGACATCGCCGACCTCGAGTACGACGACATCCTCCCCGGCGACGGGGACGGTGAGGACGAGGAAGAAGACGCCGACGACGGCGACGAAGACGGTGACGACGGCGACGAAGACGGCTCGGAGGACGGGGACGACGACGGGAAACCCGGAGCCGGCGTCGCGGACGTCGAGGAGCTCCCGCTCGGCGGAGCCAGGAGCCCGCCGGAGTGGTTCCGTCCGGACGAGGGTAACCCCGGGGCAGTCCGTCGGTTCGACCACCCCAAGGCAGTCCACGGAAGCTCCCTGTTCGAGTGGGTCGGCGGCCGCGCGAAGGAGGTCCGCGAGTTCGTCGGCCGAACGGACTTCGGGACGGCGACCCTGCTCTGTGTCGTCTCCGTGGGCCCGAACAGCTGTTACGACCGTCTCGCGGTGTCGGAGCTCGCCGTCGAGGACGACACGCTCGTCGGAACGGCCCTCGCGGAGGACACGAGCGGTCCGGACGAGGAGTGTCTGCAGGTGGTGCAGTACCCCGCGACGCTTCTGCGGGTGTCCTTCGAGGACGCCCCGCCGAAGGCCGTTCAGCTCTCGATCACCGACGGGATGGGCAACGAGGCGACGGTGGGTGCCGAGCGGGACGGCGACGCCGGTGGCGAGGTGCCCCTCGAGGACGAGGAGCCGGACGACGGGGCCGACGAAGCGGAATCGGACGAAGAGAAAGAGCGAACCGACGAGAGAGAAGACGAAGAACGGACCGACGGGAGAAAAGAGGAGGACGGAGCCGACGACGATGACGACGGTCGGCCGTCGGTCCGACCGGTAGCGGAGATCGAGGGGCTCGATCCACGATACGCCGAGCTGTTGCGGTCGCGGGGGATCGAGACGGCAGCGGACGTCGCCGCCGCCGATCCGGAGGAGCTCGCGGCGGCGACCCGCACCGAGGGCGAGGAGGTGCCACCGGAGGAGAGCCGACGCTGGGTCGAGCAGGCCCGGGGACTCCGTGCGGTGCTCTCGAAGGTCGACGACGGCCCCGTCGAGCTGATCGACGGCATCGGGCCGGCCTTCGGGAGTCGGCTCCGTGAGCGGGGTATCGAGGATCTCGGCGATCTGGTGACCGCCCCGCCGGAGGAGGTCGCCGAAATCGCCAGCACCGACCGCCAGAGCGTCTCCATCGACCGGGCCAGAGGGTGGCGCGAGGCGGCAGTCGGCCTGCTCGAACCGGACGACGGCGGGGACCGCGAACGGCGGTGACCCGAGACGGACGATCACACACCACGGTTACACGACACAGCCGGCCCACACACGGCAACACACGATATCCGACCACACCATGACGAACGAACGCTCGACGCTCGGAACGTACTTCCAGCGACTGACGACCGCCGACCGCCGACAGCTCGAACAGCGCCTCGAGAGACACCGCGACCGGCTCGAAGAACAGGGCTTCCAGCTGAGCATCGCCGAGGGCGAACACGGCTTTTTCGCCGGCGTGCTCGTCATCGACGACGCCACCGACCGGTTCGGCTTCCTCGAGGACGACGGCACCGTTACCTGGATCGGCGGCGCTGGCGGCGGGATCGGCGCGCTCGGCTCGGCGGTGGCACAAAATCCCACGGAGGAGCTAGACCAGCAACTCGATGAGAACGTCGACGTGGAGTGATACTCCCTCCTCTAATTCTTTCAAGATTCTCGCTACATCGGGCCTTGATACAGTTACAGCCAACAGTATGACGTATAGTAGCCACTGGCTCTGTTGAAATTCTCGATAAGTGATAGGATTCGACGACTATCGGACTGCCCTTGCTCGAGTAGAATTAACCGGTCGGGTTGACTATACCGACAGAAACCTCATCGAAACGTGGTTTCACACCTTCAAAATGCGCGCCGACCGGTTCCATAACTCGTGGGTGGGCAGTCGACGGAGCGCTCGCAAATGGGTTGAACAATTCGTACACTACTACAACCGTCAGAGACCGCATCAATCGCTCGATGGACGAACGCCAGCTGAGGAGGTGCTAAACTAGACGGTGCCAAACTTCTTTATATATCATTTTCGTACTATGTTACATCGTGCTCCGGCGTATCGAACTCGAGGTTCTCGCCACGGCCGACCGCGGCGACACGATCTCCGAACTCGCGACGAAGCTCGACCACAGCGAGAGCTACCTCTCTCGTGCCGTCGCCGACCTCTTCGAGAAGGGGCTCGTCTATACGGAACGCGACGGCCGCCGAAAGCGAGTCGTCCCGTCGGATGCTCGTGCCGTCGAACGCTACCGGGATCTCGTCCGCCAGCACTCCCACATCGAGTTCCCCGAGCTGCTGACGGGCAAGGCACTCGAGGTGCTGTACTACCTCGACCAGCCGCGAAGCGTCTCCGAGATCGCCGACCGGAGCGACAGCTACCGCAACACGGTCAACCGAGTCCTCAAGCGGTTTCGCGACCGGGGTCCCGTTGGGATGGCCGACGGCCACTACGACTTCAACGCCGACTTCGACCGCCTCCACGAACTTTCCCGTGAACTCGCACATCATCTGCATCGCCACCATCTCGGATCCGTTGCCCCGAAGGGGACGATTCTCTGGGAGGACTACGACGAATTCCTTGCCCAGACCGAGACGGAGATCGACTCGGCGGGGTTCCACGAAACCGGTCTCGCTCGATTCGCGGCCTTTGACCTCCAGTTTCTGCTCACCGACCACCGCTACTACGTCTACTCCGAGGACCTCGACGCAGTCTCGCCGGCGGCGCTCTGCTGTCACACCCTCTTGATCGACGACGGCAGCCGTCACCGCTCGTACTGTCTCCTCCTGCTCAGCCACGTCGACGTCGACGAGCCGGATTTTCGAGAGCAGGCGGCGACGTACGACCTCGAAGACGAAATCGACGCCTTGCTGCGCTATCTCGAGACGCACGGCGAGGTCGACGACGACCGGCTCCCAGAGTGGGACGAGCTCCAGAAGCTGGCGGCTGACTACGAGGTGCCACTATCCTGAGACAGAACGTCGTCACCAGCCGTAGCGTCAGCCGGCGTCAGTTCGGATCGTAGGGATTCGTTGCTGTGTCGAGTCGATAGACATCCTCGACAGCGTCAAAATCGTCGTCAAACGCATACAGGTAGCCGAGCCCCTCGGTTTGCATATACGCGACAATACAGGCGTCGACGAAGGAGAGCGGTTCGTGTTGGCGAAAGAGGACCTTCCCTGTCGCGAGGGCGTCGGTGGTGAGTGAGTCGATGTGGAAGCGGGCGTTTTCTTCGATGCGATCGAGGAGATCGACGGCTGCGTCGTGGCCGGCATGGGTCGTGAGGCCGTTGAGCGTTTCCGCGAGAACGTAGTCGAGGACGACTACCTCCGGGAGAGTTCCATTGTCGATGCCCTGAAGCACGGGAAGCGCGGCATCGTGGGATCCATCCCGTCGGTATGCGGCGGCAAAGAGGACTGTCGTATCGATGAGTGCCCGGGGCATCTACTCGACGTCGACGCCCCAGGCGTCGTGATCGCTCGTGACATCGGTCGGCTCCTCACCAGCGTAGCCGTCGAAGTCGGCGAACGTCCCTGTCTCCTGTTGGATGACGTGAACCCGAATGCTCCCATCGTCTTCGAGATGCCAGCGGAGCTGATCACCATCGTCGATATCGAGTTCACGCCGAATCCGGGCGGGGATATTTGCCTGGTTTCCAGACACCTTGCTTTCGGCGTCGATTCTGTCGCTGCTCATACCTCCCGATATGTGGCCGGCCGTGAAAAGCCTAGTGTGCCGCCACACTACTCGGTAGCATAAGAGCGACTCCGACGAAGAGTGCCCAGAACTCGGCTTCCCACGCACTCGGACCAGTCAGCAGCACGTGCTCTCGGGCACCGAATACAGCTCGGTCTCTTGCGTCCCATACTTGTTTCACGCTCTCATGCGATATAGCAGAATTTCCATCGAGTCAGCAGTCAACTCCTGTCATGTGTTGAGTGTTTCAACAGAGCCTAGCCACTGAAATTCATTGCACATACCCTCGCGATCCACCCGTCCAGAACCGACAGCTCGACCGTTCCGGACGGTCTCGTTGCGAGGGTGTGTAACTCAGTCGGAGTTATAGAGCTCCTCGAACGACCGATCGCCGGCCCGCAGCGCTGCCAGCGTCGCCGGCAGCTCGTCGATCGGCAGCCGGACCTGGTCGGTCGAGTCGCGTTCGCGGACGGTGACCGCTCGATCTTCCAGGCTCTCGTAGTCGACGGTCACACAGAACGGGGTGCCGACCTCGTCCTGGCGGCGGTACCGTCGGCCGATCGCCCCCGAATCGTCGTAGGTGACCGAGAGGCCGACCGCACGGAGCTCCCTGGCCACCTCCCGTGCCTCCGCCTCGAGGGCGTCGTCGCGCTGGAGCGGGAAGACGCCGACGGCCGTGGGCGCGACCGCCGGCTCCAGCGCGAGGTACGTCCGGGGCTCGCCGTCGACCTCGTCCTCGCGGTAGGCGTGTTCGAGGGCGGTGTAGACGAGTCGGTCGACGCCGAAGGAGGGTTCGATCACGTGTGGCGTGACGTGCTCGCCGGCGACCGTCTCCTCCTCGACGGCGAAGCCGGTCGTCTCGACGGCGATTTCGTGGCGCTCGCCGTCGACGTCGACGGCCACCGTCTCCCCGTCGAACGCGGCCCGGTCGCGCTCGGCCAGCCGTTCGAGCGCCTCGACGACCGTGCCGGCATCGGCGCCGAACCGCGGTCCCAGCTCGCTCATGTCGGGGTCGACGGCCGCCCGCTCTACGGTCTTTGGCTCGTCGTACTGACGGAAGACGGTAAACCGCTCGCCGGAGGTCTCGGCGTGGTTCGAGAGGTCGTAGGCCCCACGGTGGGCGAAGCCGGCGAGCTCGATCCAGTTGCCGTCGACCTCGCTTTCGGCGTCCCAGCAGTCGCTGGCGTAGTGGGCACGCTCGCCGGCGAGGTGCTGGCGGTAACGAAAGCG
>LKMK01000210.1 GCA_001563805.1 Natrialbaceae archaeon B1-Br10_E2g2
CAGCTCCTCGAGGTCCGTCAGGTCCGACCGAACCGTGCCGATCTCGACGTCTTCTTCGTCGCCGATCTCGAGTTCCTCGCGGACGAAGAGAACGTCGACGGTGACGGCGTCCGGGACGCCGGGCAACTCGAGGACGGCGTCGATCTGGGCTCGAACGCGCGATTCGTGTTCGTCGACGGGGACGAGAACGGTGTACATACCTACATACTGCGTGCGAAACCTCCTTAACTCCTGTGTGGGCCACCACCATGAGAGCGAGTGTCGCGAACACGAGGCCCCTAGGACGAACGGGATCCGATCGGTCGAGGGGCCCGCGGTCGTCCCGATCGGCGGAACGGAACGCTCAATTCGGCCGAGTCTAAACGTCGGCCATGGAGCAAACGACGTTCGAAGTGGCCGGAATGGCCTGTGACGGCTGTGAAGAAAACGTAACCGACGCGCTCGAGGCGCTCGATGGCGTCTCGTCGGTAACCGCGAACCACGAGGCCGACGAAGTACGCGTCGAACACGACGCCGCGACGGTCGACGAGGCGGCGCTTGCCGATGCGATCGACGACGCCGGCTACGAGGCCGCGGTCTGACCGACGGATCGACCGAAAGCGGTCAGACGCGAGTCGAACGACGACTGGCAACCTATTTTCCGCCGGAGCCTGAACCGGGAGGTATGGAAAGTCTCAATCGGATGGCGATCGAGCTGGTCGACGAGGCCCTCGAGTACGCCGAGGAGCTAAACATCGGCGGCTACGACCTCGAGAACGACGCGACGGTACTCGACTTCGGACTCGAGTTCGACGGTGGGGTCGAGGCCGGACTGTTGTTGACGGAGATCCAGACGGCCGGGCTCGCGACGCCGAGTCGATACCTCGGAACGGTCGGGGACGCGCCGATCCCGTTCGTCGAGCTGTCGACCGACCAGCCCGCGCTCTCGCTGCTGTGTTCACAGAAAGCCAGCTGGGAGCTCACGACCGAGGATTTCGAGGGGCTCGGCAGCGGGCCGGCACGAGCGCTGGTCGCTCGAGAGGAGGAGTTCCGCCGCGTCGGCTACACGGACGCGTTCGATCTGACGGCACTCGCGGTGGAGACGGAGCAGGACCCGACCGCGTCGGCCGCCGAGCAGGTCGCCGAGCTCGCGGAGGTCGAGACGAGCAGCGTCTTCTTGCTCGCCTACCGGACGTCGAGTCTCGCCGGCAGCGTCACGAACGCGGCTCGAGCGGCCGAACTGGCGACGTTCCGGCTGGCCGAACTGGGCTACGATCCGGCGGACATCGTCTCCGCGACTGGCCGGGCACCGGTGGCGCCCGTCGCCGGTGACGAACGGACGGCGATCGCCCGGACGAACGATGCGATCGCCTACGGCGGGACGGCCCACCTGACGGTTCGGGCGGACGACGAAATCTTCGATTCGGTCCCGTCGACGGCAGCCGACGAGCACGGTCGGCCGTTCGAGGCGATCTTCGACGACGCAGACTGGGAGTTCGCGGAGATTCCGTCAGACCTCTTTGCGCCCGCGAAGGTGACGATCGACGTGATCGGCGGCCCGACGTACGTTCACGGCGAGACCGACGAGGACCTGCTCGTCAAGTCGTTCGACCTGTAACGGAGAGTCCCGGCCGTGACCGGCTCACTTCATCGGGTGGACGTCGGTCACCGTGCCAACGCCTTTGCTACGGCCCTCGCGGAAGACGAACTTCTGGCCCTCCTCGACGAGGTAGGGGCGGAACTTGAACCGGACGGTGGTTTCGCCCGTATCGCCGGGCAAGAGACGGCCGCCGTCGGGGTGGAACGCCGCCGCCTCGCCGATCGTCTCGAGGTGGACGACGGGTTCGTAGCCCTCGCCGATGCGGGTGGGGTGGTTGAGCACCATCACTTCAGCCTCGAACTCCCGGACCGGCTGTGGGTCGGCGTCCCGTGGCAACAGGACCATCCCGCGTTCGATGGCGCTTTCCTTGATGCCTTTGAGGGCGATGCCGACGATACGGCCGGCCTGGGCCTCGTCGACGCGGTGGTAGTGCATCTCGATCGACCGGACCTCGACCTCCTGGAACCGACCGTCAGCCATCGGGCCGACCAGGAGTTCGTCGCCGGCCTCGACTTCGCCGGACATCACGGTGCCGGAGGCGACCGCGCCGACGCCAGTCACCGAGTAGCTGCGGTCGACGTACATCCGGAACTCGCCGGTGTCGGTAGACGTCTTCGGGAGGCGATCGAACAGTTCGTCGAGCGTCTCGAGGCCGTCCATCGTGATCGCGCTCGTCTCGACGATGGGGACGACGCGCTCCCCGATCTCCTCGACGGCGGCGTCGACGCCGTGGCGGGAGACGCGAAGCGGCGATTTTTCGACCTCGCGGAGGAGTCGTTCGACCTCGCGTTCGACCTCCTCGACGCGCTCGTCGGTGACGGCGTCGGTCTTCGTAATGGCGACGATCGTCGGGAGTTCGGTCGCCAGGAGGACCCCGAGATGTTCGCGCGTGGTTCGGGTCGGGCCGTCGTCGGCGGCGACGACGAGCAGGCCGTAGTCGAGTTTCTGGCCGACGAGTCCGCGAATCGTCGTTCGGAGCCAGGGTTCGTGGCCGACGGTGTCGACGAACGAGACGAGTCGGTCGGCCTCCTCGACGACCGCCGCGCGGTCGGCCTTGCGGTTGGGGTTGCGGACGTGGATCGGGCCGTCGTCGTCGAAGCCGTAGACGGCGTAGGAGAGGTCCGCCGAGAGTCCGCGCTCGACTTCGTGGGGCTGGACGTCGAGGAACGCCCGCGTTGCCCCGTCGCCGTCGTCGGATTTTCCGGTGACCAGCGAGCCCACGAGCGTGCTCTTGCCGTGGTCGACGTGGCCGGCCGTCCCCACGACGACGTGTTCGTCGTCGGTCTCGAGGACGCCACCTTCCCGGAGCAACGCGACGCCGACCAGTCCGTCGCCTACCCCCCAGGTCTGGACGTCGTCGATGTGGCCGCCGGCCTCCTCGGCCAGCAACGAGAGTACGTCCATCGTCTCGGAAAACGTGTCCGGATCGATCCCGGCGAGGCCGCCGTCGTCGGTGACGCCGACGACGTACGTCGCCTCACCGTCGCCCGATAAGAGTCGGTGTCTGAGTTGTGCCGCCAGGCTCTCCCGTCGTCCACCCTCGAGGTGGACGTCCCGTGAGAGTCGTTCCTTGAACTCGACGTTGCCACCGTCCTGTTCGCCACGGTCCAGGGCTCGCTCGAGGAGAGCCCGGTCACGGCTCATATCCCCTGGTAGCGGCCCCCACGGCAAAAGCCTTCCCGTCGCGTGATACCACTGAACACGCAGTCAGGCTGCGCTCACCGGGTCAGTGGCCCCGTTCACATCGTTGGGGACCGGATACTTGGCGGCGGGGTCCGACCCCCGCGTATGGAAACCGCCGTCGTCTGGTTCCGTGACGACCTTCGGCTGACCGACAACCCGACCCTCACAGCGGCTATCGAAGCCGCCGACGAGGTCGTCCCAGTGGTCGTCGTCGATCCACGCCGCCGCGGGGACACCCGCTACGGACCTCCGAAACTTGGCTCCCACCGGGCGCGATTTCGACTCGAGTCCGTCCGCGACCTGCGCGAGTCCATCCGTGCGCGTGGCGGTGAGCTGTTCGTTCGCGAAGGTGAGCCGGCGACCGTCGTCTCCGAACTGGCCGAGGAAGTGGGCGCGAGTGCCGTCTACGCCCAGACGAAGCCAACGACCGAAGAACGGGCCGACACCGAGGCGGTTCGGGCGGCGCTGCCCGACGAAATCACGTTTCACGGCCACTGGACCCACACGCTGTATCACCCCGAGGACCTACCGACCCCCGTCGAGGGCATCGACGACACCTTCACTCCCTGGCGACACGAGGTCGAAGACGACACACCCATCCGCGATCCAATCGACCCACCGGAGTCGATCCGGACGCCCGAGCTCGAGCCCGGTGACGTACCGACGCTCGCCGATCTCGGACTCGAGGAACCGCCCGACGACGACCGGGCCGTGCTGGCGTTCGAGGGCGGCGAGACGGCGGGCAAACGGCGAGTTGAGGCCTACATCTGGGAGCGAGACCGGCTGAGAACGTACAAACAGACCCGAAACGGGCTTCTCGGAGCCGACTACTCCTCGAAGTTCTCGCCGTGGCTCGCCGCGGGCTGTCTCTCGCCGCGCTGGATCTACCGCGAAGTACGCCGCTACGAACGGGAACGGGTCGCCAACGAGGATACCTACTGGCTCGTCTTCGAGTTACTGTGGCGTGATTTCTTCCAGTTCCAGTTCGCGAAACACGGCGGGGCGTTCTTCACGGAGACCGGCATCAGAGACGTCGAGAAACGCTGGCGACGCGACCGCGAGCGGTTCCGTCGGTGGGCCGACGGCGAGACCGGCGTCCCCTTCGTCGACGCGAACATGCGCGAACTCGAGCGCACGGGCTACCTCTCGAATCGCGGCCGCCAGAACGTCGCCTCCTTTCTGGTCGACGCCCTCGAGGTCGACTGGCGGTGGGGTGCGGCACACTTCGAGACCCACCTCGTCGACTACGACGTCGCGTCGAACTGGGGCAACTGGGCGTACCAGGCGGGCGTCGGCAACGACTCGCGCGACGGCCACTTCGACGTGCTCTGGCAGGCCGACCGCTACGACCCCGACGCCGAGTACGTGACGACGTGGCTCCCGGCACTCGAGGGGCTCCCGCCCGAGTACGCTCACCGGCCGTGGCGACTCGAGGCGGACGAGCGCACCGAATACGGGCTCGAACTCGGGGTCGACTATCCACGCCCGATGATCGACGTCGAGGCCCGGTTCGAGGAGCTCGACGGTGGCTAGCCGCGCGAGCGTTCACAGCTCCCCGTCCTCGGCGAGTCGACGCAGCTCCGTGACGCGGTCGCGAATCGCCTCGAGGTCGCCCGCGTCACGCTTGCGGTCGACGTGCGAGTAGAGCATGGCCATCCGGTGATTCGATCGGAGGTCGGCCTCGTTTCGCGCGAGGAACTCCCAGTAGAGCGTGTTGAACGGACAGGCACCCTCGCCAGTCGCGGCGTTCTCGTCGTACGGACAGCCCGCACAGTAGTCGGACATCTTGTCGACGTAGTTCGCCGAGGAGACGTACGGTTTCGTCGCGAAGGCGCCGTGGGCGTACTGGCCCATCTCGACGACGTTCGGGGTCGTGACCCAGTGGTAGGCGTCGACGAACGTCGCGTGGAACCACTCGTTAAGCTGGCGGGGTTCGACGCCCCACAGCGTCGCGAAGTTCGCGAGCACCATCAGCCGCTGGATGTGGTGGGCGTAGCCCCGGCTGTGGACGTCGTCGACTGCCCCACCGAGACAGGCCATCGACGTCTCGCCCGTCCAGTAGGCGTCGGGGAGGTCGTGGGTGGCCTCGAGTCGGTTCGCGGTCGCCAGTTCGGGCATCGAGTGACGGTAGACGTGGCGGACGAACTCGCGCCAGCCGAGCAGCTGGCGGATGCAGCCTTCCGCGGAGGCCAGTCCGACCTCCGGACGCGTGTCGTAGGCCTCCTCGACGGCCTCGATCACCTCGAGCGGGTGAAGCAAGCCGAGGTTCAGCGCTGGCGAGAGCAGGGCGTGGCTCATCGCCCAGTCGTCATCGCACATTGCGTCCTGATACGGGCCGAACGTCGGAAGCCGGTGCTCGAGGAAGTGTCGCAGCGCCAGCGCGGCCTGTCGGCGAGTGACGGGCCAGCAGAAGCCGTCGGCTCGACCCCAGGCGTCGAACTCGCTTTCGACCCAGTCGGCCGTCTCCTCGACCACGGCGTCGTACTCGAACGCCGGGACCGGCGGGGCGTCCCAGTCGGCGGGCGGAACCGCCCGGTTCTCCTCGTCGTAGTTCCAGGCCCCACCGGTCGGCTCGTCGCCGTCCA
>LKMK01000211.1 GCA_001563805.1 Natrialbaceae archaeon B1-Br10_E2g2
AACCGACCAGCGGCAACACGGGGATCGGGCTGGCGCTGGTCGCCGCCGCCCGCGGATACGATCTGACGATCGTCATGCCGGCGGACAAATCCGAAGAACGCCAGCGGATCATGGCGGCCTACGGCGCCGACCTCGAGCTCGTCGACGGCGACGTGACCGACGCCCGCGAGCGGGCCGACGAACTCGAGGCCGAGGGGGCGATCCAGCTCGGCCAGTTCGAGAACCCCGCGAATCCGGCGGCTCACTACCGGACGACGGGGGCCGAGATCGTCGAGCAGGTTGGCGACCGCGAGGTCGACGCCTTCGTCGCCGGCGTCGGCACCGGTGGCACGCTCTCGGGGGCCGGCAGACGGCTCCGCGAGACGTTTCCGGACGTCGAGATCGTCGCCGTCGAGCCGGCGCGAAACCCCGTGCTCTCGACCGGTGAAGCCGGCAACGACGACTTCCAGGGGATGGGTCCGGGCTTCGTCAGCGAGAACCTCGATCTGGACCTGATCGACCGCGTCGAGACCGTCCGACTCGAGGATGCAGAAGCCGAGTGTCGACGTCTCGCCCGCGAGGAGGGCGTCCTCGTCGGCCAATCGAGCGGTGCGACGAGTCTGGTCTCTCAACGCGTCGCCCGCGAAATCGCCGAACCCGACCTCGAGTGTCCGGAGGTACCGGGGGCGTTCGACGACGCGGCTCCGACGCCCGAGGCCGACGGCGGCGAAGTCGCCGAGGACTGTCCGCTCGTCGTCACCGTCTTCTGGGACAGCGGCGAGCGATATCTCTCGACGGGACTGTTCGACTGAACACGGCGACACTGCTGTCCTGAGACGACACCGGTCGCGTCGCTTCTCTCCTCACGTGTACTCGTCTTCGGTCACTCGAACGACGAGCGTCTCGTCGACGTCGCGGAGATCGTACGCGGGGAGTTCGCCGCCCGTCCGTCGCACGTACAGCGGTTCGACGAGCCGGTGGCTCGCGTAGGCGGCGGTGGCGCTCCCGTTCGGGTCGTCAGCGTCTCGAGTGTCTCCTTCGCCGTCGGCTCCGTCTTCGGAGTCGCCCGTCTCGGACGCGGCGTCGACCCGCTCGAGGCCGTAGATCTTGCAGAACTCGGCGGTCTCGTCGGGCTCGACGTCGCCGTTTCGCAATTCGCGAGCCAGTGCCCGCGAGAGCCACTCGTCGTCGCTGATGGAGGGCTCGAGCACGAGCGCCTCGTCGACGAACCGGATGAGATACCACTGGAGGTCGTTCAGCAGGGAGACGGCAGCGCCGACGCTGACGGTACGAACCGAAAGCGAGTTCTCGAACGGCCGGGTGAGGTCGTACGTCGCCAGCGCTTCGCGCGAGGTCTCCCGGGAGAGGAGTTCGTACTGGAGGGTACAGTCGTCGTTCCCGATGAGACAGACGCGGGTCACTGTGGAGTGCTCTGTGCGAATCCCTATTGGTGGTTTCGCCTCGGGATCGTCGGATCCCGCCCTAGGGGTCGACCAGTTCCGCGTTCGTCGCGGCGGCTGCGGCGCGGTCGAACAGGTCGTCGGGTTCGTTCTCGAGCAACGGCTCGAGTCGAGCGTTGGTCTCGACGCGGTCCGGCGCGACCCGGTTGCAGCCGGCGTTGATCGTCGCCCCGGAGAAGGTACCGATCTCGCGGGCCTGGGCGACGATGTCCTGTTTGTCCCAGGTGAGCAGTGGGCGGTGGATCGGCAGGTCGGTGACGCGACTCGTCACGCCGAGGTTCTGGATCGTCTGACTCGACTTCTGGCCGACGGCCTCGCCGGTGACGATGCCGTGGGCGTCGATACGGTCCGCCAGCGCCTCCGCGATCCGAAAGAAGAATCGTCGCAGCGAGAGCATCCGTCCGTTCTCCATCTCGCGGACGAGCAGATCGACCGTCTCACCGGCCGGGACCCTGTAGACGGGCATCTCGACGGTCGGCGCATACTGTGAGAGCGTCCGCACGGCCTCCATCGCCCGCGCCTCGTGGTCGACCCCCCCGTAGGCCCCGAGGTCGACGTACACCGGGACGATCGGGCTCCCCCGTCGCATCAGCTCGTATGCCGCGACGGGCGAGTCGATCCCGCCGCTGATCAGGGCGATCACCCGTTCCTGGGTCCCCAGCGGCAGCCCCCCTGGCCCCGAGACGCGTTCGAGATAGAGGAAGGTCGCGTCCTCGCGAACCTCGATCCCGAAGGTGAGGTCGGGCTCCTCGAGGTCGACTTCGGGCTCGAAGGTGTCTTCGACGGCCTCCCAGACGACGGTTCCCCCCTCTCGAGCCAGGTCCTCGCTGTCGTACGGCAGGTCCCGGTACGCTCGGCGGGCGTCGACCGCGAACGTCCCCCTGTCATAACACGCGCGGGCGGTCTCCGCGAGCGCCTCGAGGATCTGCGCTTTCTCGGTACTGACGGTTCGGCAGGCGCTCGCCGAGACGACGCCGAACGTCTCGGCCGCGGCCTCGGTCGCCGCGGCGACGGCGTCCTCGGTCGTGTGGATCAGCGGCCGATTCCAGCGGTGTTCGACCTCGCCGGGGAGTTCCCGGTCGGCCAGCAGGGCCTCGATGTTCTCCACGAGCAGGCCCTCCATCTGCCGCTTGACGTGGGGGCTCTTGGTGTTGAGGTCCCCGTGACGAACGAGGACGGTGTCGGCTCCCGGGGGGTGCATGGCCAGTGATAGACGGCTCGGGCTATAAGGGGATTACGAGGGGCTCGTCCGCTCAGGATCCTGGCCAGGCCGGTCGGTCCCTCGACGGTCGGGCTCGCTCGCCGGCTCGAGATGCGAGCTGCTTCGGCCCGCTCCGCCCGTAGAACCGCAAGAAAGCGCCCGTTGCCGGCAGCTAGAACGTCGTGAGTTCGCCGTCGATCACGCGGCGGGTGATGCCGGTGACGTCCGCCAGCTCCGCGTCGACGATCGCTTCGATCTCGGCCTCGACGTCGCCCAGGACGACGCCCTCCTCCGTGACGACGTGAACGTCGGCCACGTGTGGCTCGTCGATCGGGCGGCCGATCTGGCTGAGCAACCGGACGCGCAGGTCGCGAATGCCGTCGACTTCAGCGACGACTTCCTCGGCGATCTGTGTCGAAAGCAGGTTGTAGATCTTCCCGATGTGGTTGACGGGGTTCTTGCCGCTGGTGGCCTCCATCGACATCGAGCGGTTGGGCGTGATCAGGCCATTGGCGCGGTTGCCCCGACCGACGGAGCCATCGTCGCCCTGTTCGGCGGAGGTGCCGGTAACGGTGAGGTAGATCGAGCCCTCGTCGTAGTCGTCGGCCGTGTTGACGTGGACGGTTACGTCGCGATCGGTGTGTTCGGCGGCGACGTCCTCGACGAACTCGCGGACGGACTCGACGGCCGCGGCGTAGGCGTCCAGGTCGGCGACGTACTCGTCGACCATCGCGGCCGCGACGGTGACGTCGATCTCGTCGCCTTCGCGTTTGCCCATGATCTTCACGTCGGGGCCCAGGTAGGGGTTTTCCTCGGCGAACTCGCCGTTCAGGCGGCGCTCGGCCTCGAGGACGATCCGTTCGGTTTCGGTCAGCGGCGCGTGGCCGACGCCGAAGCTGGTGTCGTTGGCCATCGGGACGCCCACCGGGCCGGACGACTCGTCGTCCTCGCCGAAGACGTCCTGGAGGTCGCCGCTGCCCTCGCCGAGTTTCACGTCGACGATGATGTCCTCGCCGTACTCGAGTTGCGGGATGGTCTCCTCGAGGTATTCGCGGGCGGCCGAGAGCGCGATCCGTTCGGTCGGGATCGTCTGTCCCTCGTAGTGTTTGGTCGCGCGGCCGACGATAAGCAGGTAGATGGGATCGACGACCTCGCCGCCACCGAACGCGGGTGCGGCCTCGCCTGCGACCAGCTGCGTCTCGTCGGTGTTGAAGTGCAACACTTTCCCGACGCGGTCGATGTAGGCCCGAGCGAGGGCGCTGGCGACGCTTTCGGCGACGCCGTCACTGATGGAGTCCGGATGGCCGATCCCCTTTCGCTCGACGATTTCGACTTCCTGGTCCTCTACTGCCTGCCGGTCGATCGGCTCGACGCGGATGTTCCGTTCGCTCATTGGCGATGATAGAGCACTCGAGGTTCTATAACTTGCGGAAACATAATCCGTCAGAAAATACCTCGTAGTAATCTCGACGGGCGGAATGTGGGTCGGCCCCGCTTACGAGTCGAGCACCAACTCGAGGTAGGAGGTCCGAAGCTGGTCGTCGGGGTCGAGTTCGAGTCGCTCGAGCACGCCGAAGGCGCCCTCGCGGGCGTCCTCGAGCGCTTCCTCGCCGTCGACGTCTGTCTCGACCTCGACGTACTCGCCGACGTCGTCGACGTCGTCGAGCGTGATCGTGTATCCTTCGAGGGCGAACCGCTCACGAGCCTTTCGGACCGTTGCGACGGGCTCGAACCCCAGATTCGTCAGGACGGCGGCCATCGTCTCCCCGTCGCCGACCGCCGTCTCGAACTCCTCGCGGCTCTTCGAGTGCTCGTCCACGAGCGGCCCCTTGTACGTGACTCGAGCCTCCGAATCGCCCCCGTCGGGGCGTGACTCCGAACGAATCCGTAACGCCTCGTCCGTCTCGGGAAACGACCGGTGTGGCGCGTCGTAGTAGGTGTCCTCCTGGACGACCCGCCCACGTGGCGTCGCCTCGAGGGCCTCGAGCCGCGAGCGAATCCGCTCTATGTCCGCCGGGACCTTCACTTCGACCTCGTACATGCGCGAGGTGACGACTGGCGGCGGTAAGTATCGGTCGCTCTCGTTCGAAAACGTCGTACTTAAATGTAGACGGGCGGACGTACCACGTATGACCGAGGAACAGGAGGCCGACCTAGAGGACCAGGCCGATGACGTCGAAGAAGAAGTAGTCGAAGACGAATCCGAAGACGCCGAGGAGGAAGCGGACGGACTCCAGCACGGCGACTTCGTCGAACTCGAGTACACCGCCTACACCGTCGAGGGTGAGCGGCTGGTCGACACGACCGACCCCGACGTCGCCGAGGAAGAAGGCGTCGACGCCCAGGGTCAGGAGTTCAAGCCGCGGACGATCGTCCTCGGCGAGGGCCACATCTTCGACGACGTCGAAGACGCCGTCGTCGGCAGCGAGGTCGGCGACGAGGGGACCGTGACGATCGCGGCCGTGGACGCCTTCGGCGAGTACGACCCCGACAACGTCCAGACCGTCAGCGCCGAAAAGATCGACGAGGACGACCGCTACCCCGGTGCGAACGTCCAGATCGACGGCCAGCAGGGCTACATCAGCACGATCATCGGCGGCCGTGCCCGCGTCGACTTCAACCACCCGCTCGCGGGCGAGGACGTCGAATACGAGTACGAGATCGTCGGCGCCGTCGAGGACCGCGAGGAGCAGGCCGCCGGCCTCTTCGAGATGTACCTCGGCTTCGAGCCCGAACTCTGGATCGAGACCGAGGAGGTCGAAGAGGAAGTTCCCGTCGAGTCCGACGAGAGCGAGACTCCGGAGGAGTCTCGAGAAGGCGGCGAAGCCGCCGGTGACGACGTGGACGCCGAACCCGAGTTCGAGACCGAACTCGTCGAGAAGGAGAGCCTCTACCTCGAGGCCTCGCCCCAGATGACGATGAACCAGCAGTGGATGATGGGCAAACAGCAGATCGGCCAGCAGATCATCGACCAGATCGGCGTCGATCGCATCGTCGTCCAGGAAGTCATCGAGGGCATGGGTGACATGGGCCTCGGCGGCATGATGGGCGGCATGGGCGGTGGCGACCTCGAGGCGGCACTCGAGGACGCCGACGTCGACGCCGACGAGATCGTCGAAGAGCTCGAAGGCGACGAGTAACGTCGCGGTCGAACCCGACGAAGACAGCGAGACACCGGAGGAGTCTCGTGAAGACGGCGAAGCC
>LKMK01000212.1 GCA_001563805.1 Natrialbaceae archaeon B1-Br10_E2g2
GAGGGCCTCGAGCTCGACGGACCGGTACTGCTGCCTAACGAGGAGGACCTACCCTTTATCAGCCGGCCGTACAGCGACGCGGAACTCGAGACCGGCCGCGAGCTCGCCGCAACCCACGGCGTCGACATGGTCGAGGAGATGGCGCCGATCCAGGTCATCGGCTCCGGCGCGACGATCAACGACGCCACCCAGAACGCGTTCGACCGTGCGGGCACGCTGCTCGAGATGACCGAGGGCGAGGTGCGGGCGCGGTGTACGTTCACCGGCGGCGTCCAGATCGGCCGGCTCCCGGGCGTCGTCCAGCTCGATGTGCTCGCGCCGATGGCGGTCCTCGAGGACCGCGGCCTGGCAGGGCTGGTCCGCGACCAGTACGACCTGTAGTCGCGATCCGCTCGTTGCCGTGGCTCGGCGGCGGTTTCGATCAGGTCGGAGAATGGAGCGTGAACTGCGATTCGGGGCGGTCTCATACGGTCTGTTACCATTCTTTACCGGTGATCGCCCCCCCGTCGGAGCGATCACCGGTAAAACGTTGTAACGATCCGTATCAGTCGGCTTCGTTGGGCTCGGTTTCGAGCGACGGCCCGCCGTTCGGGGTCGCGTGGAGTTGCTCGCTCCAGGTCGCGGAGACGACCGGAGCGAGGGCGATGAACGCGAGGATCGCGACGAAGATCGTCAACGCGACGCCGGCGACGCCAGCGATGGCGATCGTTGGGTCGAAGGGGGCAATACTCGATGCGACGACGCTAGTGAGGCTCATTGCAGTCAGCAGTATCTGGTTAGTCCCGGCATATGAGGGTTACTCTTTTCGACGGGCGAACCAACGGTCGGTCCACTCGAGGGTGGATCTGCTCCTGTCTCTTCGTCCGATCTGACCGGCGGGTCGACAGCGATGCGTCGTGTCGTCGGTTACAGGCCTTTTATCGCACCGATCGCGCTCGAGAGCGGCGGCGCGTCGAACCACTCCTCGCCCGTGTAGGCGTTGGTACCTGCACAGTACATGTCACGGGCCGTCTCGAGCACCGACTCCTCGAGCGGCTGTGGCTGTTCGTCACACAGTCCCTTCCAGTCGGCGACGTCCTCTCGTTTCGCCTCGGCTTTTGCGGCCTCGACGGCCCGAATCCACTCGGGCTGGGCGCGCTTGTGGTACTGGCGCAACACCTCTTTCGAGAGCTGGACTCCCTCGTAGCTAAAGCGGTTCTCGTCGAAGGTCCCGACGACGTCGGCGACGCGGATCTCGCCGTCGACGTACAGACACTCGATCTTCCCGTCTTCGTGTTCCAGCTCCGCGGAGGTGGCCTGCTCGGTGACGATCCGGTTGACCTCGCGGGCGATCGACTCGAGGGCCTCGATCGAGGCGATGCCGGCGATGGCGTCGGCCTCGGCGGGTTCGAGGTAGCGGTCGCCTTCCTCGTACTTCGTGGAGAACTCGACGATCGGCTCCTCGAGGTCGACCGCCTCGTCGGGCCAGTCGTCGAACGCGAGGCCGTGGTCCGCCGGCTCGGTCCGCCGGCGCAGGCTCGAGCCGACGGGGACGCGGTTCCGGAAGACGATCTCGAGGGGGATCAGGTAGTTCTCCGCGGCTTCCTCGTGGTAGTGGTCGTAATCGTACTCCCGGCCGTCGTTCGGCAGGTCGGGAACCTGCGTGAGATCGATCGCCATCTCGCGGGGTGGGTCGCTCGCGTCCGCGAGCGAGACGACCTCGCCGTCGTCGACCACGCCGCGGTAGTGGGTGGGGACCCCCGCACGCTCGAGCAGTTCGAAGTTGAACGCGCCCATCGTACAGAGGCTCGCGCCCTTTTCCGGGATCGTATCGGGCATCTTCCCCCAGTCGAACACCGAGTAGTCGTCGGTGAAGACGAACGCGCCGCGGCCGAGGCTGTCGGCCGTCGGCGGCTCGTCGACGCGGAACTCCTTGACGCTCGTCACGGCTGCCACCTCGAGCGGCTGCGGTCGCCGTCGTTCATATCCGTAGTCGCGGCGCGACACTCCAAGAAGGTTTCAGTATCGATCGCCGCCTCCGACCGATCCCGAACGAACGATCATGGTGTTTTCTCCAGGCCATAAACGATATCGTGTACTGGAGGAACCGTTTTCGAAATGGCTTCGATAACTGGACGATTGCTTCCTGATCGGATTCGATCGAGTTACCTTACGAAGTTTGGACTCGTGGTCCTGCTCGTTCTCGTCGCGACCGTCGGTGCGGCGGTGTTTTTCTACGTCGATATCACGGACGACCTCACGGCGAACGTGCACACGGAGATGGAGCAGACGGCCGAGGGCGACGCCGACGCCCTCGGCGAGTGGGTCGACTATCACGAACAGATGACCCTGATGCTCTCGTCGTACGACGTACTGGCGACGGGAACCGACGAGGAGATCGAGGACGTCCTGAACGCCGAACGTCGGGGGATGACGGACGCCCACGCGATTCACTACGTCGACCTCGAGACGGACGAGGTCGTCTACAGCACGGACGAGACGGCCCTCGGGACGGACATCGTCGACCTCGACCTCGCGTTACACCAGGGGGCGGCCGCCGGCTCCGTCTCGGAGGTCCCCTACGAGGGCGACCTGAACGTTCAGGTGAGCTACACCGACGCCTACGAACGCGACGGGGCGGCCTACGTCGGCTTCCTGGCTCCGGTGGACGGAACCGACGACGCCGCCGTGATGGTCGAAGTCGACGCCACCGAGCTCCCGGAACGGTTCAGCGACCCGATCGAGGGCAGCTACACGCAGGTCGTCGACACCGCCGACGGCGACGTCATGGCCGCTGACGACGACGGCCTGATCCTCTCGCCGTACCGCGACGGGGCCGACCGGAGCGTCCTCGACGACGCGACGGCCAGTTCGACGGCCATCACCGGTTCGGCCGCGTACGACGACGACGGTCTCGCGGTCGGCTACGCCTACGTCCCCGGCACCGACTGGCTGCTCGTCTCGCACGCACCCCAGGACGAGGCGTACGCGATCACCGACGACGTCGCGACCTCGCTGGTCGGCCTGATCGCCATCGCGCTGGCCGGCTTCCTCGTCATCGGGGCGACGATCGGCCGCTCGAGCGCGCGAGCGATGGACGACCTCGCCGAGAATGCGACCGCCCTCTCCGACGGCCGGACGGACCTCGAGCTCGCCGACGACGGCCGCATCGACGAGGTCGGGGAGGTCCGAACGTCGTTCGACGGCATCCGTCGCTACCTCGAGACGGCGGCCGAGCAGGCCGACGCCATCGCCCGCCAGGAGTTCGACGCCCCCGTACTCGAACGGGACGTGCCCGGGAAACTCGGCGACTCGCTCGAGACGATGCGGACCGATCTCGAGAGCTATATCGACGACGTCGAAGCGTCGAGGGAGGAAGCCGAGGCCGCCCAGGACGAAGCAGCCGAGGCCCGCCGCGAGGCCGAGGCGCTGGCCGAGGACCTCGAGCGCAAAGCGGGCGAGTTCGGGCAGGTGATGAGCGAGGCTGCCGAGGGCGATCTGACCCAGCGCCTCGACGAGAACGTCGACAACGAGGCACTCGCCGCCATCGCCCGGGCGTTCAACGGGATGCTCGAGGACATAGAGCGGACGATCGTCGACATCCAGACGCTCGCCGAGGACGTCGACCACGTGAGTACTGACGTCACCGGCCGGGTCGCGGAGATCGAGAACGCAAGCGAGGAGGTCAGTCGGTCGGCCGAGGAGATCGCGACGGCGACGGCCGACCAGAGCGACCGCTTCCGGACGGTCAACGGCGAGATGAACGACCTCTCGGCGACGATCGAGGAGATCGCTTCGACCGCCGACGACGTCGCGTCGGTCTCCAGTCGGGCCGCCGAGCGGGCCGACGTGGCTGGCGATGCGGCCAGCGACATTCACGAGGAGATGGATCGCCTCGAGCACCGGGCGGAGGAGATCACGGACCGGATCGCTCAGCTAGACGCGGAGATGGGCGAGATCAGCGAGATCGTCGACCTGATCGACGACATCGCCGAGCAAACGAACCTGCTGGCGCTCAACGCCTCGATCGAAGCCGCCAGCGCGGCCGAGGGCGGCGACGGCTTCGCGGTGGTCGCGAGCGAGGTCAAATCGCTGGCCGAGGAGACGGGCGAGGCGACCCAGGAGGTCGACAAGTTGATCGCCGAGGTCCAGGGCTCGGTCGACGAGACCGTCGCCGAGATCGACCGGATGCGCGAGCAGGTCGACCGCGGGACGGACGCCGTCGACGAGGGAATCGAAGCGATCGAGGCGATCACCGAGCAGGTCGACCGGGCCAACGACGGGGTCCAGTCGATCAACGAGGCGACCGACGAGCAGGCGCGTGCGAGCGAGCGCGTCGTCACGATGGTCGACGAGGCGACCGAGAGCAGCGAGGCGACCAGAGACGAGACGGAGACCGTCGCCGCCGCCACGGAAGAACAGACCGCGACGATCTCCGACGTCGCCGCCGGCGCCCAGTCGCTGACCGAGATGGCCGACGAACTCCGCGTCTCCCTCGATGCGTTCGAGGTCGACGGCGGTGGCGGACGTGACGGCGAGGGCGAGCGCGCAGGCGGAGCGGACATCGTGCTCAGACACGACGAGGACGACCTCGAGCCAGTCGACGACTGACGCGGCCTCGAGTGTCGGCTACGACTCGGCTCGAGCATACAGGGCGAGCCCGACGACGATCGCGGCTCCGACGAGGAGGATCCCGCTGACGACGAGGAAGGCGACGGACGCCGAGGAGGCGTCGATGATCGCCCCGATCACCGCCGGGCTGATCACGGCGCCGAGCGAGAGCCCCGTAAAGAAGAAGCCGAAGCTCTTCCCGGTCGAGCCCTCGTCAGCGAAGGAGTTCGCGAGTTTGTCCCGCGAGGGAAGGGCCATCCCGATGAGCAACCCAACGACCCCGAAGACCGCCAGGGCCGCGACGTAACTGCCAGGGATCGCGACGACGGCGACCCAGATGCCGACGGCGGCCAGGCCGAACGCGGCGACGATGACGTACTGGAACGGCGCCCGGTCGGCGAACGGGCCGCCGGCGATGACGCCGACCGCCGTCCCGACGAGGTAGGCCGTCAACACGGTGTTCGCGGCCGACTCGGTGAACCCGAACGATTCGATCGCGAACACCGTCGTGAACGACTGCAGGGCGACGATGGCCATCATCGAGACGAGGTAGAAGCCGCTGACGACGAGCAGTTCAGTTCTGAGTAGCTCACGCATGGTCGCACGCAGCCCCGTCGCGTCACCGTCGTGATCCGCGGCCGATGCCGTGTCGTCGCGCTCGAGGATCTGGCGGCGGTACACCGGCTTCGTCGCCACCAGCAGGACGACGGCGTAGGCGATCCCGAGCGCGCCGACGGCCGGCAACGCGACGCGCCAGCCGAACTGGATGCCGAGGGTCCCCGTCAAGATCGGGGCGGCGGCGAAGCCGGCGAAGCCGCCGAACGTGTGCAACCCGAACGCCGACCCCTGGTTCGTCGCGTCGGTGACGCTCTCGAGCAGCGCGTAGTCGGCGGGGTGAAAGACCGACTGGCCGACGCCGGAGACGAGCGCGAGCGCGAGCAACGCCCAGTACGTCGGCGCGAGGCCGGACAGTGCCACGCCGACGGCGGTGACCACGAGGCCGGCGACGAGGATTCGCTTGGCGCCGATGCGATCGACGACCTCGCCGATCGGGATCTGCAGGATCAGTGTGGGGACGTAGATCGCTGTCACGAGCAGCCCGAGCTGGGTGGTCGTGAGGTTGAACTCCGCGCCGATCAGCGGAAACAGCGGCGGATAGGCGAGCAGGTAGACGTGCGAGAGGAAGTGAGCGATCGAGACCGCACCGACGATCGTCTCCGTCTCGCCTCCTCGCAGCCACGCC
>LKMK01000213.1 GCA_001563805.1 Natrialbaceae archaeon B1-Br10_E2g2
AAGATACCGACGGGATGAACGACCAGATCAAGACGCTGCTCACCGACCCCGACATCAAGGCCTCGAACACCAGCGTCGTCCTGAACGCCGTCGTCGAGAACCAGCAGTTCGAACTCGAGGTCGGCGAGGACGCCTGATCGGGAGCCCTCCGGCAACACAGCTCATCTCGCTGGCGGAGCGCGTTTTCTCACCGTCGCGTCGGCCGTCGCTCCCCGGCGCCGGTCCACTTCGAACGTCCGCTGTCGATTATCGGACGTACAACACCAGGAGTCCGAGCGCGAGCAACAGCAGTCCCCACCACAGCGAGTCACCGGGGAGTACTTTCAAGATCAGCGTGACGATACCCGAGGAAAACAGCGACCAGCCGAGCGTCGTTTGGTAGGCCATGGCCGGCGTACACGCTGGACGATCATAAGGTCGAACACCTATCAGGATTCGAGTGAGTCAGCGTGCGTGATCAGCCGGCTGCGCCCGTCGACTCCTCGAGCGGTCAAGCGTGGAGACCTGATGGAGCGGTCAAACGTGGTGAGCTGACGCAGAATCGGACGAGATCGAAGAGAGAGAACCGATGTTTCGGGTGTCGATACGGGAACGCCGCAGGGGTCGGCTGCGATGGTGGTGGCGTGGGGCCGACGTTACATCATGCCGCCCATACCGCCACCCATGCCGCCCATGCCGCCGCCGGGGGCGCCACCTTCCTCGTCGTCGCCCTTGTCGGTCGAGAGATCGCCGGCGGAGATGATGTCGTCGATCTTCAGGACGAGGTTCGCGGCTTCCGCAGCCGAGGAGACGGCCTGCTCTTTGGCGTGGGCCGGCTCGACGACGCCGGCGTCGAAGGTGTCCTCGACGTCGCCGGTGAAGACGTTCAGGCCGGCACGGAGTTCGCCCTCGTCGTGGGCCGAACGCAGGTCGACGAGCGTGTCGATCGAATCGAGGCCGGCGTTCTCGGCGAGCACGCGCGGGACGAGCTCGAGCGAGTCGGCGAAGGCCTCGACGGCCAGCTGTTCGCGGCCGGAGACGGAGTCGGCGTAGTCACGCAGGCGCGAGGCGAGTTCGACCTCGATCGCACCGCCGCCGGCCAGCACGCGGCCGTCGGAGACGGTCTGGGCGACGACGTCGAGGGCGTCCTGGATCCCGCGCTCGAGTTCGTCGACGACGTGGTCGGTCGAGCCACGCAGCAGGAGGGTGACGCCGTGGGCGTCCTCTCCCTCGACGTAGAACAGTTCGTCCTCGTCGTCGCGGGTGACGTCACCGTAGCCGAGGTCTTCCTCGGTCGCACTCTCGAGGTCGGAGACGATCGCCGCGCCGACGACCTCCGAGAGGAACTCGAGGTCGGACTTCTTCGCGCGGCGGACGGCGAGGATGCCCTCCTTCGCGAGGTAGTGCTGGGCGAGGTCGTCGATGCCCTTCTGGCAGAAGACGACGTCGGCGCCGAGGTCGACGATGTGGTCGACCTTCTCGCGGAGCTGCTTCTCTTCGCGGTCCAGGAACTGCTGGAGCTGGCTTGGGTCGGTGACCGAGACTTCGGTGTCGATGTCGGTCTCTTCGACCTCGATCGGGTCGTTCAGCAGCAGGATGTCGGCGTCAGTGGCCTCGACGGGCATGTTGTCGTGGACGGGGTCTTTGTCCACGATGCCGCCCTCGAGCAGGTCCGATTCGCCGGCGCTGCGGCCGGTCTGGGTCTCGACGTTGAGGAACTCGAGGTCGACGACGTTCTCGCCCTCGTCGTCCTCGACGGTGACTGCGCGGACGGCGTCGACGATCAGCTGGGAGAGGTGTTCTTTGTTGACCTCGGCACCCTTGCCGGTCATCGAGGTTTCCGCGGTCTTTCGCAGGAGATCCTCGTCGTCGGTGTCGATCTCTTCGGCGATGTCGTCGATCTCTTCGCGAGCCTGCTCGGCAGCGAGGTGGAAGCCCTTGATGATCGCCGTCGGGTGGATGTCCTGCTCGAGGAGGTCTTCGGCGTTTTTGAGGAGTTCACCGGTGACTGCGACGGCCGTCGTAGTGCCGTCGCCTGCTTCGTCCTCCTGTGTCTCGGCGACCTCGATGATCATCTCGGCCGTCGGGTTGTCGATGTCCATCTCCTGGAGGATGGTGACGCCGTCGTTGGTGATCGTTACCGATCCCATCGAGTCGACGAGCATCTTGTCCATCCCCTTCGGACCGAGCGTCGACCGAACGGCTTCCGCGACCGCCCGCGCCGCGGCGATATTGTAATCCTGCGCGTCCTTGTCCTTGACGCGCTGGGAGTCTTCGCTCATGACGATCATCGGCTGTCCCTGCTGCATTCGCTGGCTCATAGTCAGCCGATTCATTGATTGTCCTTCTACATAAACACTTCGCTCTTCGCGTTTCGACTCGACTGCTCACGGACGACGGTGGACGTACAAAACCCCCGTAGTGCGAGGTATTCGGGGGTCGACCGTGGGGTGCGCTACCGTCCTGACAGCAGCCCTGTCGATCAGCCCTCGGCGTCACATTTAAGTAACTTGGAGAAGCGGTTCAGTACTCGACCGGCTCGAGCAGCGACGGATCGTCGTTCGATGGATCGTTGACGGCCGTCGACACCGGATACGCCCGCATCTCGTCGGCCGGATGCGGCTCGAGCAGGTCCCGCGGGTCGTCACCGGTCAGCCACCGGCGTTCGTCCGCAGGCTCGAGAATCACCGCCATCCGGTGGTGTAACGCTCCGACGACCTCGTTCGGCTCGGTCGTGAGGACGGTGAACGTCTCGAGCGGGCCGTCGTCGCCGGCGCCGTCGACCCCGCCGCCGAACGCGTCGAGTCCCGTCTGGGTCGTCTCGGGCTCCCAGCGCTCCCACAGGCCGGCCATCGCGAACGGTCGCTCGTCCTCGAAGGCGACCCGGTGGGGCTGTTTTCCGCGGTCGGTTTCGACCCACTCGTAGAATCCGTCCGCCGGCACCAGGCATCGACGTCGTTCGTAGGCCGCCCTGAAGCTCGGTTTCTCGGCGACCGTCTCCGCCCGCGCGTTGATCAGTCCATCGGTGTCGTCGTCCGCCCAGGAGGGAACGAGCCCCCACTCGAGTCGCTGAATCGTCTCGGGCGCTTCGTTCGTGATCACCGGCAGCCGCTGGCCGGGCGCCGCGTTGTACGTCGGCGCGAACGGGTCGAAAACGCGGGCGTCGAATCGCTCCTCGAGGTCGTCGCGCTCGAGGACGAGGGTGTAGCGGCCGCACATGCACGGACGTATGGCTCGCGTATTCAAACGTGTTCGCGTTCGGGAACGCAGGACAGGAATATCAACTGCCGAACCCGCGTTCGCTCGAGCCCTCAGCTCTCGCTTCGTCGGGGTTCGACTCGTCCGTGGACACGGTCGGATCGGTGACCGGAGTGATCGTCCCGGACTTGAGGGCGTATTGACCGACGCCCCTCCGCCGGGACGACTGTCGGTCCCGACGGAGATACGTCGCTGCGACGTTCTTTGCTGCCACGTAGTCGGCATGTCCGGCGCACCCGCAGGCCCGGCACTCGAACCGGCCGCGAGCGGGGCGGTTGTCCTCGTGGGTGAACCCGCACTCGGGGCATCGCTGGCTGGTGTGTCTCGGATCGGTCGTCTCGACGAACAGCCCCTCGGCCTCGGCTTTGTACGTCACGTACCCCTGGAGGGTGTCGAAGGCCCACGTCGAGTGCCAGTTCGCTTTCGGGAGGCGCTCGCGGATCCCCTCGAGCGCCTCGAGCACGATGCCGTCGCACTCGTGATCGAGCGCTTCCTCGACGATGCCGTTAGCCACCTGGTGGAGAACGTGTTTGACATACTCGGTTTCCCGACCACTCAGCCGCTCGAGGGTCCGGCGTGCACCTCGTGTATCACGGGCCTGCAGGTCGGCGCGTACCCGTTCGAACTCTCGTCTCCGATGGTTCAGTTCCCCGGCGGAAAAGAACCGAGCGGTACTCGTGACGGCGATCTGGGCCACCCCGAAGTCGACGCCGAGAACCGTTCCGTTCTCGATCGTCGGTTCGTCCGTGGCGGGTTTCCGGAAGCCGAGGTGCAGGAACCACTCTCCGTCGCGGTGGTGCAGTGTCGACTCCGTGACTTCCCACTCGTCCGAATCGAAGTACCGGTACTGGTACCCGTCTTCGTCCGCGGGGAGCACGAGGTCCGCACGGACCCGAGGGCCGTCGTCCGCCGTGGTCAGTGATACCTGTTTCCGGTCGGTGAACACCGTCATCGTCCTCGCGTCGAACGTCATCGATCGCGACGTGAACTCGGGTCGAGATGCCTTTCGGCCCCGCAGTCGCCGTTCGATCCCGGATTTGATCGCTCGAGCGACGTGCCTGGCGGCGAGGATCGCGTGCTGGCTCCCGAGGCCGGTCGCTTCTCGAACGCGATCGTACGTCAGGCGCTGTACCGCCGACGGGGAGTCTGCCACGTCCCAGGCCAGTTCCGAGGCGACGTTACACCCCTCGAGCCACGCGGATACTGTCTTCTGTAGTCGCTCGTCGTCCTCCTCGGAGACCGACAACCGGGTAATCGCCGTTCGTCGGCGGTAGTTGCCCGTGGACACACGGGTTCGTGTCGCCTACTGGTATTTGAACCCTTGTCCGCGGACGCTCCTCACACAAATTTACTACTATAATAAAAACGCCAGGACTGGGATTTGAACCCAGAATCCCGAAAGGGAACACGCTTTCCAGGCGTGCGCCTTACCGTTCGGCCATCCTGGCTCGAGTGAACCTAGCCGCGTGGGTCGTTTAACTCTTACTTTTACCGTCGCCGCCGTGTGACTCGGTTTCAGTCGTTGCACGGCGGGCCGACCACGCGGCGACCCGGTGCTCTACGGCGTACGCACTCGCTGCCGTCGCGGTGCCGACGAGGACGGCGAGGGCGCCGCCCTGTGCGATCGACACCAGCGGTTCGACGACCAGGGCATAGCCCTGGACGAGCACCAGGAACGTCATGACGCCGACGGCGCCCCACAGCAGCGCGGACTTGGTACGTGGGTTCATCGGCGTGCGCAGGCGCGAGTCACTCCCCTGCTGGTGGAACGTGCGGTCGACTGGCGATCGCTTCGATCTCGACGCCGACGCCTTTGGGGAGCGCGCCGACTTCGACGGCGCTTCGGGCCGGCGGCTCGTCGTCGAAGTAGTCGGCGTAGGTCTCGTTCATCGCCTCGAAGTCGTCGATGTCGTCCAGAAAGACGGTTACCTTGAGCACGTCCCCGGAGCTGGCGCCTTCGGCCTCGAGGATGGCCACGAGGTTGTCGAGTGCCTGCTCGGTCTGTGTCTCGATCGGTTCGTCGTCCAGCAACTCGCCGTCGGGCGTAAGCGGGATCTGCCCGGCGGTAAAGAGCAGCGAGCCGTCGGTCGCAGCCTGACTGTACGCACCGACGGCGGCGGGCGCATCGTCGGTTTCTATGACGCGTTTCATATTCGGTCCTCGGTCCGTCGTCGTATAAACGTGCTCGATCCAGCCCGCTTCTCTTTAGTAACAACTGAAACTGTTCGCACACCGATCGCACAGTCGGCGTGCGATCGGGTGCGCACTGACTTTCAGTGGCTACTATAGTCCCTGGTCTCTACCGATCGGACCGAACGAGTCGGTGATTCCGCCCCCGTCACACCCGGCCACTGACGGCCACACTGATTCGGTGCGCTCGAGCAAACGTCGAGCCAGCATGGCAGTGCTCTCGACCGAAGACGAAGGGAAGTTCCTGATGGACGTCCGCGGAGAACAGATCGGAATCGTCACCGAGGTCGACCCCGTCGACCAGGTCGCCTCCGTCGACCCCGACCCGAGTCTCACTGACGCGTGGATCCAGAGCCTCGGACGGGCCAGCGCAGGCGCCGAGGACGTCGAGGTCCCCGCGG
>LKMK01000214.1 GCA_001563805.1 Natrialbaceae archaeon B1-Br10_E2g2
GCGATCCGTGCGGCCCGTCCCTGCGAGACGCCCGGTGCCCGCGCGATCGCGGCGACGTCGCCCGACCGGAGTGCCCGCTCGGGGTCGTCGAGTTCGGCCAGCGCCCGGGCGGTCTTCGTGCCGACGCCCGGAATCGACTCGAGATCCATGCTTCTCGAGCGGCGAAACAAACCGGAGCGAGAAAAAGCTCCCGCCCGTCCCTCGAGACCGTTCGCGTCACTTCATGACACGATTTGCGGTCGCGAGAGTCGACGATCGCTCGCGAGGCCGACCGTCCCTGGTTATAAATTATTTAAGATGGCCCGAATACGTACCCGAACGAGACGCGACGTTCTCATCGGCGAGGAACGGTGCTGAACGGCTGCAGAAGCGTTCTCAGGCGGAAAGAGCCGTCCAGCTATTACACTAGAGGCGTGAACCAATGTTCTCTCGTAGACCCATGACCCCGATCAACAACCCACGGCGACGGTTCCTGCAGACGGTGGGGGCGACCGGTGCGCTGGCACTCGCCGGCTGTCTCGAGGGAGACACTGCAGAGGAGACGACAGAAGAGGACTCGAATGGCGACCAGAACGGCAACGGAACCGACGGCGACGAGGGGTTACCACCTGCCGAAGAGCCGGACGTCGACACGATCGCGGCCGATCCGACCGACATCCCAGACCCCGTCGACTGGAACGAGCCACGGACTCACGAGTGGCGCATCCAGACCGAAGAGCACGTCGCGGAGATCGAACCCGGCGTGACGACGCTGTTCATGACGTTCGAGGGGCAGGTCCCCGGCCCGTTCTACCGCTGCCGGGTCGGCGACACGGTCCGCCTCGAGTTCGACGTCCCGGACGACCTCAACGACGACGTCCACAACATCGACTTCCACGCGGTGTACGGCCCCGGCGGCGGCGCGGTCGACACGACGATCGCTCCGGGTGAGGGGACGGAAGTCATCGAGTTCCAGACGAAATACCCCGGTGCACACATCTACCACTGTGCGCCGGGCAACCACGACCAGCACATCAGCCTGGGGATGTTCGGGACCATCCTCGTCGAACCCGAGGACGGCCTCCCCGAGGTCGACCGCGAGTTCTACCTCGGCCAGCACGAACTCTACCTCGAGGGCGACACGGGGGAAGACGGCCACCACGCCTTCGACTTCGACGCGGCGGCCGACGAGGACCCGGACTACGTCCTGTTCAACGGCGAGTTCGGCAGGTTCACCGAAGAGGGCGAGGCCGGCCCGCTACACGCGGAGGTCGGCGAGACCGTCCGCGTCTTCTGGTGTAACGGCGGTCCAAACCTGGTCAGCGGCCCACACCCGATCGGCAACGTCTGGTCGCAGTGGTACCGTGATGGCGACGTCCTCTCCGAGCCGGCCCAGTACATCGAAGGGAGCGCGGTCCCCGCCGGCGTGACGGCGATCGGCGAGATGGAGATGGAGGTGCCGGGACCGATCAGCCTGGTCGATCACGCGCTGAGCCGGCTGGTCCACAAGGGCCTGCACGCCCAGATCATGGTCGAAGGTGAGGAGGACCCCGAGATCTTCAACCCCGATCCGTAGGCACAGCACGGCGACCACCAGCCGGGCGAGAGCCCACCTTCCCTGACCCATGAAACACCTGACCCGTCGTCGTGTGCTCGCATCTGCAGCAGCAACGGGGGCGGCCGCCGTCGCTGGCTGCCTCGAAGACAGCGACGCGTCTGGCGACGGCGCCGACGCGAACGACGAGCCACCCGACGAGGCGACGGGCGGAAGCGGCGCGCTCGGCGATCCAGCCGAGACCGTCACCGTCACCGTCGTCATGCGGCCGAGTCCCCAGTTCGACCCGGGGATCGTCCACGTCGAACCGGGCGGGACCGTCCGCTGGGAGATCGAGGGGCTGCGCCACAGCGTGACGGCGTACCATCCGGAGACGTACGGCCCCCAGCGGATCCCCGACGGCGTCGAGCCGTTCGACAGCGGCACGGTCCGCGAAGGCCACGAGTTCGAGGTGACGTTCGAGGAGGAGGGCATCTACGATTACGTCGACACGCGCCGACTCTGTGGCTCCCACGAGGCCCTCGGCGCGGTCGGCCGCGTCGTCGTCGGCTGGCCCGACCTCGAGGGCCAGCCCGCACTCGAGCACGACCCCGCCGAACTCCCGAGTCGCGGCGAGACCGTCATGCGCGAGTACAACGACGAGACCTGGGCGGCACTGAACGACGACTGACGCGAGCCCTTGCGCGATCCGGGGCCGTCGTTATCACGTCGCCAGCGCAAGGACAGGTATGGTACTGAAACGACTGCTCGGCTCGAGGGCGACCCGGTCGCTGACGGTTCTCTCGGTGCTGAAAGAGGCGAAGCGATCGTTCGACCGGGGGAGCCGGACCCGTGCCGTCCTGTTGCTCGGCGTCGCCGTCCTCGCCTGGAAGTGGACGATACTCGGACTGGCCGCACAGGGCGTTCTCGCGGTGGTGCGCGGAGGGAGCGGCGCCGACTCGCGGTCGACGTAGCGACACGCGTCCAGGCACGTCCGGCCGACCGGGTGTCGGTCGCGACCGGTCGGCGACGAATTCGCCCCGTTCGCCAGCGTTTTTCCCTGGCAGGACGTAGCCCGAGTCGATGTCCGAGCCGACGCTGGTCGTCGTCCGCAACGAGGTCGACCCCGACTGTACGTTTCACTGCGACGCCGTCTGCGAAGCCCTTCCAGGCGCGGGGACGGTCGAGTACCCCGCCGGCGAGCGACCCGACCTCGAGGACGTCGACGGGGTCGTCCTCTCGGGGTCGACCGCGGGCGTCTACGAGGCCGACGACCGACCGTGGATCGACGACCAGCAGGCCCTCGTTCGAACCCTCGTCGACCGCGAGATTCCGACGCTCGGGATCTGTTTCGGCCACCAGCTCGTCAACGCGGCGCTCGGCGGCACGGTCGAAGCCGTCGACGAGAACTGCCGACCGGTTCGGGTCGACCTCGCGGACGACCCCCTCTTTCGCGGCCTCGAGCCCGTCGTCCCCGCCGTCCACGGCGACGTGGTGATCGAACCCGGCGACGACCTCGAGGTGCTCGCGAGCGCCGACTACTACCACGCGTTTGCCACTCGCCACCGCGAAGCCCCGCTGTGGACCGTCCAGTTCCATCCGGAGCTGACGGCCGCCCACCGCGACCAGCTCGCCGCCGACTTCGGCTGGACCGAAGACGAGTACGGATTCGGCGACGTGAACGCACGTCGCCTCTTCGAGAACTTCGTCTCGATCGTCGCTGACCGCTAATGGGGTCGGTCTTGGGTTAGACGGTGGCTCCCGAACGTTCGGTACAGCGCCTCGAGGGGAGCAGCCGAAAATCGGCCAGCCAGCTACGCGTGAGTCGACCTGTATCCTCACGATACCGCGGGTAATCCGCTCTTACGCGCCGGCTGCTCGACCGGCCGGGCCGGCGAGCGCCGGAGCCCGTGGATTACTCGTCTACGACCTCGACGGGGTCACCCACGCGGAGCGTCGAACCCCGATCTGCCTCACGAACCCGTGCGATGAGCATCAGCGTGTAGTGGTGGTCGAACGCCGACTCGTCCGCGAACGAGGGGAAGGTTTCGCGACGCTTCTCGACGAACCGCTCGCGGAACTCGGGGAGCGCCTCGCCCGTCTCGGGATCGCGCGCGGGGACGACACAGCGGCCACACGGCGTGACGCCCTCGAGCGTGACGTCGCCGACGGTGAACGAGGGGGCGCCCTCGCCGACGAAGCGGTCCTCCCAGAACGCCGGGACACCCGAGACCTCGAGGTTCGCCCGAAGGCGTCGCCGGACGCCGGCGACGGTCAGGTCGTCGAACCAGTCGGCGACGGTCTCGAGCGTCGCGGTGCTGATCACCGACGGCCCCATCTCGGGTCGGTCGACGTATCCGGTCGCGCGATCCCGCTCGATCGTGAGGTCGGTCTCGAGTGCGTCGCCGAACCAGGCCGCAGCGCGCTCACGGTCGCCGACGGCCTCGAGATCGAACCGTCGCCGGTCCCCGTCGGGACCACCGACCGCGAGTTCGGCCGTCTGGGGATCGAAATCGGCGTCGAACGCGTGCACCGCCGCAGTCCGTTTCGCGGTGATCGCGTCGCCGCCGGCGTCGCGGAGGACGAACTCCCGGTCGCGTTCGAGCGTCCCACCCTCGAGGATCCTCACCGCGTCGAGGTCGATCCCGTCGAGACTCTTGACGGGGTAGACGCGAATGCGCTCGAGTCGTGCCATGGCGACAGTGGGGCCGGGAGGCACCTATACGTACCCGTTCGCGCAAGGGATTCCGATTGGGTGACGGGGCCGACGAAAGTCAGTGTGTTCGGCGCTCGAGGCTCGCGAGCGCCAGCAGTCCGGCCGTGACGAGGGCGAACGCGAACAGGGACAGCCACGGAATCGTCAGGAAGCCGGGCCCCTGCCAGTAGACGGCGTCACAGCCGGCGCCGACGCCGCAGGTCACGCCCGAGGAACCGGTCGTCTGGACCACGATGTGGTAGCCCGCGAGGAGGACGCCCAGTCCCGACAGCGGGAGTCCGGTCTTCCAGACGCCCGGCCGGTCCTCGAGCGCGCCGACGCCGAGGACGACCACGAGCGGATACATCAGGATGCGCTGGTGCCAGCACAGCTCACACGGAGGAAAGTGCATGACTTCGCTGAAATAAAGGCTGCCGACGGTCGCGACCGCGGCGACGATCGCACAGCCGGCGAGGAGACGGCGTCGCATACGCTCACCTCCGCACGAGACGATGTTCAATCATTCGCTGGCTCCCACTGCCGGGGACGGCGCCACCCGCCGACGGACTCACTCCGCTCGCGGGACCACGCGATCCCGGTCGTGCTCTCTGCCGAGCGCCCGGTCGTAGTGCTCGAGCAGTCGGTCGACGACGACGTCCTCGCTCACCTCCCTGGCGGCCGTGCGGCCGTTCGACCGCTCGCCGCGGGCCAGCACCTCGAGCAGGCCGTCGAGGAGTCCCGCGTCGTCGGTGGCGACGACCGAGGGGTCGACGCCGTCGAGTCGCGTGCGGACGTCGCCGACGTCGAGCGAGACGACCGGGAGGTTGCAGGCCATCGCCTCCTTGACCGACGTCGGGGATCCCTCGCGGTCTGAGGTGAGCAGGAGGCAGTCAGCCGCGTTCATGTACGTCGAGACGGCCGCGTGGTCGATCCCGTGGACGACCTGCAGGTTCACGGGCCGGTCGAGCAGGTTGTCGACGGTGTTGACGAGTTCCCTCGCGCGTGGATAGTTCTTGACGGTCCGTTCGGGCGGATACGGGAAGAGGACGTGGTGTTCGTCGTGGCTCCAGCCGACCGCCTCGCGGGCCTGGTGCTGGGGTTCAGGCCGGAACTTCTCGAGATCGATCCCGAACGGTAACACCGTACAGTCGGTCCCCAGGGTCCGGTCCATCTCGTCGGTCATCACGACGACCTCGTCACACAGCGGCGCACACGCCCGTGCGATCGGTCCGCCCGGCCCCTGGAGGTCCGTTCCCCAGAGCGTGAGGACGACCGGGAGTCGACGCTGGGCAAGCGCCATCGGCGCGGTCAGCCCGTAGTGAGCGTGCACGAGGTCGTAGCCCTGCCGGGCCTCGCGGATCACTTCCGGGAAAAACTGGAGGTAGTGACGGGCGCTGCGAGAGGTCCCCGCGGCGACGTGGCCGGGCACCGTCAGCAGCCGCGTCGAGACGCCGCGTTCCTCGATGGCCTCGAGCTGCTGGGTCAAAAACGGGGCGTCGGCATACGTAGTGAGCACGAGAACGTTCATTCGGGAGAGAGTGGGCCGGTGACGGGCATTGTTAATTCGCTCGCACAGCGACCGGCTCGCGAGTAA
>LKMK01000035.1 GCA_001563805.1 Natrialbaceae archaeon B1-Br10_E2g2
GACGCCCTCGGGCGAGCGATCCTCTTCGGCGGCGCCGTCAGCGCCGCGTTCGGTGCCGTGGTCATCCGTCGGTCGAACCCCACGCTCTCGAGTACGGTACGCATCGCCTGGGGCCTGCCGTTGGCTGCTGCACTGTCGCACGGCCTCTCGTTTGCGGCGGGCGAGTCGACCGCGGCCATCTCCTGGACGATGGAGGCGATCCTCGCACTCGCGTACGTCAGCCTTATCGCAGGCGTTCTGGCGTACGTCGCGTACTTCTCCCTGCTGGATTCGACCGGCGCGATCCGGGCGAACCTGGTGTTCTACGTCGTCCCGGTCGTCTCGACGATCGGCGGGGCCGCGTTGCTCGGCGAGTCGATCACGACGGTCGCCATCGTCGGCTTCCTGACGATCTTCGCCGGGTTCGCCGTCATCGGCAGCGAGTCGGTCGACCTCACCGCGCGGCTGCCGACGGTCACCACAGGTCGTCCGAAATCGAGGGAGCCGCCGGCTGGCACCGAGGAACCGCGGGGCTACCGGTCGGATTGATCGAACGGGAGAAACGACCGGTCAGTGCAGGTCGTCGAACGACCGAACGCGGTAATCGCCGAGCACACACCGGCCGCGTCGGTCGTGGCCCACGCGCTCGACGTGAATGGCGTCGAGACCGGCGTTCCAGGCCGCGCCGACGTCGTTCGCGCCGTCACCAGCGAGGACGCCCTGGTGGCCGTTGTAGCCGACACCGAGGTCGGTCATGACCTGCTGGACGGGGCCGGGGTCGGGCTTCCAGCCCGTCTCCTCGGTACAGCACAGCCGCGAGTCGAACCAGTCGCGGATGCCGACGGTGTCGAGGACCGGTTCGCAGAGGAACTCCTGACAGTGGGTCACGAGTCCGACAGGGACGTCGAGATCGGCGACGAACGCGGCGTCGTCGTGGAGGTAGGTCTGTTCGGCCCGGACCAGCGGGTCCTCTTCGGCGTGGAACGCCTCCCAGAACGTCGTCGGGTCGATGCCCCACTCGAGCAACTGGTAATCTCGCGAGCCCGTCAGACCGTTCCAGATGATGTCCGCCTCGCGGTCGCTAAACTCGCGGCCAAGGCGGTCGCCGACCCGATCGAACACCTCTCTGGTGTACGACCACTCGACGTCGACGAGCGTTCCGTCCAGGTCGAGCAGCCAGAAGTCGTAGTCCGCTCGGGGGTCGACCACGGTATCCATCGGGACGGATGAGTATGGGTTTCTGGAGTATATGTCTGTTGCTGGAGTCCGTGCCGATCGGACGACGAACAGTTTCGCCTGCCTCCGTGCCGATCGGATGACGGCAGTTCCGCCTGCGTCTGTACTGATGACGGACGAGGGCCTAATACGATCCTGTGAAGTCATTTTCCGCAGAGAGCCGCCCCGTGGAGGGTCACTGGTAAACGTTACATCGATCCATATCAGTCGTCGGCCACATCGGCCAGTCCAGCGTCCGCCCGTTCGAGGTGCTCGAGCAACGCTGGATGGAGGGAGCCGTTCGAGCCGAGCAGCCCTTTGCGGCCCTTGGCGTCGAACTCGACGGTGTAGGGTTCGCCGGTCTCGTCTGTGATCGTCGCGCCGGCGGTGCGGGCGACGACGACGCCGGCGGCGACGTCCCAGGGGTGGGTGTCGTACTCCCAGACGGCGTCCGCGCTCCCGCTCGCGAGATAACAGAGGTTCAACGCGGCCGAACCGAGTCGGCGGACGCCGCGGGCGGCCTCGTAGTAGTGTGCCAGAAACGAGCCATCCGGGTCGTACCCGGAGAGGAGCATGCTTTCGTCCAGCGCGTCGCGGTCCGTGGTCTCGATTCGGCTGTCACCCTCGTAGGCGGCCTCGCCGGCGATGGCGTGGAACATCTCCTCGGTTTCGGGGACGTAGACGACGCCCACGACGGGAACGTCGTCGTCGAGCAGGGCGATCGAGACCGAGTAGTTCGGGTTGCCGTGGGCGAAGTTGCCGGTGCCGTCGAGCGGGTCGATCACCCACGTGTACTCGCTGTCGCCCTCGACGTACTCGCTCTCCTCGGAGACGATGTTGTGATCAGCGAACTCGTTCTGGATAACGGTCTTGATGATGCGGTCGGCCTGGTGGTCCGCCTCGGTGACGATGTCCGACTTGTCGGTCTTGTACTCGACGGACTCGATCTGGCCGTGGAGCTCGCGAAGCGGTTCGCCGGCGCTTCGGGCCGCTTCGATGGCGATGTCGCGCGCTCGCTCGACGACGCTCGGCGCTCGCTCGGGCACGGGCCGTCGGCCGGCGAGCAGTTCGGTCGGCCCGGAGTCGTCCACCTCGCGGGCCCCCCAGCCGAGTTTGTCGGTGATCGCCGTAAAGAACGGATCGTCGTAACTCGTCCGGACGACGTGAGCGCGCTGGTCGGCACCGGTCAGATCGATCACGCTCCCTTCGCTCAGAACGGTGTGGGTCCGGCCGCCGTCGACGAGCACGCTCGCGGTGCCACGGGTCACGATCTGGAGTTCCGTCGTCGGCGCGACGACCAGCGGCCGGATCCCCATCCGATGCGTGTGCAACGGGACGATCTGGAGCGTGTGGTTGTTCACGGGGTAGTGGACCGGCCCCTCGGCCGACAGCGAGATACCGGTCGAGCCGGTCGGCGTCGACACCGCGAGCCCGGTTCCCTCGAACTCGCCGACGTACTCGCCGTCGGCGAACACCTCGAGCCGGGTGACCTTCCGGTCGATCGGGTTCTCCGGCGGCACGTGCTGGATCATCACGTCGTTGATTCCGGTCGCTTGCAGCCCCGGCGCCTCGATCCGGATCTGCTGGCGACTGTCGACGGTCGCCCGTCCCCGGAGGACCTCGTCTAAGGCCGCCTCGAGGTGTTCGATCTCCACCCGGGCCAGAAACGAGAGCGTCCCCGCGTTGACGCCGAGCAGCGGAATTCCCCGGGGGGCGAACGTCTTGATCCCCTCGAGGAACGTGCCGTCGCCGCCGATCGTCACGCCGAGGGTCGCCCGACTCTCCCTGTAGACGTCGCCGACGTCGTCGCCGACGCCGACGGCCGAAAAGCCGATCTCGCGATCCCTTGCCCACGTCCGCAACCGTTCCACCGGGTCGTCGCTGTCCGGGCTCGCGATCGCGATGATCTCGTCGGTCGTCGCCAGTCGTCGCCCGTGCATCGTAGCCGTACAGCGGGTCGCCGGACACATAGCTCCTTCTCAGTCGAGGCCGGAGTCGACTCGAGTCGCGAGCCGAACCAGGCGGCGAAACGACTGTATGCCAGCGGGCTGTCGAGCAGCATATGACAGTCCTCGACATCGCACGCGAAGTCGTCGTCACGGAGTCCGTAGAGACGTCCATCGCGGACGTCGTGCGAACGATGCAACGCGAAACCGTCGGCAGCGTCGTGGTCGTCGACGACGGCGATCCGGTCGGACTCGTCACCGATCGAGACCTCGCGATGGTGGTTCTAGACGAGAACGTCGACGTCGAGGAGACGCCCATCCTGGAGGTCGTCCCCGACCGGCTGGTCACCGTCGACGCGGACGCCGGCGTCTATGATCTGGTGGCGCTGCTGTCGGAAAAGGGGCTGCGTCGCGTCCCCGTCGTCGACGACGGGGACCTCGTCGGAATCGTCTCGCTCAGCGACGTGGTCGTGCTCCTCGGGATGGAACTCCAGCACGTCGCGAACGCGATCCGGACGACGGCACCCGCCTACGAGCGACCGGTGACCACGTTCGACGACGACTGATCGGCGTCTCGAAGCGCTGGCTTCGGCTTACCCTATCCGGAGTCGTCCGAACGGACGCGAACGCTCGAGCCGAGGTACTTCGAGAGGACCTCGTCGACGGTGTCGGCGTTGAACGCCTCGAGGTCGTCGGCGATGGCGGCCTTCAGCGCCTCGAAGTACGCCGCGTCGACCTGCAGTTCGCGAAACGAGGCGGACTCGACGGGCGCACCGAGCCACTCCGAGGCGAGTCCGCGGACGTACTCGTCGTCCGAGGCCTCGCCGCGCCAGAGGGTGTCCCGGAAGAAGCGCCACCCCTCGGTTCCCGGCTCGGGCGCCTCGCGAAAGAGCGTTACCGTCGTCTCGGCGCTCGAGGGCTCGATCGAGACCGCCTCGTGGTCCGGCTCGAGTCTGATCCGGGCGCGGAAGACGTATCGCCCCTCCATCACGACGTGGCGGTCAGCCCTCGCGCTGGGTGCGCTCGGACTCGAGCAGTTCGGCCATCTCGAGGTCGGCGTCGGTGATGCCGCCTTCCTCGTGGGAGGTGAGTCGGATCTCGACTTCCTCGTACCGGACGATCATCTCTGGGTGGTGAAACTGCGACTCGGCGATTTCGCCGACCATCTGGGCGAAGTTGACGCCGTGGAGGTAGTCGTCGAACTCGTAGACGCGAACGATCTCGTCGTCCTCGCGGGACCATGCGGCTGGAAGGCGCTCCTCGATATCGTCGTCTGAGAGTAACTCGCCCATGGCGGGTGGAACGATTGCGGTTCAAATAATGGTTGTGCCGCGACGGGCAGGCCCCCGGCGCCGCGCTGTATGACTCGCTGAAGCGAGATCGTACGCGAGACAATCGCACGACCTTCCCACGCAGGGTAACCGTTGACCGCTCGTGAGCCCTCCGTTCGGGACGATGACGACGACACGACACTCTCGATTCGAACTGGACCCTCCAGGATCGGTTCCGTTACGAGCCTCCTTCGTTGCGCTGTGGTCGATCGACCTCGTCGCCGCGACGCTCTTTTTCGTCGTCCCGTACGCGGACGAACTCAATCCCGTCACGGTCATGTTCTACGAGCTGTTCGGGCTGCCGGGCGTCGCGCTCGCGGCCGTCGGCTACGCCGGCATCGTCGTCACGATCGGCCACTACCTCTCCGAGCCGCTCGACCGGCAGTTCGTCGCCGCGGTCGTCGCGCTCTACGTCGTGTTCGTGATCAACAACGTGATACTGCTGGTCTTTCGAATCGCACCCATAAACGTCGTGCCGCTGTGAGGAGCGTCGGCCGCAGGGCGGTCCGAACTCATATCGACTCCGGTAGGTCAACCCCGGCCGCGAGCTCCTGCGGTCGGCCCGATAGAGCGGTACAGCGGACCGGTTCAGTCGCCGTCCGGCAGTTGGAGCTGTGGTTCGGGTCGACCTCCCTCGTCGCCCGACCCATAGGTCGACTCGTCTAGGTCCGGATCGAACAGCTGTAACGCGGTGTTGATCGTGCTCCAGTCGTCCTCTGCGGCCGCCTCGCGGAGGCTCTTGGTCGGCGGCGCGAGCAGCTGGTTGACCAGCGCGTCGGCCATCGACTCGACGACTTCGCGTTGCTCGTCGGAGAACGACTCACCCTCGAGCCGTGCAAAGGCCGTCTGCAGTTCCCGCTGTTTCATTCGCTCGGCCGACCCGTACATCGCGGCGATCACCTCGTCGGCCCGCGAGCGCTTGTACTGGTCACAGAGCAGCTCGAACTCGAAGTCGATCATCGCCTCGACCTCGCGGGCGGCGTCGGCCCGCTGTTCGCGGGTCTCTTCGGTGATCGTCTCGAGGTCGTCTAAGTCGTAGACGGCGACCGACGACAGCGAGTTGGCGTCCGGTGAGACGTCGCGTGGCTGGCCGAGGTCGACGACGACCTGTTCCGTGTCCTCGGCGGTCGACTCGTCCGAGCCGCCGTCGGTCGTGAGATGATCGGGGCCGAGGACCGGGTTCTCGCTGCCGGTGGCCGTGACGACGACCTCGGCACGGCTCGCGACCGTCGACAGCGCCTCGAGCGGGACGGGCTCGGCGTCGACCTCGAGGTCCGTCGCGAGGTGCTCGGCGTGCGAGACGGTCCGGTTCGCGATGAGCAGTTGGTCGACGTCCGCGTCGGCGAGACTGCGGGCTGCGAGTCGTCCCATCTCGCCGGCGCCGACGACCAGCGCGGTCGCGCCCTCGACCCCGACTTCGGCCCTCGCGAGTCGCGTCGCCGCAGAACCGAGCGAGACGACACCCTCGTTGATCTCCGTCTCGGTCCGGGCGCGCTCGCCGACGTGGATCGCTTTCGTCACGGCGGCCTCGAGCATGTTGCCGATGCCGCCGACGCTGCGGGCGTCCTCGTAGGCCGTCCGGACCTGACCAATGATCTGGTCTTCGCCCAGCACGACCGACTCGAGGCCCGCGGCGACACGCAAGAGGTGGCGCAGGCTCTCGTCGTGGTCGGTCACGACGAGGGCATCGTCGTCGGTCGAGTGGAAGAACGCCTCGAGTGCGACGTGGCCGACGGAGCTGTCCGGCGCGACGACGTAACACTCGACTCGATTACACGTCGAGAGGACGTACGCCTCCTCGATACCGGAGACTGAAAGCAGCTCCTCGACGCCGGCCGATTGACTCTCCGGGCTCGCCGCCGCGAGGTCGTCGACACACCCCGAGTCGTGTGTGACACGCGCCGCGGTCACGACACCCGACGAACTCACGGTCTATCACCCTCGGCAGTTAGGTCCTCCCCCAGCACGTCCTCGATCACTTGTCGCTTGTTGGGAGCACCGCTACGTAAAGCTGTCCAAACTTCCGACGAGCTGGCGACGTCGCCGACGAGTTCCCGTCGGCGTGTTTGCGCCACGTTTCGGGACTTGAGCGTCGCCCGGAGCTCGGCGCAGACGGCAGCCATCTCGTCGGCTCCGTCGATCGTCGTCTCGAGTTTCTCCCGGAGGTGTTTGCTGAGTGCCGGCGCCTGCCCGCCAGTCGAGACGGACACGACGACGGGACCGTTCCGGACCGTCGCCGGAACGACGACGCTCCCCGCGTCCCGGCTGCCGGCCCGGTCGGCCCGGTTGACGAGGACGCCACGCGCTCGAGCGGCTGCGTCGACAGCCTCGTTGATCGATTCGTCGTCCGTCGCAGCGACGACCAGCGCCGGGTCGGTCCGGTCGAGCCAGTCGGCGACGGTCTCCGGGCCGGGTGCGGCCCGGACGAGCGACGCCGAGCCGAACGACCGGTCGGTGAAGTCGGGGCTGACGACGAGCACCTCGGCTTCGCGGGCGAACCGTCGGGCTTTCCGGGCGCCGACGGGACCGCCACCGAAGACGAGTACCGTTTCGTCGGTGAAATCGTGCACCAGTGGAATCATGGAAGGGTGTGGGTCCAAACCGTGCGTCGAGTCGGTCGAGACGCCGCGTCGGCGGTCACGCCGGCGGCCGACTCGAGCGTGACGAACCGACCGACCGGCGGTCGAATCGTCGGTCCAGCGACTCGCGCGGATACGGGACGTCGCCGAGCGCGGCTGACGGGCGACCGGGCTCGGAGGGGCGACGTCCGTACGCATACTCGGGGGTCGGTATCCCCAGCATATAAACGGACCGCACGTTCCGATCCACTGGGAGCGAGCAGTGGTGGAGTGGGCCGGAACGGACGGAAGGGGGTCCCCCGCCGGTGTCGGATCGCCGGGCCCCGCACGGACGGTGTCGATCAGGCACCCTCGACGCCGGTTACCTCGAAGCCGAGGTCACGGATGTCCTCGAGAATCGCTTCCTGGTCGGCGCTCGCCTCGTAGTAGATGACGATGTGAAACCCGCCCTCCCGAAGCAGTTGCTGACACTCCCAGACGAACTCCTCGTCCTCGAGGGTGAGTCCCTGGTGCTGGTTCGAGGAGAACTGCGGGTCGTCGTTGCCCGAGTAGACGTAGCAGTCTTTTGGGTCGTAGCCGGCATGCTCCGCGATGATGTCGCCGACGTCGATCGTCGCCTGCATCATCTTGACGTCCTCCTGGCCGTCGTAGTCAGTGTGGACGATGGCGCCGTTGAGTTCGATCTCGCCGGGTTCGAGCAACGCCTTGGTTCGCTGATAGAGGTCCTCGTCGATCACGTCAGCCATTGTCCGAACTCAGACGGCCCGGACTGATAGCCGTCACGATTCCGCCGAGCGCTCGAGCCGCCGTATGGCGGGCGTACGTCGTCTCCCGGGGACGGGGCTCGACGGGTCGGCCGACCGACGTCTCCGGAGGCATCGCCGTTGTGATGGGTTTCACTGGCGGAGAGTCAGACGCAAGACACATAGTCGTCGGTGTCGTCCCATCGACCGATGAAGCGGTGGTTTCGCCGGTGGGTCGACGCAGTTTACGAGGGCGTTCTCTCGAGAGAGGTCTCCGGAGCACCGACACACGTCGCGGTGATCCAGGACGGGAACCGACGCTACGCCCGCCGCAAGGGGGACGACGCGCCGGACGGACACCGTGCAGGGGCCGAAACGACCGAACGTGTCCTCGACTGGTGTCAGGAGATCGGCGTCGAGGAACTGACGCTGTATACGTTCTCGACGGAGAACTTCGAACGTCCGGACGAGGAGAACGAAGAGCTGTTCGACCTCCTCTGTGAGAAGCTCCGGGAGTTCGCCGACGCAGACCGCGTCCACGAACACGAGGTCGGCATCCGCGCCATCGGCGAGATCGAGCTGCTCCCCGAGCGCGTCCAGGCGGCCGTCGACTACGCCGAGGACCGCACCCGCGAGTACGACCAGTTCGTGCTCAACATCGCACTGGCCTACGGCGGACGCTCGCGACTGCTCGAGGCCGCCCGTGACGTCACCGCCGCGGTCGAGCACGGCGACCTCGAGGTCGAGGAGATCGACGTCGAGACGATCGAACGGCGGCTGTACGACCAGCCGGTCCGCGACGTCGACCTGATTATTCGACCCGGCGGCGAGGAGCGGACCTCGAACTTCCTGCCCTGGCACGCAAACGGGAACGAGGCCGCGGTCTTTTTCTGTACGCCGTACTGGCCCGAGTTCTCGAAGGCGGACTTCCTGCGGGGGATCCGAACCTACGAACACCGCGAGGAGTCCTGGCGTCGGACCCGGGCCCGTCGCGCGATGGCACTGCTCGGCGCCCTCGGCGACGCGGACCTGCCCGAGGCCCGTTCGGTGGTCGACCGGTTCCGGGACTCGCTGCCCACCGGCGAGCGCGGTGCACTCGACGACCTCGAGAACGCCGATCGGTCCGGAGACCCCGACGGCATCGATTCGAACGGACACGCGGCTGATTGATACGGGTTACTGTACGTCAGTTCCGGCGCAACCGCGACCGAGGCGGCGGTTGCGCCGGTACATCGGTACAGGAATCCGTATGAGAGCCGTCCCGAACGGGGACCGGCTATCGACCGAACCGCCGCGAGCGATTACAGTATTCCCGAACGGCGCGCAGAAAGTCCCGCTTGCGGAAGTCCCGCCAGTTGACGTCCGTGAAGTACAGTTCCGAGTAGACGGACTGCCAGATCATGAAATCCGAGAGCCGTTCGGCACCCGTCTTGATCACGAGGTCGGGTTCGGCCGGAAAGACGAGGTGCTCCTCGACGCGCTCGCCGTCGATCTCCTCCGCCGCGAGCGACCCGTCGTCGACGCGTTCGGCGAGGGTCCGAACGGCGCTCGTGAGCTCGTGTTTGCCGCCGAGGCCGATCCCGATGCGGATGGGGGCGTCCGCTCGCGTCCGGTCGTCGGGGCCGCGGACGGCGATCTCTCTCGGGGCGTCGATCGACTCGAGTTCGCGGCGCAGCGGCGGGACGGCGCCGGTGTCGAGGACGCTCACGTAGACGGTCACCCGGGAGGCGTACTCGAAGGCCCACTCGAAGAAGTCGGTGAGCGTCTCGTAGGCGCCACGCTCTAAGAGGTCGCGTTCGGTGATCACGAGGGCGACGTGATCGGGCGGCTCGGCCTCGTGGCGACGGATGCGACGGGCGAGATACCGTTCGTACAATCCCACGAGCGCGAGTACTTCACGCCGTCCTATACAGGTTACGGGTGTGAGCAATCGTTGCAGCGCGTGGATACGAAGGGGTGCAGAAGACGCGCTAAAACCGGTGAAAACGTCGGCAGACGAGGTTCGGGAAGCTTCAAGTAATCGCCACAGAAAGAGACCCGTATCGTGACACCACCCGTTCGGCGAGCCGCCGTCTTCGCGGCACTCTGTACGCTCTCGCTCGCCGTTCCGCTGTTCGGACCGGCGACCGGGGCCACGCTGGCCGCAGTCGCCTTGCTCGGCGCGTTCGCCGTCACCGACGGGCCGCTGTTCGAACTGCTCGCGTATCCCGGTGACTACGAGGACCGACGGCTCTACGGACTGATCACGTTCGTCCTCGCCGGGGTCGCGCTCGGCCTCGTCGCGGTCACCGCCTCGCTGTCGGTCGCGGTTTTCGTCGGGACCGTGTTGCTCGTCGGCTACGGCAATCTCGCCGAACAGCTCGCCCGGTCGGTGACCGACGACGAGGCGGTCGTCGTGACGGCGTTCTGTCTGGCAGCGACGGCTGCGGCGGTCGCCGGACAGACCGTCTCGCTGTGGCTCACCGACGGCGTCGTCGGCACGGCGCTTCCCTCCGTGCTCTTTCTCGCTGCCAGCGGGGCCTTGCTCGCTGCCCTCCTTCGAGACGTCCTGTTGCTCTACGACGACCCGATCGTCATGCTCTCGGTGGGCGTTCTGCTGTGGCTGCTCGCCGAACTCGAGCCCGCGATCGGGGCCACCGAGATCGCCCTCGCGCTCGCCGTGACCGTCGCCCTCGGCTTCGCCTCGTACGCACTGGGGACGGCGTCGGTCGCCGGCATGCTGACCGGCGTCCTGCTCGGGCTGGTGACGATCGTCCTGGGCGGCTACGGCTGGTTCGTCGTCCTCATCGCCTTCTTCGCGATCGGCGGCCTCTCGACGAAGTTCCGGTACGACCGGAAGGAGGAACTCGGCGTCGCCGAGGACAACGACGGTGCCCGGGGCAGCGGGAACGTCCTCGGCAACGCCGCCGTCGCGCTCGCGGCCGTCCTGGGCTACGCCGCGAGTTCGGCGACGCTTCTGCCCGGGAATCCCGACCCCGCACTGTTCCTGTTCGCGTTCGCCGGCTCCGTCTCGACCGCGATGAGCGATACGCTCTCGAGCGAGATCGGCAGCATCTTCGAGACGCCACGGCTCATCACGACGTTCGAACCGGTCGAACCCGGCACCGACGGCGGCGTCACCTGGCAGGGCGGACTCGCCGGGCTGGCCGGTGCCGCCGTCGTCGCCGGCATCTCCTACGCGCTCTTCCCCGAGGTCGACGCCCTCGGCGCGGCGATCATCGTCGCGGCTGGCTTCGCCGGGATGATCGTCGACAGCCTGCTCGGGGCGACGCTCGAGGGATCACTGCTCGGGAACCAGGGCGTGAACTTCCTCGCGACCCTCTCCGGGGCGCTCATCTGTGCGTTGCTCGTCCTTTCGTTCGCTATTCTGGGATGAAAACGAGTCGGCGGATACGAACGTCACGCCGCGACCAACGACACCGCAACCACTGTGGCGATCAGTCGTCCGACGGCGGGGCAACGGCGTCTCGAGACGTCCGCGCTCGGCCATCGGAACCGTCGTCGGGTCGCGGAACGCCGACCGTCTCGAGGTCGTCGGTCGTCCGCCACTGGTGGTAGCCGGCGACGGTCGTTGCCCCGAACATGACGAGCACCCACAGACCGAGCAACACGAGGGCGATCGATGGTGGAGGAGACATTACAGGCTGTACTCGAGGACAATCGACTATCAACTCTCTGGTTTCACACCAGTTTGGAGCAACGATGCGCGACAAACCCACACGATTGATCACTGTGTCTGCGATAACTGATTGGAATTCTGGAACGGCCAGTCGCCTGTCGTCCCGACTGGGCGGGTTATGCGTCGATCGACGGCCGTCGTCCGATCCCGGGACGATTCGAAGTCGGAGCGGTCGGGACCTACCGATCGTCGGGGGCCGTTTCGGCGACCTCCGTGATCGCGTACACCCGTGGCTCGGTCGGTCGCTTGGTGAACTGACCGAGCGTGCGGGCGATGATCCGTTCGACACCGACGTCTGCCGCCAGGTCGAGTAGGCGCTGGCTCACGATCCCGTCCAGGACGACCGTGGTTGGTGGCTCCGACATCGCCTCGAGCGCCTCGTAGGCGTCACTGGCGTCGGTTTCGTCGATCGTCTCCGCGTCCGCGTCGAGAAAGCGAACGCGATCGGTGCCCGCTCTGATGACCGCGGACGCGTGGTCGTACACCGACGTCGGCTCGGCCGGGTCGGGCTCCACTCGAGCGACCGCGTCGTCGGTCGCGTCCGGGTCGACGCTCGCGGTAGTGTCCGCGGCCGAGTGAGACTCGGAGTCGGTCGTGGGAAGGGGTCGGGACTCCTCGCGTGTTGGCTCGAGCGACTCGTCGTCGATCTCGGGTGTCCCGAGCGGTTCGGAACGGGACCGGTCGGGCGCCGGCGTCGCGCTGCCGTCGGTCGCGGCGACGGCCTCGCGGGGTTCGTTCAGCCCCGAGACGGTGTCGTAGGGTACTTTATTTCGCAGGGCAGCGAACACCTGGTGGTGGTCGAGTTCCTCGACGGACTCGCCGGCGGGTGCGAACGCGACGTAGTCGACGTCACCGACCTGTGAAAGTTCCTCGAGGATGAGGTCGCCGCCGCGGTCGCCGTCGAGGAAGGCGGTAACCGTGCGGTGACGGGTGAGTTCGGCCACCGAGTCGGGGACGTTCGTCCCCTCGACGGCGATGCCGTTTTTGATGCCGTATTTGAGCAGCGTGAGGACGTCAGAACGGCCTTCGACGACGATGATCGCGTCGCTGTCGGTGACTCGCGGGCCGGCGGGCAGGCCCTCGTACTCGGTGATGTCCTCGACGCGGACGTGCTCGCGGACCTCCGCCAGGATTTCCTCGGAGGACATGACGCTGTCGTCGAAGCCCGTCCGGAGGAGCTCTTTCGCCCGCTCAACGACCTCCTTGCGCTTTGCTGCCCGAACGTCCTCGATCTCGAGGACGTCGAGGTCGGCGCGACAGGGGCCGACCCGGGTGATCGTCTCGAGGGAGGCCGCGAGCGTCGCCGTCTCGACCTTATCGAGGCTGGTGGCGATGGTGACGTGGCCGTGTGATTGGCCCTTGGTGCTGGTTATTTCGACGTCGATACGCCCGACTTTCTGTGACTGACGGAGGTCGCGGAGGTCGAGTTCGTCGCCGAGGAGACCTTCGGTCTGGCCGAAGATGGCGCCGACGACGTCGCTCCGCTCGACGACCCCGTCAGCCGTAACGTCCGCGTGAATGAGGTATTTCGAGGTGTCTTCCATTGGAGATCTGTCCCGGGGAGGGACCCGGTGACGCGGGAATCGCGTACGGAAACCGGTTTATGTAGGAATTGGGTCGTGACGGGCAAATAGCTGTTGACCTGTGGAAGAACGAACGGAGAACGACAGCAATGGTCATACCGTCGGCGGGAAGTCACCGAAGCGACGTCAGGGGACTGGCACGGCGACGTCTCCAGACGGGTCTGTCCGACAGTATCGACACGCTGGGGTAGACGGGCGTCAGTACGCCGGGCGAGACCACTGTCAGTACGCCGGGCGGGACCAGTACCAGTACGCCGTAACGGCGAGGAGAACCACCAGGCCACCGAGGAAGAAGAGCAGTCCCGGCGGAACGGTCGAGAAGACGGCCTCCGCCGCTTCGGCGCCGCCGTCGGCGACGACGTCAGGCTCGGCGTCGTCGGCCACCGGCTCGGCGTCCAGGTCCTCGTCGGCTGGCGGCTCCTCGGCGTCTTCTTCGGGCGCGTCGTCTTCCGGTGTGTCGTCTTCGGCCACGTCCGCTTCGGGTTCGTCCTCGACCTCGTCGTCCGGCTCCGCCGCGTCGTCGTCGGTCTCCGTGATGCCCACGTCCTCGTCTGCGTCGTCCGTCGGTTCCTCGTCGGCCGTGTCGTCCGTCGGTTCCTCGTCGGCTGTCTCGTCCGGTTCGTCCGCGACATCCCGTTCGGCCTCGTCACCCGACGGCGGGGCGGCATCTTCGGTCCCCGCGGGGACACCGGGCTCGAGCCAGCGCGTGAGGCCGTACTGGACCATGAGACTCCCGCCGGCGAGCGCGCCGATGGCGCCGATCAGCCGCGAGATGGCCGCTTTGAGCTGTGAGCCCGTCGACTCGTCGCTGGTGACGATCAGCGGGCCGTCGGTCGTCGCGTAGACGCTCATCTCGTTGCCACGCGAGGAGTACCAGGTGTCGACGACCTCGACGAGTCCGGCGTCCTCGAGTTTCTCCAGGTGATAGCGGACGTTCTGGATCGAGGAGTCGATGGCGTCGGCGACGTCGCTCGGCGTGCCGGGATCGTCGTCGAGGCGGGCGTAGATCCGTCGTGCCGTCGTCGAGGAGAGCGCACCGAAGACGGCGTCGGCGTCCTCTCCCTCGAGGTCGACGACGCGCGGGGCCCCGTCCTTGGAGGGCGTCTCTGACCGGAAGGGGAACAGACGGGCCATGTCGTCGGTTGCGTTCATTCGATTGTAGACACTTATACTCCTTTTCCTACGTGAAAGAGCGGTTTTAGTCTGGGAAACCGCTGGCCTGCAGCGAGGTATCGCCACCGACCCGTGACGGACCAGCACCGCGTGTCGAAAGAAAGGCATTACTCACGTCGGTGCCGACGACGGGTATGCAACGGCTCGAGCGGTGGGGGTGGCTCGTCGTCGCGCTCGTGCTCTGTACGTTCGCCATACCCTGGTTCCTGTGGGGCGATAGCACGGTCGTGGCGGGGCTGCCGCTGTGGCTCTGGTGGCACGTCGGCTGGATGGCCCTCGCGTCGGTGGTCTTCTGGGCGTTCGCCCGGCGTGGCTGGGGGATCGGAATCGAACCCGACGCCGTGGGCTCGGGAAACGAGAGGCGAGGCCCCGAGGACACTCGAGACACGGGTGATGGGCGATGAGCCTCGCGGTCCAGCTCGGCATCATCGTCGGCTATCTCGTCGTCGCGTTGCTCGTCGGCGTCCTCGCCTATCGGGTGGCCGAACGGACGGCGGAGGACTTCTACCTCGCGAGTCGGACCTTCGGGACGGTCGTCCTGTTGTTTACGACGTTCGCGACGCTGCTGTCCGCGTTCACCTTCTTCGCGGGGCCGAACGTCGCCTACGCCGAGGGGCCGGAGTGGGTGCTGGTCATGGGCCTGATGGACGGGATCATCTTCGCGATCCTCTGGTACCTGATCGGCTACAAGCAGTGGCTGCTCGGCCAGCAACACGCGTACGTCACCCTCGGCGAGATGCTCGGCGACCGCTTTGGCTCGAGGCGACTCCGAGGGCTGGTCGCGGGGGTCAGCCTGCTGTGGCTCTTTCCGTACGTCATGCTCCAGCAGGTCGGCGCCGGCACCGCACTCGAGGCGCTGACCGAGGGCGCCGTTCCCTACGCCGTCGGCGCCGGGTTGATCACGCTGTTCATGATTCTCTACGTCGTGATCGCCGGGATGCGCGGCATCGCCTGGACGGACACCCTCCAGGGGGCGTTCATGCTCGTGACGACCTGGCTCGCGATGGTGTGGGTGCTCGCCGTCGTCGGCGGGCCGAGCGTGGCCACGGGGGCGCTTGAGGCCGAAGCGGCTCAGCACCTCGCGCTCGGGAGCGACCACTACACGCCACAGTGGATGCTCTCGACGGCGATCACGATCGGCTTCGGCGTGGCGATGTTCCCGCAGGTGAACCAGCGGTTTTTCGCGGCGGGGTCGAAAACGGTCCTGAAGCGGTCGTTCGCCCTCTGGCCGATCCTCTGTGTCCTGCTGTTCGTCCCGTCGTTCATGCTCGGTGCGTGGGCTCGCGGCCTCGACGTCACCATCGCCGAGGGCGAGAACGTCCTGCCTGCGATGCTCGCCGAGTTCACACCCACCTGGTTCGCTGCCCTCGTCATCGCGGGCGCGATGGCGGCGATGATGTCATCGTCGGACTCGATGCTGCTGTCGGGCTCGTCGTACTTCACCCGGGACCTCTACCGCCCCTACCTCGAGATGGACCTCTCGGAGCGTCGCGAGGACTTGCTCGCTCGCGGGGGCGTCGTGGCCTTCGCGACGGCCGCCTTCGTCGCCAGCCTCTACAACCCGGCGACGCTGTTCGAACTCGGCGACGCGGCCTTCAGCGGCTTCGCCCAGCTCGCGTTGCCCGTGCTCGTCGCGCTCTACTGGCGTCGGACGACGCGGGCCGGGATCACCGCCGGGATCGCGGTCAGCCAGGCGTTTTACCTCTCGAGTCTGTTCGTCGCCGTCGTCCCGACCAGCTACGCTGGCTGGTCGGCCGGGCTCGTCGGAATGGGGGTCGGCCTGGTCGTCACCGTCGGCGTCTCGCTCGTGACCACGCCCGCGGCCGACGAGCGCCGGGCCATCTACTTCGAGGGGCTGCGAGCCGACTGACGCCAGTCGCACCCGGTGGAAGGGACCGCCAGACCGAAGCCTGTCGATGACGTACAGCGCCGTGATGGCCGTCGACCTGCCCGACGAGTTCGCCAACTCGTGGCGTCCCGTGACGACGTTGACCGACGAGCGGAGCGTCTTCGTCCTCTCGATCGCCGCCGAGACGACCGTCTACGGACCCGTGTCGGCGACGGCTCCGTCGGTCGTCGACGCCGACCTCCCGCTCCGATCGCTGTTCGTCGTGGACCTGACGTTCTCCCCGCCGCTCCCGGCGGTCGGCGTCACCCCGACCGGCGTGCTCTCGATGGCCGCCATGCAGGCGAAAAACCGATTCGTAGACGCCGTCGAAGGGGAGGGGCTGATCGTCGGCGGCGTCCGGGATACCCTCGCCTTCGAGAGCCCGTCAGGCTCGCCAGGCAAGTGGTACGTCCTCGACGCCGCCTACCCGCTCACACCGGATCGAGAGGACGGCCTCGAGCGGATCGCCGCCGAGGCCCACGTCGTCGTCTGGCCGACCGAGACGAGTTTCGGCGTCGTCGGCGGGACTCACCCGCTCGAGACCCTGCCACCTGAGTCGGACGTCGACGCCGATTCGAATCCGGTCGGACTCGAGGTCGATCCGGAACGCGATCGCAAGCGGATCGCCCGACTCGCTCGAGCGATCGACGCGAGCGACAACGGCTCACCGGACGACGAGTGAGCCGATCCGGCGGCCGGCTCAGTTAGCCACGGGAAACTCGTGAGAAATCACCCATTACCCGGTACGCTTATTCGCAGCCACTCGGTGTCGGTGAGCATGGGAGAGGAACGGGATCCGGTCGAACCCGATTCCCGTATGCGCGCTCCAGCCGACGAAGACACCTGCCCGAGCGCCGACACGGGTCCGATCGGCCGACCTCGGGACGGGACGACGACGCCGTCGCTACCATCTGACGTGCTCGAGCGCGTCGACGATCCCGTCTACGCCCTCGACGCAGCGTGTCGGCTGACGTACGCGAACGAGGCCGCTCACGACCTGTTCGGGTTCGAAGGTGGTGCGCTCGAGGGTGGCGAAGACGTCCGTGAACGTGATCGCTCGCCGAACGACGGCTCCGGCGGTTCGCCGTTCGACGGGGCCCACGAGCGGGCACTCGAACGGGGCCAGCCGGTGACCGTCGAGGAGTTCCACGAGCCGACGGACTCGTGGCTCGAGGCACGCGTCCACCCGTCGGAGACGGGCGTGACAGTTCACGTTCGTGAGGGAAGCGAGCGGGTCGACCGCCAGCACGAACGGCTCTCCGCCCTCGACCACGTCAACACCGTGGTGCGGGAGATCAATACCGCGATCGTCGACGGCTCGACGCGAGAGGAACTCGAACGGATCACGTGTCGGGCACTCGCCGACTCGCCGTCTTACGAGTTCGCGTTCGTCGCCGAGGCGAGCGCGACGAGCGAAGAGATCTCGAACCGGGTCGAGGCGGGCGTCGA